>NZ_AKNV01000004.1 GCF_000274605.1 Helicobacter pylori NQ4053
TACTGGGTTGAATTACCGCTATAAGCATTCTAAATATTCTGTAGGGATTAGCATCCCTTTAATCCAAAGAAAAGCTAGCGTCGTTTCTAGTGGTGGCGATTACACGAACTCTTTTGTTTTTAATGAAGGGGCTAGCCATTTTAAGGTGTTTTTTAATTACGGATGGGTGTTTTGAGTATAAAATCCATTAAGCGCGAAATCCATGACAGAAATAATATTTTTTTAAATAAAAGCCTTATTTTTATCTTTTTTTCGTATAATAAAATTTAAGTTAGTATTGATAGTGGTGCGTTAAGATTTTTCAATCTTGTGCAATAAAATCAACACTTCTTAATAAGCTCATAGTTTTAAATATTCAAAATAGTATAAAAAGGAAAGTCATGTATGCGGCTCATCCTATTAAACCCCTAAAAGCCCCTAAACTCAAAACTAAATTTTTAAGGCGTGTGTTTGTGGGGGCGTCCATTAGGCGCTGGAATGACCAAGCATGCCCTTTGGAATTTGTGGAATTAGACAAGCAAGCCCATAAAGCGATGATTGCGTATTTGCTCGCTAAAGATTTAAAAGACAGGGGTAATGACTTAGATTTAGATCTTTTAATCAAGTTCTTTTGCTTTGAATTTTTGGAGCGCTTGGTTTTAACCGATATTAAACCCCCTATTTTTTACGCCCTCCAACAAACGCACAGCCAAGAATTAGCCTCTTATGTCGTGCAAAGTTTGCAAGATGAAATCAGTGCGTATTTTTCTTTAGAGGAACTCAAAGAGTATTTAAGCCACAGGCCCCAAATTTTAGAAACTCAAATTTTAGAGAGCGCGCATTTTTATGCGTCTAAGTGGGAGTTTGATATTATTTATCATTTTAACCCCAACATGTATGGCGTGAAAGAAATTAAAGATAAAATTGACAAGCAACTCCACAATAACGATCATTTGTTTGAAGGGCTTTTTGGGGAAAAAGAAGATTTGAAAAAATTGGTGAGCATGTTTGGGCAGTTGCGTTTCCAAAAGCGTTGGAGCCAGACCCCAAGAGTGCCACAAACTAGCGTTTTAGGGCATACCTTATGCGTGGCGATTATGGGGTATTTGTTGAGCTTTGATTTAAAAGCTTGTAAAAGCATGCGGATCAATCATTTTTTGGGCGGGCTTTTCCATGATTTACCCGAGATTTTAACCCGAGACATTATCACGCCCATCAAACAAAGCGTTGCAGGGCTTGATCATTGCATTAAAGAGATTGAAAAAAAAGAAATGCAAAACAAAGTCTATTCCTTTGTTTCTCTGGGCGTTCAAGAAGATTTGAAATATTTCACCGAAAACGAGTTTAAAAACCGCTACAAAGACAAGTCTCATCAAATTGTTTTCACTAAAGACGCTGAAGAATTATTCACGCTTTATAACAGCGATGAATATCTTGGGGTTTGTGGGGAGCTTTTAAAGGTGTGCGATCATTTGAGCGCGTTTTTAGAAGCCCAAATCTCTCTTTCTCATGGCATTTCCAGTAACGATTTGATTAAAGGGGCTCAAAACCTTTTAGAATTGCGATCCCAAACAGAACTGCTTGATTTGGATTTAGGGAAATTGTTTAGGGATTTTAAATAATGAACTATAAAGAATTATTAGAATTTAACGATTACGCTATGGATTTAACCACTCGCACAGCTCATCATAGCACTGCTATTGAAAACAATCCTTTGAGCCTTGCTGAAACTATAAGTATTTTAACCACTGAATACATTCCTAGAGAAATGCCCCAAAGAGCTTTCTTTGAAGTGAAAAACTATCAAAACATGCTCTTCTTTCTGTTAGAAAATCTGAACAAAGGACAAAGCGTTGATAGCTTTTTTATAAGAGAGTTGCATGGGATTTTAATGAATTTTTTACTCCCTAATAAGGGGGTTTTCAAAACGACTGATAATACCATTTTAGGAGCTGGTTTTGAAATGACCCCCCATTTTCAAGTGCCTATGGCTATGAAAGAATGGTGCGATAACCTCAATTATAAGATGAAGACCTTACAAGATAAAGAAGAAAAACTAAAAGCTATTTTAGAACAACACATTTTGTTTGAAAGGATACACCCTTTTAGCGATGGTAATTGGTAGGGTGGGCAGAATGCTAATCTTTTATAGCGTTTTAGAGCAAAACTTAATACCATTTGTGATCACCAAAGAACAAAAAGAGGCTTACATTAAGGCTTTAGACACGCGCAATACAGAAAGCTTATACCAACTCGCCAAAGTATCCCAAGAGTTTGAACTCACACGCATACAAGGGCAAATGATACTCAATAAGAATAAGCCCTAAAATCATGGTTTTCAAGCGCGCATCAAATAGAGCCTTTTCCTCTCGCTTGAAGAAGCGATGTTGAGCAGTTGGCGGTATTTGGTGATCGTTCTTCTTACCATTTTCAAATGGAATTTTTCTTCAATGAGTTCTAAAATCTTAGCGTCGCTCAAAGGCTCTTTTTTGTCTTCATTTTTAATCAATTCTAAAAGATAGTCTTTGATCACAGCGTTTGAAGTCTCGCTGTTGTCTAAGGCGATGCTAAAGAAATGTTTAATAGGGAAAACCCCCCTTTCGCATGCCAAATACTTATTAGAAATGGCCCTTGAAATCGTGCTTACAGAGTGATTAAACTCATTGGCTAAATCTAATAGCTTTAAAGGGCGTAATTTTTTACCCTTAAAAAAATCGTATTGATACTCTAAAAGCATCAGACCGATTTTATAAATCGTGGCTTTTCTCAAATTTAATGCGTCAATCAAATCTTTGGCTTCTTTTAATTTTTCTTTTAAATAGCCGCTATCCTTAAAGCGATTTTCTTCTAAACTGATCGTCGGGTAGCTCTCATCGTTCAAACGCACAATCATTTCATTATCCACTTCTAAAATAAAAAGCTCAGGAATGACTTCTATTTCTTTTTCTAAAAACTCAATGGCTGGGGGGTTTTTAAAGGATTTTAAAATCTTTAAAGCCTTTTCGTAATAAAAATCTTTAGAAAATTCATGGTGTTTTTCTAAATTTAAAATGATTTTTCGCGCTTCTTCATAAAGCTCATTATCGTCTAATTCCCTACTCTCTAACTGGAATAAAAAGCTCTCTTTCACATCTTTAGCGCCAATGCCAGCGGGATTAAGGTAACTAAAACGCTTGCGCACTTTTTCATAAACTTCGCTCTCTACCCCTAAAATTCTAGCCCTTTCTTCAATATTTTCTTCAAAATACCCTTCACTATCCAGCCCGCTGATAATATCCATAGCGATTTTTTGAGAGGTTTCAGTAGGAAAAAGGGGGGGAATGATTTGAGCCTCTAAAGTTTCAAAAAGGCTTTTAGATGCGGTTGCGAAATTTTCTAAATGATCGCTGCTACTTTTAGCGCTAAAGCGATCGCTAAAATTTTTGATGCGTTTGTTTTCAATTTTGATTAAGGGGTTATCTAGGGCGTTTTGTTTCAACACTTCTTCTAAATCTTCAAGCTCACTTTGTAAAATGGGGAGCCACCCTTTTAAGGTAGCGTTTAATTTGTTTTTAGGGCTAAGGTTTGTGCGTAAGATCGCCATATTCACACCTTAAAATTTTCCCCTAAATAATACTTACGCACCAAAGCGTTTTCATAAATTTCATTAGCGTTCCCGCTCGCTAAAAGCGTGCCGCTTTTAATCACATACGCCCTATGGCACACGCTCAAAGTCTCTCGCACATTGTGATCAGTAATCAACACGCCGATATTTAATCCAATCAAGCTTTCAATGATTTTTTGAATGTCAATCACTGCGATCGGATCCACGCCCGCAAAAGGCTCATCTAATAGCACGAATTTAGGGTTTTTTATTAAAGCCCTAGCGATTTCTACACGCCTTCTTTCTCCCCCACTCAAGCTCATGCCCCTACGCTCTCTTATGGCTTGGATATTGAAAGCGTCTAACAAGCTTTCCATTTTTTCTTCGCTCTCTTTAGAGTTTTTAAAAGTGCTCTCCCCCGCTAGGGCCAGATTCTCTTCCACGCTCAATTCTTTAAAAATGCTGGATTCTTGGGGCAAGTAGCCTATGCCTAAATTAGAACGCTTGTGTAAGGGGTATTTAGCTAAATTCACATCGTTTAAATAAACGCTCCCCCCACTAGGCTCCAAAAGCCCGCATATCATGTAAAAGGTGGTGGTTTTACCCGCCCCATTAGGCCCTAAAAGCCCCACCACTTCGCCGCTTTTCACTTCTAAAGAAACATCTGAAACGATTTTGGTTTTTTTAATCTGTTTGTTTAAATGCTCTGCTTTTAAAATATCCATTCAAGCGACCCTTTAAGCGATCTTTATCGTATAAAAACGGCTAGTTGATTCGGTTTTGATTTCCACAACCTTAATAGCTAAATCGTATTTTTTTAAAATTTTTTCTAATTTTTCATCGCCCCATTCCACAAAATGGATCCCCTTTTCTAACAAGCACTCCAACATGCCAAGCTCCAAGCAAGCCTCTAAATCGCGCATGTAAAAATCGTAATGGAACACGCTCTCGCTATAAGCATGCATCAAGCTAAAGGTTGGGGAAGTCGCTTGAATGTCTAAACCCAAATGTTTCAAGCACGCCTGAACTAAGGTCGTTTTACCGCTCCCCACAACGCCCTTTAAAAGCACCACTCCCTTAAAATCATCTTTTAAAATTACAGCCGCCACTTTGTCCAACTCATCTAAATTCGCCCTCATAACAATTCCACGCTTTTGATTTCAAACTCGCTCTTAATTTCTTCAATCAGCTCAGAGTGGTTAGCCATAAATTCTTGCAACGCTGTTGGGGCTTCTTTGGGTTTGGCTTCTTTAGTCTCTTTAGTTTCGTTTTCTTTAATCTCTTTTTCTTGAACCTCTTTAGTGTCGTTTTCTTTCGTTTGAAGCGCTTTTCCAACCGCTTCTTTAGTATCGTTTTCTTGCATTTCAGCCGTCGTTTCGGTGATTGGTTGGGGCTTTAAGGGGGGGAATTTAAACTCTTTAGTTTCTTCTGGAGCGTTTTTATTTTCCAAATGATTTTTTAAAGCGATTTTGATACTTTCGCCCTTACCAAAAACCCCATCAACGATACCTTTTACGATTTTAAATCGCTCTCTTAAAAGCTCTTTATCCTTATCAGCGGCTAAAGACTCCCAAGTCAAGGTTTTAGTCCGGCTGTCAAAATCAATGAAACAGATATTTTTTTCAAACACCGCCCCTAATTCGTAGTTGCGCTCATAAACCAATGTTTGAACTTTCTTGAAAAGGTTGTGAAAAATGCGATCTTTAGCTGAAAGCATTGGAGTTTGTAGGGCTTCTGCGTTCTCTCTTTTTTCTAGTTTTTCTCTTTTTTCTGTTCCCTCTATCCTTTCTGCTTGTTCTATTTTTTCTGTGCCTTTAGATTCTTGTTTAGGGGCGTTAGCGTTTTGATTTAAGGGCTGAAAAGCGCTTTCTTTACTTTGCTCTAATTCCAAAATCGCATCGTCTAGGGCTTTGAGTTTTAAAGCTTCTTTGAATTTCATTTTCAATAACAACAGCACAAAACTAGCGTTTGCCCCTTCTTTCAAAAGGCTGAGACTACTCATAATGATTTTAAAAAAGCGCTCTATCAAAAGGATAGAATACGAATCAGGGCTTAATAATTTCGCTTTCAAAAAAAGCATCATTTCTTCTAAAACGCTCTCGGTTTCATAGTTTTCTAAAATAGCATAACGCTCTTTTAATCGCGCTTCATCTTGGTTGATTAAGCTTTGAAAAAAATCTTCTAAAACGCTCCGATCAATCGCTCCTAACATTTCAGCCACTTTGCTTTCTGTGATAGCGTTATCGCAATAATTGATGGCTTGCTCTAAAAGAGTGATCGTATCTCTCAAGCTCCCTTGCCCGCTGTGAGCCAGTTTTTCTAATGCACTTGTTTCATAGCTCACTTGTTCTTTTTCTAAAATGGTTTTTAAATGAGAAATAACGGAATTTTCAGGGATTTTTTTAAACCTGAAATGCTGGGTGCGACTGAGTATGGTAGCTGGCAATTTCAAAGCGTCCGTTGTCGCTAAAAGGAATTTCACATGGCTAGGAGGCTCTTCTAAAGTCTTTAAAAGCGCGTTAAACGCTTCGGTGGTGAACATATGCACTTCATCAATGATAAAGATTTTATAGCGCCCAAAGCTTGGTTTGTAGCGCGTTTGCTCTATGAGATTACGGACATCATCAATCCCCCTATTAGACGCCCCATCCATTTCTATAATATCTATGTGGTGGTTGTTTAAAGCGCTCTGGCATTGGATGCAAGTATCGCAAGGCACAGCCTTTGGCCCTGTTTCACACATTAAAGCCCTAGCAAAAATCCTAGAAGAGCTGGTTTTGCCTGAACCTCTTAACCCGCTGAATAAATAAGCGTTAGCCAAACGCTGGTTGTCTAGGGCTAAAGAAAGCGTTTTAGCCACGCTCTCTTGACCGACTAGCTCGCTAAAATGTTTGGGGCGGTATTTTAACGCTAAAACTTGCATTGATCCTAATCCTTAAAACTCATTTAGGAGTATTGTAATGCAAAATGACTTAAAACTAGCCCCTTTTTAGGTTTTGCTCAATAGCGCTAAAAAATCCCTAAATAAAGTAACGCTAAGCGTTCCCATGATAGCGGTTACAAAGAGATTCACGCCCATAAAGATTTTTTGGTTGTTTAAGAGTTTAGAGCCATAGCGTAAAGATAGGGTGCATAACAATAAAAGCCAAGAAAGGGCAGCCGATAAAGTGCCAGCTAGAAAGACAAATTTTTGCGCTAAATCAAAAGACAAAGCACTCGCGCCAATTAAAAACACCATTTCCAAATACACTTGAGGGTTGAGTAAGGTAACGCCTAAAGTGAATAATAAGGTCTTTTTTAAGGATAATTTTTTAGGGGTTTGGACTTGCTTCTTTTTAAAGGTTTGAAAAAGGGTTTTTAAAGCTAAAAAAGCGTAAAATCCGGTAAAAGCCGCTCCAAATAAATTCAAAAACAAACTCAAATAAAGGTTTTTAGCAAAATAAGCCCCCACGCCAAACACGCCCATGCTCATTAATACAATATCGCACATAAAACACAAAGCGCAAATCAAAAACACATAATTCCTAGCCATGCCTCGCTCTATAATAAACAAGGATTGCGCCCCCACAGCCGCGCACAAAGAAATCGCTAAACCAAAGCCTTCTATAAAAACCACAAACATCTTTATTCAAAATCCTTTCACTCAAAATAAGCCAAAACCATAACGCTACCATTAAAAACTCAAAAACGATATTTTAAAATTTTAGGGTTTAAAATGACCTTTATGATCGCTATGAATAAGATTAAATGAGAACAGATAATAACCAAAATGCCATTTTGATACTTTTAGTGGTTTAATAATGGATTAAAATTGACATGCTAAAATACTGAAATTTGCTGTCGTCATGCGGCAAAAATTTAGACAACAAGGGATTGGGAATGAGAAAGAGTTTGGCTTTTTGCCTGTTAGCTTTGCTTGGATTACAGGTTTTAGGTGCTAGGGATTTTTCGCAATTCAAAAACGAAGAACTTTTAAAATTAGCAGGCACTCTGCCTTCTAATGAAGCGATTGATTATCGCATGGAAGTGTCTAAACGCCTTAAAGCTTTAAACGCTGAGGATGCTAAGAAATTCCGCGCGAATTTCAGCCGGATCGCTAGGAAGAATCTTTCCAAAATGAGCGAAGAGGATTTCAAAAAAATGCGTGAAGAGGTGCGTAAAGAATTAGAAGAAAAAACCAAAGGTTTGAGCGATGAAGAAATTAAGGCAAAAGGACTTAATGTGAGCGTTTGTAGCGGCGATACGAGAAAAGTTTGGTGTAGGGCTGTTAAGAAAAAAGACGAACATTGTTCTCCTAAGTGAGATAAAATTTAATTTAAAAGGATAAAAAATGAAAAAAGCGTTGAAAATACTTTCTGTTAGCGCGTTGCTATTTGTGGCTTTGAACGCCAAAGATTTCAGTAAAACAAGCGATGAAGATTTGGCTAAAATGGCTGGCGTTGTCGCTCCGCAAGATATTGTGGATTACACAAAAGAGTTGAAAAAGCGCATGGAAAAGATGCCTGAAGACAAGAGAAAGGCGTTCCATAAACAACTGCATGAATATGCAGTTAAAAACACAGACAAAATGACCGTAGCGGATTTTGAAGCCCGCCAAAAAGCCGTTAAAGAAGCGCTTAAAAAAGGTAACATGGAAGACATGGATGATGATTTTGGGTTGAGATCATGCAAGCATGGGAAAAAGCACAAACACGATAAGCATGGCAAGAAGCATGGCAAAAAACATGACAAAGATCATGACGATAAAGACCATGACCACCATGATGAAGATCACAGCGATAAGCACTAAAGCTTAAACCACACCGCTTTCTCTATCAAAGCTTCAAACCCTTCAAGCAGAAATCCTAAACGCTTTTGGCGTTTGGGATAAATGCGTTCTGTTAAGCGTTATCAAAATTCTGTTCTTATTATAAATACTGATGATAAAATTCAAAAGATGGTTTCATTATTACAAAAATTAACACTCCAAAGATAAATAGTTAAAAAACACCCAAAAATCTTTTTTTTTTGAAATCCAATAAATTTATGGTAAAGTTAAACATATTGTAAATAAATTTTCATTTCTATTCATGTTTACAATAAAAAAATTACTTTAAGGAACACTTTTATGAAAAAGACAATTCTACTCTCTCTCTCTCGCTTCATCGCTTTTGCACGCTGAAGACAACGGCTTTTTTGTAGGCGCGGGCTATCAAATCGGCGAAGCGGTGCAAATGGTCAAAAACACCGGCGAATTGAAAAACTTGAACGACAAATATGAGCAATTAAGCCAATCTTTAGCCCAACTGGCTTCGTTAAAACGAAGCATTCAAACGGCGAACAACATTCAGGCTGTCAACAATGCTTTAAGCGATTTAAAAAGCTTTGCGAGTAACAACCACACAAACAAAGAAACATCGCCCATCTACAACACCACGCAGGCTGTTATCACTTCAGTATTGGCTTTTTGGAGTCTTTATGCAGGGAACACTCTCAGTTTTCATGTGACCGGTTTGCATGATGGATCTAATTCTCCTCTTGGAAGAATCCATAAAGATGGGAACTGCACAGGATTACAACAATGTTTTATGAGCCAAGAAACTTATAATAAAATGAAAACGCTTGCTGAAAACCTCCAAAAAGCTCAAGGCAATCTCTGTGCCTTATCAGAATGTTCTAGCAATCAATCAAGTGAAAACAAAACTTCCATGACTACAGCTCTTAAAACCGCGCAAGAGCTTATGGATTTGATCGAACAGACCAAGGTTTCTATGGTGTGGAAAAATATAGTCATCGCAGGTGTTTCAAACAAAGCCGGTGGTGCTGGTGCTATCACATCCACTGGTCCTGTAACCGACTATGCGGTGTTTAACAACATCAAGGCGATGCTACCTATCTTGCAAGAAGCGCTCAAACTAACTCAGAGCAACCACACCCTATCTACTAACTTGCAAGCTCGAGCTACAGGATCTCAAACAAATCGTGAATTTGCTAAAGACATTTACGCTTTAGCTCAAAACCAAAAGCAAATCCTTTCTAACGCTTCAAATATCTTCAATCTCTTTAATTCCATTCCTAAAGACCAACTTAAGTATTTGGAGAACGCTTACTTGAAAGTGCCGCATTTGGGTAAAACGCCTACTAACCCTTACAGACAGAATGTGAATTTGAATAAAGAAATCAATGCGGTTCAAAACAATGTGAGCTATTATGGTAACCGGTTGGATTCGGCTTTAAGCGTGGCTAGAGATGTTTATAACCTAAAATCCAATCAAACAGAAATCGTAACCGCCTATAACAACGCTAAGAATTTGAGCGAAGAGATTTCTAAACTCCCGCATAATAAGGTCAATGTAACAAACATCGTTATGTCGCCTAAAGATCCTACAGCGGGCCAATACAACTACCAAATCAACCCAGAGCAGCAATCCAATCTTAACCAAGCTTTAGCGGCGATGAGCAATAACCCCTTTAAAAATATAGGAATGATCAGCTCTCAAAACAATAACGGCGCTTTGAACGGGCTTGGCGTGCAAGTGGGTTATAAGCAATTCTTTGGCGAAAGCAAAAGATGGGGGTTAAGGTATTATGGCTTCTTTGATTACAACCACGGCTATATCAAATCCAGCTTTTTTAATTCGTCTTCTGATATATGGACTTATGGCGGTGGGAGCGATTTGTTAGTGAATATTATCAACGATAGCATCACAAGAAAGAACAACAAGCTCTCCGTGGGTCTTTTTGGAGGTATCCAACTCGCAGGGACTACATGGCTTAATTCCCAATACGTGAATTTAACCGCGTTCAATAACCCTTACAGCGCGAAAGTCAATACTTCCAATTTCCAATTCTTGTTCAATCTCGGCTTGAGAACCAATCTCGCTACAGCTAAGAAAAAAGACAGCGAACGTTCCGCGCAACATGGCATTGAACTAGGCATTAAAATCCCCACCATTAACACCAATTACTATTCTTTTTTAGGCACTAAGCTAGAATACCGAAGGCTTTATAGCGTGTATCTCAATTATGTGTTTGCTTATTAAATGCTTTAAACCCTCTTTTTTAAGGGGGGTTTAGAAAAATCGTCAAGCTTTTTATCGCTGGTTATAAAAGCTACAAAACCAACGGTGCGACAACAAACCCTAACGCCACGCTCAAAAACACGACTAAAACCCCAGGGATCAAAAACGCATGATCAAACACATAACGGCCCATTTTGGTGGTGCCGGTATGATCCATAGCGATCGCTCCTAGTAAAGTGGGGTAAGTGGGTAACACAAACAACGCCGAAACGCTCGCAAACGAAGCCACGATAATATACAAATGCTCGGTATGATTAGCGCTAATGCCTAAGGCTGTGATCACGCTTGGGATGAGCGCTTTAGAGGTGGCAGCTTGCGAATACAAAAGCATGGAAGCCAAAAAAAGCGCTACGGCTAATAAAAACGGGTAATCAGCGATCAAAAAAGAAGCGTATCGCTTGATTTCATCTATATGATTGCTCACAAAAGTATCGCCTAACCACGCCACGCCCAGCACGCACACGCACGCTTGCATGCCGGATTTAAACACGCTTGAATGGGCGATTTCATTAGCGTTGATTTTACAAAAAAGCGCAATGAGAGTCGCCACGCTCAACATGAAAGACACGATCGCTTGATCTCTGCCTAAAACCACCGGGTTAATCAAAGCGATATTTTTGGAAATCGCGCTCGCATAAAAAACGATCGCTACAACCCCACCGATAAAAATCCATAGCGATAATTTCGCGCTTTTTGAGGCTTCTTTTTCTTTTTTCATCATAGGGGGCGAAATTTTGCCCGCTTTCAAGCGTTCTAAATAATGCGGATCGCTGTCTAACTTTAAATTAGTAAAACCCATAATAAACGCCGTGAGCATGCATGCTAAAAAAGTCGTAGGGATCCAAACCATTAAAAGGGTGAGGTAATTTGCCCCTAAAGGCTCTAAAATACCGCTCATAAACACCACCGCTGCGCTCACCGGGCTTGCGGTAATGCCCACTTGACTAGAAACAACCGCCAAGCTTAAAGGCGCTTTGGGCTTGATGTTTTGGCTCTGGCTCACTTCCACAATCACCGGGATCAAGGAAAAAACCGTATGCCCAGTGCCGGCTAGTATCGTTAAAAAATACGCCACGCTTGGTGCGAGGTAATTGATTTGCTTGGGGTGTTTCCTTAAAATTCTTTCAGCGATTTGGACTAAATAATCTAAGCCCCCCGCTTTTTGCATCGCGCTGATAGCGCTAATGACTGCCATGATGATTAAAATCACATCAAAAGGGATTTTGCCCGGGTTTAGCCCCAAAAATAAGCATAAAACAAGCACGCCTAAGCCCCCCGCATAGCCCACTCCCAAGCCCCCTAGCCTTGCCCCTAAAAAAAGCGAAAAAAGTAACACTACAATTTGAAAAAAGGCATCCACCATTAACTCTTTTTAAATTTATTTTAACAACGATTCACTATACTATAAAATCTTTTAAATTTCAAAAGGTAGTCTATAATGAGAGTGTTTTTGAAATTTTTGATTCTCTTATTTTGTTTGAAGGGGCAAGTTATGGCTCAAAATTTACCCACCATTGCTTTATTAGCGACAGGGGGGACGATTGCAGGGAGTAGCGTTGATGCGAGCTTGGGTAGTTATAAGAGCGGTGAATTGGGTGTCAAAGAGCTTTTGAAGGCTATCCCCAGTCTCAACAAGATCGCTCGCATTCAAGGGGAGCAGGTTTCTAACATCGGCTCACAAGACATGAATGAAGAGGTATGGTTCAAACTCGCCAAACGCGCCCAAGAGTTGCTAGATAATAGCCGTATTCAAGGCGTGGTCATCACGCATGGAACGGACACTTTAGAAGAGAGCGCGTATTTTTTAAATTTGGTTTTACGCTCCACAAAACCGGTCGTGCTAGTGGGAGCGATGCGTAACGCTGCTTCTTTGAGTGCGGATGGGGCTTTGAATTTATATAATGCTGTGAGCGTGGCGATCGATGAAAAAAGCGCGAATAAGGGCGTGTTGGTGGTGATGGACGATACTATTTTTAGCGCTAGAGAAGTAATTAAAACGCACACCACCCACACTTCCACCTTTAAAGCCTTAAATAGCGGTGCGATAGGGAGCGTGTATTATGGTAAAGTGCGCTATTACATGCAGCCTTTAAGAAAACACACCATAGAGAGCGAATTTTCTCTTTTAGAGCTAAAAACCCCCCTGCCTAAAGTGGATATTATTTACACGCATGCTGGCATGACACCCGATTTATTCCAAGCGAGCCTGAAATCGCATGCAAAAGGCGTTGTGATAGCCGGGGTGGGTAATGGGAATGTGAGCGCTGGGTTGTTAAAAGCGATGCAAGAAGCGAGCCAAATGGGGGTGGTTATTGTTCGTTCTAGCAGGGTAGGCAGCGGTGAGATTACTTCAGGCGAGATTGATGACAAGGCCTTTATCACAAGCGACAATTTAAACCCCCAAAAAGCCAGGGTGCTTTTACAACTCGCTCTAACCAAAACGAATGATAAGGCAAAAATCCAAGAAATGTTTGAAGAGTATTAAACGATTCTCTTAGATCACCCAATTATTAAAGATAATTGGGTGATCTGGTTTATTTTGTTTTTGACTTTATTTTCATCAAATATTGATAACTATCAAAATAGATTTGATGAAGCTCCCCCTATTTTAAAAAGGAGATTTTTTAATAAGCGAACACATAATTGAGGTACACGCTATAGAGCCTTCTGTATTGCAATTGAGTGCCTAGAAAAGAATAGTAATTCGTGGTAATGGTGGGGATTTTAATGCCTAATTCAATGCCATGTTGCGCGGAATGCTCACTATCTTTTTTCTTAGCTGTAGCGAGATTGGTTCTCAAACCCAAATTGAACAAAAATTGGAAATTGGAAGTATTGACTTTCGCGCTGTAAGGGTTATTGAACGCGGTTAAATTCACGTATTGAGAATTAAGCCATGTAGTCCCTGCTAGTTGGATACCTCCAAAAAGACCCACAGAAAGCTTGTTGTTCTTTCTTGTGATGCTATCGTTGATAATATTCACTAACAAATCGCTCCCACCGCCATAAGTCCAAATATCAGAAGACGAATTAAAAAAGCTGGATTTGATATAGCCGTGGTTGTAATCAAAGAAACCATAATACCTTAACCCCCATCTTTTGCTTTCGCCAAAGAATTGCTTATAGCCCACTTGCACGCCAAGCCCATTCAAAGCGCCGTTATTGTTTTGAGAGCTGATCATGCCCACTTTTTTAAAGGGGTTATTGCTCATCGCTGCTAAAGCTTGATTAAGATTGGATTGCTGCTCTGGGTTGATTTGGTAGTTGTATTGGCCCGCTGCCGGAGCGTTTTGATCGTGAGGCAGTGTAACAATGTCTTTTGTATTGACTTGGTTATAGGGGAGTTTAGAAATCTCTTGGCTTAGATTATTAGCGTTGCTATAGGCTGTTACAATGTTTGCTTGATTGGATTTTAGGTTATAAACATCTTTAGCCACGCTTAAAGCCGCATCCACACGGTTACCATAATAACTCACATTGTTTTTAATCGTCTGAACTTCTTGGTTTAAATTCACCACCTGTCTGTAAGGGTTAGTAGGAGTTTGACCGATATTGGGTATTTTCAAATAAGCTTTCTCTAGATACTTATACTGCTCTGCAGGGATAGAACTAAAGAGGTTGAAAATATCTTGAGCGTAAGAGATGACTTGCTTTTGGTTTTGAGCGAGATTGTAGATGTCTTTAGCGAAATTAGGGTTTGTTTGAGATCCTGTAGCTTGAGCTTGCAAGCTAGTGGATAATGTGTGGTTGCTTTGAGAAAGCGTAACCGCTTGTTGCAAGATGGGTATCATCGCCTTGATGTTGTTAAACACCGCATATTGCGTTGGGTAATTAGTGGATGTGATAGCACCGGATGTATTTGAAACGCCACTGATGACGATATTTTTCCACATCATAGCCGTCCTAGTGCTTGCGATTAAATCCATAAGCTTTTGCGCGGTTTCAAGAGCGCTGCTTACGGTTGAGCTTGGTTGGCCTTGTGTTGTAGCGCATCCGGATAAAGCGCAAAGATTGTTGCCTTTAGTGGTAGCGTTTTGTTGGGCTGCTTGGAGGCTTTCAGCGAGCTTTTTCATCTCATTATAAGTGGTTTCATTCATCGCGCAGTTTTCAATTCCTGAGCAGTTGTCTATAATCGTTTTAAAAGGAGGGTTACCTTGGACATTAGCGGATTGTTTACTATCCTTATTACCCACAAAAAAAGTGAAGTAGTTCCCCGCATAAAGACTCCAAAAACCCAATACCGAAGTGATAACGGCTTGCACGGCGTTAAAGATGGGCGATTGGGTGGTGCTGTTGTAGTTGTTGTTGGTAAAGCTTTTTAAATAATTTAAAGAGCTATTGACCAGCTCAATGTTGTTGGCGTTTTGAATGCTTTGCTTCAACGAAGCCACTTGATTCAAATACTGGCTCAATTGCTCGTATTTGTCGTTCAAATTTTTCAATTCACCAGTGTTTTTGACCATTTGTACCGCTTCGCCGATTTGATAGCCCGCGCCCACAAAAAAGCCGTTGTCTTCAGCACGCAAAAGCGATGAAGCGAGAGAGAGAGAGAGAGTAAAAATCGTTTTTTCATAAAATGTTCCTTAAAGTAATGTTTTTGTTGTAAGAATATCATGAAGTGATAATATATTTACAATTAACCTAATTTTACTATAAATTGATTGGATTTCAAAAAAAAAAAAGATTTTGGAGTATTTTAATCTATTTATCTTTGAAGCGTTGATTTTTGTAATAATGAAACCATCTTTTGGATTTTATAAGCAATATTTAATGGGAACGAAGCCACACTAAAACAAGAACGCGTAGCTGACAAAAACTTCTTTATTCCTAAAAACGCTGAAGTTTTGTCGGATCGTTTGTTGTTGCCACACATTGCTAGCACCGAAGTTTTTCCAACTTTGCGTGCTCAAGCTATAATAAGGGATTTTTAGCCCCACATTGAAGCGGTTGTGTTTGCCTATATACAAAGAGCCTCCAAAATTCACAAAAAACCCCCCACCCGCTGCAAAAAATTTATCATCTTGATGGGTATTTTGATTTTGATATTGAGAACTCCACAAGATTGCGTATTCCACCCCACCCCCACCAAACACGCCTATTTTAAAAAACAGCATTTTTTCTGTTTTTAAAGCGAGTTTTAAAAGGGTGTCTATAGGGAGATTGACAAACACATTCACGTTCAAACCAAACGCCATGAAATGCCCGTTATTGAAGAGAAAATCTTGAGGGTTTGGGGTTTTTTGCAAATTCAAAGAGCCTTGAGCGTTTGAAGCAATATCGTAGGTTTTAATCGCGCTTGGGTTGTAATTCGCTTGGGATAAAAGGGTGTTACCCCCCACTTTTTGACCTAATTGCGCTTTAGCGTATTCTATATCCCCCCACACCCTTAAGCCTAAAATATGGTATTTATCAATAGCGATTTCATCGCCTATTTGCCCGGTATAAGACAGGTTTTTACCTCCCTTATAACGGGCTTCTAATTTCTCGCCATAACACACGCTACCAGGGCAAGTGGGGTTGTCTTTATAGGCTTGTTGCCACATGCTTGTGCGCGTGTTAGCCCCTGTGCCTAGCCTAAAACCTAGATAAATGTGGTTTTTGGTTTTAAAAAAAGGCGTTTTTTCAGTAGCATTGCCCCACAAAACCCCCAAACTGGCTAAAAAAATGAGCGCTTTCAAACGCTTTTTTGATTCAATTCTACCCATAATGGCACTTCACTTTGCAACATTTCTTGATTAAAAAATTCCTCTATGCTCTCTCGCATGCTCTTTATTTCTGTAAGGGTATTGACGCAGTTACGAAACGCGCTCGCTTGCATTTCGCCCTTAGCGTAAGCATGCAAATTTTTCCTAAACATGATCACCCCCCTATCCCCATAAAACTCCACCATTTTATCAAAATGTTCTAAAACCAAATCTTTTTTCACGACTGCGGGCAATTTTGTGGTGTTGTTTCTGATTTGCCAAAATATCCATGGGGCTCTTAAGGCCGCTCGCCCTATCATTAGCCCATCCGCTTGAGTGATTTGCAAAACTTCAAAAGCCTTTTTCACGCTGTCAATTTCGCCATTGGCTATCACGGGCTTTTTTAAAATCTTTTTCATTAAAGCAATGCTTTCATAATCTATTTTGTCTTTTTGGTATTTGTCGCTTCGTGTCCTCCCATGCACCACCACATAATCCACCGGCGCATCATTTAAGGCATGAGCGATTTCTTTAGGGATTTTCTTTTCAAAACCTAAACGCACTTTCACGCTTGTGATTTTTTTATTGGTGTTTTCTCTAATCACTTTTAAAATCTTCACCAAGTGGTTTAAATCCTTCAATAGCCCGCTCCCGTTACCATGATTAGCCACTTTAGGGGCAGGACAACCGCAATTAAAATCAATCCCATTCACATGATCTAAAGCGTTGATTTTTTCAACCGCTTCCTTGACTACGCTTTCTTTAGAGCCTGAAATTTGCGCCATGAAATGATCTTCTAAAGGGGATTTTTCTAACATTTTAGAAGTTTTATCAAACGCATACACCAACGAATGCGAGCTCACCATTTCGCTTGTGGTAACATCCACGCCAAATTTTTTCACCACGCTCCTGAAAGGCAAATCCGTATAGCCTGCTAGAGGGGCTAGAAAAAGCCATTTTTTATTCTTAAAGTCCATCCGCTCTCATATCAAAGTTTTTTGCTGTATTTTGACACAATCAAGGTTAAAAAGCGCTTTAAAATTAGCGTTTGATTAAAATCAAGCTTTTTTATAGATTGATTAAACTCTGTTTGAAACGGGTTAAAAAACCATGCGTTGGTTGTTTTAAAAACTCTGCGTATAAAACAGGCCGTAAGCGTTTAGGGATATCCAACCTCCTAGCTCTGTCTTTAAAATCCTTTGGCATGCTTAAAGTTTTTGGGGGTTTAAGAGCGATAAACACATGCTCTTTATCGCTTTCAATGATGAATTTTTGAGCGATTTCTAAGCTAAAAAAATGGCGTTTGATTTCTTCTTTTTGAGGAAAGCTCAACACATACCCCTTTTGCTTTAAGATTTTATCCACCATAAACAGCGCGTTTTGCGAATACTTAAAAAAAGTGATCCCATGCCTTTGTGAAACGGGCATCAAAGAATAAAGCCGCTCTTTTTCTTGATCCAAAAATTTAAAACTTTGGATAATGCCCTTAGAATAATCTTGCATCAAAGAGTTAGCGTAATGTTTCCTGAAAAAATTGCGTTTGAATTTTAAAGAAGAATTAGAATCGTCTTCAAAAAATTCCCGATCTTTAGCGAGCGTTTTAAGGGTGTCTTTAGGGGTGTAGAGCAAGGGGCGAACAATCGCATAAGATTCTCTTTTTTCATAGGCTTGAAAGCTTAAAAGCGTGTTTAGTCCGGCGCCTTTACTCAATTGCATCAAAAACCATTCTAGCCTGTCATTCAAATGGTGCGCTAAAATCAAATGCTTGTAAGAATGCTCTTTGATTAAGGTTTCAAAAAAATCATAACGAACTTTTCTCGCTTGCATTTCAAAATTGCGCGCGATTTTTTGAGCGTGATGGATGTAGCATTTTTTATGGTGTGTTTTTGCGAGTTTTTGAGCGTGTTGGATGATTTCAAGGCGTTGTTTTTGCGTGTTATAATCCACTAAAGCGATGTCAAAAGCGATGTTTTCTCCAACTAAAAGATGGAACAAGCAAGTAGAATCCAACCCACCTGAAAAACCCAATAAATTCTGACCCTCTCTTAAAGGCTCTAAATAGGGCTTAAAATCTCGCGCTGTCAAATCGGTACTAAATGCATGCTGAATGGATTGCGCTTTTATGAAGTTTCCTTGTGGGTTAAAATGCCTTTTAGTAAGCTTGCGCCTTCTATGCCTAAAATTTCATTCCTGAGTTTTTCCACTTCATTCAAACCTGGAGCTTTTTCATGGACGGCTTCGTTGCGGATGTTTTGAATAATGCTTAGGCTTTTTTGAAAAGGATAATTGATGAATCTCTTTAAGTTTTCTTCTAAATGGTATTGGACTTTTTCGTGTTTGAGTAGGAATTTCATGGTCCCAAGATTGGGCTTTTTAGCGAAAAAATCTTCAAGTATCAAAGATTTTCCTTGGACTTTATAAGCTAAATCATAAAGGTTGGGATCGTTTTCGCAAGCCTTTAAAAGAACTTGTTTAGCAAAAGTATAAATTTCGTATTCTAAGGTTTTGGTGTATTTGACGATGATGCTGGTAAAATCATTCAAAAGATCGTTTTCGCTTTGTAAAAGCTCCAATTCTGCATGAATGATATTATTGATGCTATCAGGGTGTAAGAGGTAAAAAAGCCTTTTTCCAAAAACAAAACGCATGAAATTTTCTTGCATGGTTAAATATTCTTTGCTTTTATACACGCTCAGATAATGCTTTTCATCGCCTAAAAAATAAGAACGCTCTTCTTTTAACTTAACCGGCAAAGGATAGACATAATTATTCCCATAAATGGCGTAAGTGTGGTTGTTTGGGGCGATGAAATTGGCTAAAAATTGATCCCTTAAAAGGCTGAAGTCTTCCCTGACTAATTCCCTTAAATCGCTGATAATAAAAAAGTCTTCCACTTCCAAATTTTTTTCTTTATAGTAACTAGGAATCAAACCCTCATCAATCTCTTTAGAAACCTTTATCACCTTAGCGGCAAATAAATTAGCGTAATCGGTCAAAAAAAGCTGCAAAAAATTTTTTTCATTGGTGGCTTTGTAAATTTCTTCTAAGGAGTCGTGCTTTTCTTGATCGTTGAGCTTTGATCGGATTTTACCAAAGCCCACTTGGGATTTTTCCTGTAAAACGCTTAAATGTTGTTGGATCACATCTTTTTGATAGTAAGGGTTATAAAGGATTAAAAGGTGGTTCATGCCCTATCTTATTTTAGGATTTCTTTGAGGTTTTGCTTGATCTCGTCAGGATTTTGCTCGTATTCTTGGATGAATTCTTTTAAAATTTCAAACAATTCGTCAAAATCCTGCGGGTATTCTTTCTTAAAACCCACGATCAAATCCAAAGTCTTGCCCGCCTTGTTTGATGGATCGTTTTCGCCCTCAAGAGCGTTTTTTATATCCAAAATCATATTGGCAATGCGAGTGGTTTGCACAGGGCTTGAAATGCGTTTGAATAAAGAGCCTTTAAACGCGTTTAAAAGCTTAAGAGTTGGGCAAATTTTAGAAAACATCGCCTTTCCTTATTAAAACATTTAAAATGCCGCTTGTTGGATTAGCCCGTTTCAAGCTCAGCCAAAAAGCCTTTTTGATGCGTTTTTGAAATTTTAGCACAAATTCAGTTCATTCCTATTCAGGCTCAACATCTATGAAATCTTCGCCCTTGATGAAATCTTCGCCAGCTTGAATCCATTTTTCCAGTCCTTGAGTGCACTCTTGCGTTTTTTTAACATTTTCTTCGCATGCTTGAATGCATTTTTCCAGGTCAAACGCCATTGGGAAACATGTTTGTTTGAATCTGGTTTCATCGTTGATGAGATCCAAGATTTCTTGTTTTTGATTGTTAAAATTAGATTTCATTTCTTCTTTAGCTTTTTCAAGTTTTTCTATTTTTTGGCTTTCTTTCCAAGAATCCCACACTTCAATAGCAAGACCGATAAGCGGTAAACCTTTGTTTATGCTGCCTGCCAAGTTTACAGCGCCCCAAGGTTTGAATTTTAAAGCCAAATCTATGCCCACAAATTTTCCCGTAGCCACTAGCGCGTCTCTAGCCAGTTTGATGTTAGTTGCATTGATAAAACCGCTTTGTTTTAAAAGATCGATTCCAATCTTTCCAAACGCTCCGGCATGCTTTTCAAACAAACTCATATCGGCATTAAAACCGGTTTCAATTTTAGAAATTTCATTTACAATCCCTTGCGTTTGCCTTTCAAATTCATTTTGGACTTTTGTTTCTATATTGATACCTTTATCGCCTATTTCTCTAATAACAAAATCATTAAAGGTTTCTAGGCTAGTGCCAAGAACTTGAAGGATGAGATCGCTAAAATACCTCGTTATAAATTCTTTTAAATGAATGCGGGCTTAAGAAATTTCACTATTTAAATTTTGAAGATCCTTTCGCCTTTTTTCAAGCGTTTTATTCAAGTATTCCATTTCTCTATTAATATCTTGCAACGCTTGTTTTGCGGGCGGCATTTGCCTGTAGATAACATCTTGAATGATGCTTTTTTTGGCTTCTTCTATGATGGTTAATTTCCCGCCATTTTCTTTAATCTTTTTTTGCGTCGCATCTTGCAAGGCTTTGATGTGTGAGAGCTTTTGAAACTCTTCTTGATGCTTTAGCCAGTGTTCCACCCCCAAATCAAAAGGGTTTGCAGCGACAGCGACAATAATCAAACTTTCTTTTTCTTCTTCGCTTAAAGAAATGAGATCATTCAGTCGGTTTTGAATGTTTTCTTTTTTGATCTTAAATCTTTTGTTGTAATCTTCTTCATCTTCAATATCCGCTTCTTCATCAAAACGGCTGATGACAAAGATCGTCCTAGATAAAAGATTGAGCGTCCTGAACAACCAGTTCAAGTCGTCCTTATGACTTTCTTTGATGGGGTTTGACGGGTTGAGCTCGTATAAAATGAGATGGGCTTCGCTGACATATTTTTTTATAATATCTTTATAGCACTCTATTTTGCCGCTATCGGTTATTTTTTCTTTAAACCCGAATAGTCCCGGGGTGTCAACCAGCTCAATTTCATCGTCTATATCATAGATTTTAACTTCATCGCTGGATTCTTTGTGGTCTATCTTCATGCTCTTGTCTAGCCGATCGATCCAAGCTGCCGCTATGGATGTTTTCCCTTCAGAAAAACCTCCCACTAAAGCCACTTTAAGTTTTTGGCCAGAAACATCTTTCATCGCATTATGGATCTTGTCTTTGAGAGACTCTTCAACCTTGATGCCGTATTTCTCTCCAGTATGGATAAAATCAAGTAATTTTTTAAGATTTTCTTGATTCTTCTTTTGATTTCTTTTAAATTGTTCTAGCGTTTCATTCATTGCGCGATCCTTTGTTTTAATGTGGTTTTGATGCGGTTATCTAAGCGCCATAAGTCTTCGCCGGCTTTTATCAATCCTTCTCTCATGCGCTCGTAACAAACAACGAGATCGTTAAGACTGGCTTTTAAGTTCTCAATCATTCCAGATGCGCCTTTTTTATAACTTTCAATGCGGCTTTTCACATTCTCTGCAATTTTTTCACAAACTTCATCTAATTTCTTATCCACTTCTTTTTTTTGTTGGGATCTTTGATATCTTGAACTAAAAAAGCTCCAGATTGAGCTAGCTATTCCAATTAATCCTGTAATAATCCCTGCGGTCAGAGCAAGCCAACCCATAGGATTCCAAGCGTGAAATATCCCAAGCAAACCCAAACCTCCTATTGAAGTGGCTAATTTTGTTCCATCAATGCCGCTATCAGTATCAAAATTAAGATTAAAGCCTCTATCAATACTGATGCGCTCTAACATTGCTAGAGAATCTTTAATCCTTTCTTTAAATCGTTCAATATATTCTTTTATCTCTTCATCAAATCGTTCCTCGCATTCTTTGAACCGCCGTCCTGTGTTTTTACGCAATTTTTTAGTTCTTTGTTCGCACTCATTTTCAAAAATTTCTTCACATTCCTTATTTTCAATATCTCTTTCAATATGCGCATGCATTTCTTCTCTAAAATCAGATTTGAATCGCTGTTTCTGTGAACACTGAATTGGTTAAATTTAATATAAATTTTTCTGTAGAACGATCCAGATTATAGTGGGCTTCTTGTTGGTGTTCTTGTGCTTCTTTAATCATTGGATCGATCCGTTTTTCAATCGTGGTTTTTATCGCTTTTTGCAATTGTTCTACCACTTTTAAGGCTTTGTTGCAGTTGGATTCTATGATTTTGTTGCGTGAGTTTTTAAGAAGCGCTTCGGTTATAAATTCTCCTAATTGTTGGAAACGGCATTTATACAATAATAATTCTTCCGCTTTAAAAACCTCTAGAAATTTTTGTTTGTTTTTGTAAAAATCACTCTCTGGGATTAAAGCCGATGAAAGACCATAAAAAGCCATTTGGGCGCTGACTATTTGATGCCCCATGTAGTGTTTGCCTAAAATGTTTTTCATCTCTTTATTTAAAATTTTTAAGCTTTCTTTTTCGCTTTTATTAATAAGCCCATCTTTTAAGGCTCTTGGGCTAGTGATCGGTTTGTTGAAAATCGCCCATACCTCTGTTTGCGAATCAAGCTGTCTTTGGATTTTTTCAATCGTTCCCCTTTTCCCTTCTTCTCCTTTTTGCGGAGGATTAGGCGTTTTGGTAACATAAAAAATAGCATGGGCTTTTTGCGTTGCGTTAGAAATCTGATCAATCACTTTTTGTTCGCTGCCTTCTATCCCTGGCACATCCAACAAAACAAAATTTTGATGGTTGTATTGGAAAGAATAAGATTGTGTTTTTAAAGTAAAATCGCTCCTCCCATCGCCTATAATCGCTCCATCTTGCAATGAATGAGGTTCGTTTAAAATAGTCTGTTTTTTGCGTTCATCATTTTGATAGTTGTTTTGGTAATTGGAATAAAGCCGCTTGAATCGTTCTTATCGATCTGCTTTGCTTTGTTCTTTAAAAACATCCTCAAACATTCAATAAGGGTTGATTTCCCCGCACGGTTTCCCCATAAAAAGCAATGGTAAAATTTTCCCACTCTTCATTATTTTTCAAGCTTTCAAGCTCTTTTAAACTTTTAAGTTCTAATTGTTGGAATACCTCCAACGCTTCTTGATTGAATCGCTTTAGTTTTTCATCTTTGTCATCAGCGTTTTTGAAGATATTTTGAAGATCTTTAATGTTCTTTTCTACGCCAAGATAAATGTCTTTCATTTTTGCATGCCTCAAGCGGATTTTTCTCGTGCATTTTAACAAAAAAAAAAAACGACAAACCCCCACGCTCAAGGTGCGCTCTAGCCGCACTTTTAGCCTTATGGCTAACTTTTAAAAAGGGCTTAAAACCTTAGCGAGTAAGATATTGTCTTTAAAGGCGCTAGGCATAATCGTGTAATGCCCGGGTTGTAAAGGAGTGGTTAAGGCACTGTCATTGATTAAAATTTCCCCATCCACTTCAGGCGCCCACCTGAGATCCCTTGCTTTGTAAAAATACTCGCCCTCTTTATGTTCCACTAACGCCTTAATGGGCTTGTTTAACAAAGCCTTAAAAGAATGGTTTTGGTGTTTTAAGGCGATTTTATTCAAGGCTTTAATGCGGGCGTTGATGATTTTTTTAGGCACTTTCTCTAAAGAATAGGCATGCGTGTTTTCTTCAGCACTGAAAGCAAAAATATTCAATCTGTCAAACTGGAACTCGTCTAAAAACGCGCTCAATTCTTCAAATTCGCTCTCATTTTCTTCTGGATGCCCTACAATGATCGTGCTTCTTATAAAGCTTTCTTTAACCTGTTTCATGGCATCTAAAAGCTTTAAATGGTGCGCTTGGCTGGAGTTGCGCCGCATCTTTTTGAGCATGGAGTCGCTGATATGCTGGATGGGCATGTCAAAATAATTTTGAAAAATAAGCGAGCTTTCAATCGCGCCAATCAGCTCTAAAGTGGTGCTAGAGGGGTAGAGGTATAAAATACGAGCGCTCTTTAAGGCTTGTTGTTTGTCAATCGCACTAATCAGCTGGATCAAGCCGTCTTTTTGCCCCTTATCGTATAAAAATGAGCTAGAATCTTGAGCGATAAAAGTCATATCCTTATAGCCTTTAAGGGCTAGATCTTCTACTTCTTTTAAAATGGAGTCTAATTCCCTGCTTTGCAATTTCCCCTTAAAGCTAGGGATAGCGCAAAAAGAGCATTTTTGGTTACAGCCCTCAGAAATTTTAACATAAGCATGCACGCTCGATCCCGTGATGATGCGCGCGTTATAATGCTCGCTTAAAAACACTTGCTCGCTGAACTGGTTTTGTTTTTTAGCGATCAAAATATCAATCTTGTCATAATCCCCCACGCCGGTAAAAATATCCACTTCAGGGATCAGCTCTTTGATTTCATCTTTATAGCGCTCGCTCAAGCACCCGCTCGCAATCAAAATCGCTCCCTCTTTTTTGTCTTTAGCGGCGTTGAGAATGGTTTGGATACTCTCTTGTTTAGCGCTTTCAATAAACCCGCAAGTGTTGATCAAAATCACATCGGCTTTTTTAGCGTCATTAGTGAGCGTGTAATTATAAAGCTTGCCTAACATCACTTCTGAATCCACTAAATTTTTAGAACAACCTAATGAGATCAAGCAGAGTTGTTTGTTTTCTTTAACTTGCATGTTAATGGCTTTTTAAATTTTTCAAATCCACTTCCCAAAAGAAATCAATCCATTCAGGAGCGTCTTTCAAAAACGCATCGGCTTTGTATTTCGCGCTTGTCTTTTGGAACAAACTCGCGCTATAAAACTTTTTATCAGGGTGTTTTTCTTGCAGCACTTTAAGTACCGCCTCTAAAGAATTACCGCTATCTACGATTTCATCTACCACCAAAATGGTTTTTAAATGATCTTTAATCGTGGGGGTATTTTCAATTTTTAGGGCGTTTTGTTGCTTAGTAGTGTCATAAGAAATCGCATTGATGCCATAAACTTCCCTTAAATCCCAGTGCAAACTCAAAAAATGCGTCAAAGTCATGCCCCCTCGCATCACGCACACAAGGGCTTCTGGGATACCGCAAATTCGCTCCACTTGTTTAGCTAACTCCAGGCTGTCTTTTAAAAAGGCTTCATAAGAATAATGCATTATAGTCCTTAAATTTCATAATATTGCTTCAAAAAAGTTGCGTTCGCCACACCGTCAAATTTTCTTAAATCCAAATCGTTTAAGGCTAACTCTAGGGCGTTTAAAGCGTAAGCGCTTTTATAAACAGGAATGATCCCCATGTGGTTGATGCGAATGAGTATATCTTTATAAGGCTCTTGACCGCCCGCAAATTGCACCTGGTATTTTTCTTTCAAAAGGTTTTTTAATTCTTTGGCATGCTCGCTAACAATCGTTGTCATGCTCAAGCTCGGGCTTTTAGGGAAAATCTTCAAACCCAGCGCTAAAACGGCTTTTTGAGTGGCTAAAGCGACTCGTTTAGTCTCTTGATAGAGCGCTTCAAAACCCCCTAAATTCTGCACCAATTCAAAATAGCGTTGCAACCCTAAAGTGTGTAAAATAGGAGCGGTGTAGCTCGTGGTGTTATTCCTTTGGTTTTTCAATTCGCTCTTCAAATTGAAATAAAACCCCACATTGCGTTCTTCTATGCGATCAATCGCCTTTTGGCTCAATGCGATTAGGCTCATCGCAGGGGGTAGCATGAACGCTTTTTGACTCCCCCCAATGAGCGCATCAACATGCGTTATTTCTAAAGGCTCAACCCCTAAAGCGGTGATCGCATCTACAATCACAAAAACATTCGGGTTAGTTTCTTTGATCGCTTGAGCGATTTTTTCTACAGGGTGTCGTAACCCCCCACTAGACTCGCATGCTTGAATGCAAAACGCATCAATGTTGGGGTTGGCTTTAAGCGCGTTTAATATTTTATCCACTTGAGCCGGTGTGTCCCATTCATAGACTAATTCATGGGCTTTGATAAAATGGGCTTTAGCGATCTTGCCAAACCTTTCACCAAACTTGCCCGCATTAACAAAAAGCAACTCTTTTTGACACAAGGAAAGAACACTCGCTTCCATAGCCCCTGTCCCGCTGCTGCTTAAAAGCAAAACTTCTTCTAAACCGGTCATTTTTTTTAAATTTTCTCGCACGCTTTGGAAAATCTTTTCAAAATCTTTGGTGCGGTGGTGGGGCATTGGCTGAGAAAAGCTTGTGCGCATCTCTTCATTAATGGCTACAGGGCCTGGAGTGAAAAGCAACATTTTAAAATTAACCTTTAATTTTTGAGAGAATTTAAAAGTTATCATACTAAAACGCGCTTAAAATTAAGCCTTATTGTTTAAGAAAATCGCTTTTTAATGCAAATAAAATGCTAAAATGCCATGATTTAAAAAGAATTTAAGGCAATGATTGGATAAATTTAATCTCCGCGCATGTTTTTTAACCCTTTTTTTTAGCGGGTATTCTAAAAAAGCTCCAGGAACGATAGGGAGTTTGGTGGCGTTGTTATTAGGCTTACCCGTTTTAGCTTTTTCGGCTAACACTTTGTTTTTAGGGGCGATTTTTGTTGGGCTTATCGCTATTACTCAAATAGACAAGGAAGAAGAAGAGAGTAAGAGGCATGACGGCTCTTACATTGTGATAGACGAGTTAGTGGGCATGTGGCTTGCGATGGCGATTAGCGGGTTATCGTTAGCGGGTGTGGTTTTGAGTTTTATCTTTTTTAGGATCTATGATATCACTAAACCCTCACTCATTGGCAAAATAGACAAAGAAGTTAAAGGGGGTTTAGGGGTTGTGGCTGATGACGCATTAGCGGGTGTTTTAGCCGGCTTGAGCGCGTTATTAGTCATCCATATTTTAGGATTTTTCAACATTAAATTTTAATTTTAAGAAAATTCAAAAGCCTTTTTTTAGGTAAAATAGACAGACTTGATTGCAATCGTTTTTAGGGAGTTTGATCGTGGAGTTTTGCGTTTTATTTGGTGGGGCGAGTTTTGAGCATGAAATCAGCATTGTGAGTGCGATTGCGCTTAAAGGAGTGTTAAAAGACAGGATTAAATATTTTATTTTTTTAGATGAAAACCATCATTTTTATTTGATTGAAGAATCCAACATGCATTCAAAATACTTCGCTCAAATCAAAGAAAAAAAATTACCCCCCCTAATCCTTACGCATAATGGCTTGCTCAAAAACTCGTTTTTAGGCGCTAAGATTATAGAACTGCCACTAGTAATCAATCTCGTGCATGGGGGCGATGGCGAAGACGGGAAATTAGCGAGCTTGTTGGAATTTTATCGCATCGCTTTTATAGGCCCTAGGATTGAAGCGAGCGTGCTGAGTTATAACAAATATTTAACCAAGCTTTACGCTAAAGATTTAGGAATAAAGGCTTTAGACTATGTGCTTTTGAATGAAAAAAACCGCGCTAACGCCTTGGATTTGATTGGGTTTAATTTTCCCTTTATTGTGAAACCCAGTAACGCCGGAAGCTCTTTAGGGGTGAATATTGTGAAAGAAGAAAAAGAATTAAGTTACGCTTTAGACAGTGCGTTTGAATATTCTAAAGAAGTTTTAATAGAGCCTTTCATTCAGGGGGTGAAAGAATACAATTTAGCCGGCTGTAAGATCAAAAAGGATTTTTGTTTTTCCTATATTGAAGAGCCTAGCAAACAGGAATTTTTGGATTTCAAACAAAAATATTTGGATTTTTCACGCACCAAAGCCCCTAAAGCGGATCTTTCTAACGCCCTAGAAGAACAATTAAAAGAAAATTTTAAAAAACTCTATAACGATTTGTTTGATGGCGCGATCATTCGTTGCGATTTTTTTGTTATAGAAAATGAAGTGTATCTTAATGAGATCAACCCCATTCCTGGCAGTTTGGCGAATTATTTGTTTGATGATTTTAAAACAACGCTAGAACATTTAGCGCAATCATTACCCAAAACCCCTAAAATCCAAGTTAAAAACTCTTATTTGTTGCAAATCCAAAAGAATAAATGAATGGCCAAACGCAGTATCGCTTATTTGGATAGCGTTTTTGACATTTCCTACACTTTTATAGATAACCATAGCCCTTTAAACGCCTTGTTTTTGCATGGCTGGGGGAGCTCTAAAGAAATCATGCAACAAGCGTTTCAAGGCTGTTTTTTGAATTATAATCATTTGTATGTGGATTTGCCCGGCTTCAATCAAAGCCCTAACGATGAAAAAGTCTTAGAGACTAAAGATTATGCTAATATCATTAATTTATTCTTAAAAAGCGTGGGTAAAAAAGCGCATGTAGCCTTTGGGCATAGTTTTGGAGGGAAAGTGGCGATTTTGTGTGAAAACGAACGGATGGTTTTATTGAGTAGCGCTGGGATATTAGAGCCAAAACCCTTAAAAGTGCGTTGTAAAATCCTTTTAGCTAAAATCTTTAAAAAATTAGGCTTGAATTTAGGGTTTTTGAGAAGTAAGGACGCTATGGGGCTTAATCAAGTGATGTATGAAACCTTTAAAAAAGTAATTAGCGAAGATTTTAGCGAGCATTTCAAACGATGCGAGAAGGAAGTTTTATTATTTTGGGGTAAAGATGATAAAGCAACCCCCTTAAGCTCCGCTCAAAAAATACAAACCTTGTTGAAAAAGAGCGAATTATTCGTGTTAGAAGGGGATCATTTCTTTTTTTTAAACCAAGCAAAAGAGATTGAAAAACTAGTGGAGAATTATCATCATGCAAAGTCTTAGTTGGCTGAATTTAGCGTTTTGTTGGCTCTTTATAACAGGGCTTGGCTATTATATGATGACTTTATTGCAATGGTATCATTACAGCGTGTTTAGGATCTTAACCAAGCACCACAAAATGCGTTGGCATGGGATTTATTTTTTATTGCCTTTGGGGGTGTTTATCCTATCGTATGCTTTCAAGATGCCGTTTGTTTTTGATTTCTTTTGCGGCGTGATTCAAATGCCCATGCTCATTATCTGGGCCAAACGCAACGACAAGCCTTTAGTTTTCACGCCAAGGGTGAAGCGCTTTTTCATCTTCTTATTACTCTTTTTAATCTTGCATGAAATCTTAAATATAGAATTAGTCCCTTTGAATGGGATTTCGCTCGCGCTTGGCTATTGGTGTTTATTTATATTCGTTTTAAGCGCTTCTTTAATCTTTGAGAAAGCCTTATCCAAGCAATATTTACAAACCGCTAAAGACAAAATCGCCTCTTTAGAACATTTAAAAGTCATCGCCATTACCGGAAGCTTTGGGAAAACCAGCACCAAAAATTTCTTGCTTCAAATCTTACAAACCACATTCAACGCGCATGCAAGCCCCAAAAGCGTCAATACCCTTTTAGGCATTGCGAACGATATTAACCAGAATTTAGACGATAAGAGTGAAATCTATATCGCTGAAGCCGGGGCAAGGAATAAGGGCGATATTAAAGAAATCACCCGCCTTATTGAACCTCACCTTGCCGTGGTCGCAGAAGTGGGCGAACAGCATTTAGAATATTTTAAAACTTTAGAAAATATTTGCGAGACTAAAGCGGAATTATTGGATTCCAAACGCTTAGAAAAAGCCTTTTGTTACTCTATAGAAAAAATCAAGCCCTACGCCCCTAAAGATAGCCCTTTAATAGATGTTTCTAGCTTGGTTAGAAACATCCAATCCACTTTAAAAGGCACTTCTTTTGAAACGCTTATCAATGGCGTTTGGGAAAGCTTTGAAACGAAGGTTTTAGGGGAGTTTAGCGCTTATAATATCGCTTCAGCTATTTTAATCGCTAAGCATTTAGGCTTAGAGACAGAAAGGATCAAACGGCTTGTTTTTGAGCTTAAGCCTATTAACCATCGTTTGCAACTGTTGGAAGTGAATCAAAAAATCATTATAGACGATAGCTTTAACGGGAATTTAAAGGGCATGTTAGAGGGCATTCGTTTGGCGAGTTTGTATGAAGGGCGTAAAGTCATCGTAACACCGGGCTTAGTGGAAAGCAATACAGAAAGTAATGAAATTTTAGCGCAAAAAATAGATGGGGTTTTTGATGTCGCTATCATCACAGGGGAGTTGAATTCCAAAACGATTGCTTCACAATTGAAAACCCCCCAAAAAATCTTACTCAAGGATAAGGCGCAATTGGAGAATATCTTACAAGCCACCACGATTCAAGGCGATTTGATTTTATTCGCTAATGACGCCCCTAATTACATTTAGGAAATGAACATGCAACATTTATACGCTCCTTGGCGCGAAAGTTATTTGAAAGAGAAAAATAAGAGTTGTGTCTTTTGTGAAATTTCTCAAAACACTACAAAAGATTCAGAAAACAGAGTGCTTTATAGAAATAGCGATCTCTTTGTGGTGATGAACGCCTACCCTTATAACCCCGGGCATTTGTTGATCGTCCCTCATGCGCATCAAGCGAGCGTTGAACTTTTAGAGCTTAATACTTGGCTGAACATGAATAAATTAGTGCCTAAAGTGTTAAAAGCGTTGTATGCTTATGGCGCTCAAGGGATCAATTTAGGTTTGAATTTGCACAGAAACGCCGGAGCAGGAATCCCTGAGCATTTGCACATGCATTTAGTGCCTAGGTTTTTAGGCGATAGCAATTTTATGAGCGTTATCGCTCAAACTAGGGTGTGCGGGATTGATTTAAATGAAACCTATCTTGCGTTAAAAAACTTATTAGAAAAGGAGCTTCATTGAAAACAAACGCTTTTAGTTTGGGTGCGCTACAATTGATTTTAATTCATTTTAGGGAGTGTCAGCGATGAAGGCTCGTGGTTTTAAGACAAAGATGCGTGGTTTTAAGATTTTTTCAGGGAGCGCTCACCCTGCATTTGGCAAAGAAGTGTCAAAGCATTTAGGCTTTCCCTTATCCAAAGCGGTGATAGGCAAATTCAGCGATGGCGAAATCAATATCCAAATCAGCGAATCGGTGCGCGGTAAGGATATTTTTATCATCCAGCCCACTTGCGTGCCGGTCAATGACAATTTAATGGAATTGTTAGTCATGGTAGATGCTTTAAGGCGCAGTTCGGCCAATTCTATCACAGCGGTGTTGCCGTATTTTGGCTATGCCAGACAGGACAGGAAAGCAGCTCCAAGAGTGCCTATCACGGCTAAAATGGTCGCTAATTTGATGCAAGAAGTGGGGATTGAAAGGATCATTACGATGGATTTGCATGCCGGGCAAATCCAAGGCTTTTTTGATGTGCCGGTGGATAATTTATACGGATCTATCGTCTTTAGAGACTATATCCGCTCTAAAGCGTTAAAAAACCCTGTGATCGCTAGCCCTGATGTGGGTGGGGTTACAAGAGCCAGGTATTTTGCCAATCAAATGGGCTTAGATTTAATCATCGTGGATAAGCGCCGTGAAAAAGCTAATGAAAGCGAAGTGATGAATATTATCGGCTCAGCCAAGGAGCGCGATGTGATTTTAGTGGATGACATGATTGATACCGCAGGCACGATCTGTAAAGCCGCTTTGGCTTTAAAAGAGCAAGGGGCGACTTCTGTCATGGCGTTAGGCACGCATGCGGTTTTGAGCGGGAATGCGATCAAGCGCATTAAAGAAAGCGCGTTAGATGAAGTGGTGGTAACTAACTCTATCCCTTTAGTTCAAAAATGCGATAAAATCACCACCTTAAGCGTAGCGTCCTTATTTGCGGAAGTGATCAGAAGGATTTATCATAACGAAAGCGTCCAATCGCTTTTCACTTAAAAAAAGCGGGAGTGGTGGATTCTGTAGGACTTGAACCTACGACCAATCGGTTATGAGCCGAGCGCTCTGACCAGCTGAGCTAAGAATCCAAAATTCCCAAAGGATGGTCTGCTATTGTATCCAAAAATATAGCGAAAAGCAAGCAAGTTTTCTAGGATTGCAAACAGGATCATAAAAGTGATAAAACTGCTCCCCCCATAGCTGAATAAAGGCAAGGGAATCCCCACCACAGGGGCTAACCCTAAAGTCATGGCGATATTCACGCTGGAATAAACAAAGATTAAAGTAGAAATCCCAAGGGCTACAATCTTTAAAAACCAATCGCTGTTGCTCTCAAACAGATAAAAAAATAAATGCAAACTCAAGCCTATATAAATCGCAAAAAGCAACATAGCCCCTAAAAACCCGAAACGCTCCACGAAGTAAGCAAAGATAAAATCGCTCGTTGCGATAGGCAAGAATTTGAATTTGGTTTGGGTGCAGGCTTCTTTGGATTTGCCTAAAAACCCGCCCGATCCTATGGCGATAATGGATTGCATGACATGGTAATTGGGCTTTTCAGAAAGAAAGTCTGCGATGCGCTTTTTTTGGTAATCATGCAAGAAATGATAAGCGATAGGCGAAGCCACTAAAAGAGCGATAAAAAGAGGGAACCACACCCTAGTCCTTAAGCCCACGATAAGTAAAATCCCAAAACCCATGATTAAAACAATAAGGGCCGTGCCTAAATCGGGCTGCTTTAAAATCAAAGCCGCCGGTAAGCAAATGTAAAAACTGAGCTTTAAAAACATACCCCAATCATAGCCCTTAAAAGGAGGCGGGTTGATTTTAATCAAATGCGCCAACAATAAAAGGATAGCGATTTTCACGGGTTCGCTAGGCTGTAGAGTGATAGAAGTAAAGGGAATGACTAGCCATCGTTGCGCCCCAAGCTTGCTAGATCCCATAAAATCCACTAACGCTAATAAAATAACGCACGCCCAATAAAACACAAAGAGCCACCGATCGAGCTTCCTGAAAGGGATAAAAAACACGATCCAAAAGAGAAGAAACCCTATTGCATAATAAACCCCTTGTTTCAAGCTCAAAACCGCGCTGCTCTCAAAAATCAATACAAAAGAAACCACCAACAAGGGGATAATAAACACAAAAGGCAAAAGATCAAAATGCATCCAAATCCTTTTGTCTAATGCCATGCGTTTTTCATAACCCCTAATCTTATTGTGTTAATTTCTTGATTGTATCCAAGTTGAGATAATTCTCCTTAAAGAGAGAGATTATCATGTCAACTTCACCAGGCAAATCCACTTCGCCTGTTTCATTATTAAAGCATTTTTCTAGCACTTTCAAATAAGCAAACCCAATGCCTTCTGTGATAACGGCAGCGGTTGCGCCCCCTGCAACACTCCCCGCAGCAGGAATGAATTTAAGGAAACCATTAATGAGCGTTCTCTCCACATGCGCAAGAGCGATTATGCTAGAAATCTCTGTTATAAATGTTGGGGTTGCAGATTTACCCAAACTCACTTCAAAAGCGTCATTCATTTCATGGATCATCCTTTTTTGAACACCTGCAATCAAGGGCATATCGCTAAAGGGTATGGGACTAGCCTCAGCCGTTCCTGCAAGGCCTGATGCAACATGAATAATTTTTTTACTTTTAGCTATCATAGCTTGTTTTCTTTCTTGAATCTTAACTTTTTGAACACGCAAAAAATGGTTTTTTATAGCGTCTGAAAGACATTTTTTCGTTTCATCTACCAATTCTTCTAAACCTTCGACAGGGACTTCCAACCCCCCAAATGAAAAGGCAACGGAATTGACTCTCACATAAGCTCTGACAAAACCTTTAAAGCCCCATTCTTCATCTATGATCCCTTTAGTTTCTTGGAAAAACGCATCGCCGGCTTTTTCTTGTGTGTGTGAAAACGACAATCGTTGGGATATTCCAATTTTTAGCAAAGCTTAATAACTCTCTCTCTCTTGAAACCTAGAAGAAGTCTCTTTAACGCACAAATACGCCACATCAATGGCTTCTTTTTCATCAAGCGTTTTAAAAGAATCTTCCATTTCTTTTTTAATGCTTTGCATGGTGTCGTGGTAATCTTTATCTTCAATGCCTTTGGTGTCCCACAAAATCAAGCCTTTCTGTTCATCAATGTATTTTTCAAGATGCTGAGTGATGGGCTTTCCTACGCCTGCTTTAGCGATTTCTTTACCAAATAGAGCGTTAATGAGCGAGCTTTTACCCACCCCAGTACCCCCCATGAGCAAAACGTTCATCTTGGGTTTTTCCTTTTTGATGAATTCACGCATCTTGCTCATGTTTAATCCTCCCTCTTTCCCATCAAGCGTGAATGCGTCGCCTAAAAAACCACGCAAAATGCCGTTCAGTTTATCATGCCCATTATGTTCCATTAGAACCCCTTTTAAAATGATTTGAGCCACAAAATGTTGGTGCACCGATTATAGCGTATTCAAATAATGAAATAGGATTTTTTTAAGGTTTTGAGTAGAATAATGGTTTTTAAAAATGCAAAAAAGAGTTTGAATGCAAAAAGTTTTCATCGCCCCTACCCATTACAAACGCATTGATGAATTTCTAGCCAAAGAATTGCAAATTTCTAAGAACCAAGTGTTGAATTTGATTAAAGAAGGGCTGGTGTTTTGTCAAAAAAAGGGGGTAAAAAAAGGGGGGCTAGCCTTAAAAAAGGGCGATGCAATCACGCTTGTAACGCCCAAAATCGTGCCCAAACCCTTAAAAAAAGAGCTTGATTTAGAAATAGAAGTCATTTTTGAAGATGAAGACTTGTTAGTGTTGAATAAGCCCCCTAATTTAGTCGTCCATAAAGCCCCAAGCGTGAAAGAGCCTACTTTAGTGGATTGGTTGGAATTTAAAAATTACGAGCTTTCTAATCTGGGATTCAAAGAACGCTATGGGATTGTGCATCGTTTGGATAAGGATACGAGCGGAGGGATTGTCATCGCTAAAAACAATTTTACCCATGTTCATTTGAGCGAGCAACTCAAAACTAAAATGATGGGGCGCTATTATATCGCCTTGCTTTCAACGCCCCTAAAAGAAGAAAAAATGAGCGTGGAATGTTATTTGACAAGAAACCCCAATAACCGCTTGAAAATGATAGCGCTCAAAGCGGCTAAAAAAGAAAAAAGCCGTTATTCTAAAAGCGAATTTACTAGCTTGCTGACTTCTCAAAATGGCATGGATTTGATAGGGGCTAAACTATTCACCGGGCGCACGCACCAGATCAGAGCGCATTTAGAATATTTGAACAGACACATCATAGGCGATAATCTTTACGGGCTTAATGGGGCGCTTTCTAAAGAAGAAATAAGAATCATGCTGCATGCCTATTTGATAGAGTTCAAACACCCTAGAAGCGAGCAAAAACTGCGCTTTAAAGTTCCCCTATTAAAGGATATGTTAGAATATCTTAAAAAAGTTTTTAACAAGGAGAATTTAGATGAGGTCTTGGATGAAGAAAAAATACTTCACGCTTTTATTGCAAAGTAGTGTGGTATTAGCAGTTTTTATAGGGTGTTCTTCTACCAGGAATCATACTTTTTCAGCCCTTAATAATCAAGAAAATATAGATACTAAGCTTCCGGTAGTCCATTCTATTAAAACCATTAACGATGTGAGTTCAGTGGGTTTTGAATGGCCTAAAATCGCTGATACTTATGACATTGATGGGTTTATTTTGTATCGTTTGAAAAAAGACTCCAAACTTAAAAGAATCGCTACGATTAAAAACCCTTATGCGACCCACTATTATGATGAGGGGCTAGAAACAGAGAGTTCTTACACTTACCAATTAGCCACTTACAAGGGCGATAAAATCTCTAACCTTTCAGATCCTATTTTAGTAAAAACCTCTTTTATCAATCCTGTAGAAAGCGTGTTCGCAAGCCTTGAATACCCTAAAAGCGTGAAAGTCTTTTGGAGCCCGCACCCAAATCCCAGCGTTTCTAAATACATCATTCAAAGGCAGAATAAAGAAGGCAAATTTTTGAATGTGGGGGCTGTGAAAAACCGCTTATTTGTGGAGTTTTTTGATAAAGATTTAGAGGATGGGAAAAAATACCGCTACCAAGTCATTGCTGAAAATTTCATGGGGGATAAATCCAGGCCTAGCGTCATAGTGGAGGGGAAAACCAAAGATTTACCCAAAGAAATCACTAATGTTAGAGTGAGCCAAAACCTCACACGACACATTGAATTGAGTTGGGACAAATCCACCCAAGAAGATGTGATAGCTTATCGCATTTACGCTTCCAACAACCGCAACGATAAATACAAATTCATCGCTCAAACCACCAACACTTCCTATGTGGATAAAATAGAAAAAGACAACCTTACGCGTTATTATAAAGTCGTCGCCCTTGATAAAACGCATCTTGAAGGGGCATTACCCAAAGAGCCTGCCATGGGTGAGACCGCTGACAGACCCGAATCCCCTATCATCACTAAAGGGACTATTCAAGATTCTTCAGCTTTCATTCAATGGGAAAATAACCCAAGCGCTAAAATAGCCACTTATGCGGTGTATCGTTTTGAAGCCAATTCTAAAACCCCTTTGCGCTTTGGGAATATCACCAAAAACCAATTCGTAGATAAGGACATGAAAGTGGGCGTGGCTTACCGCTATCAAGTGGTGAGCGTGGATAAAGATGGTTTAGAGTCGCACCCAAGCAAAGAAGTGCGTTTGTTTTTAGAGCGCTAAAAGGGTTTTAATGCCCCATTTTTTAGCCAAGCTGGATTTTAAGCCTTTAGAATACCCCTTAATTGAAGGGGATTTTTGTTTTCATAAGGAATTTTTAAGCTTAAAAAACCCCACTAAAAGCTGTGTGCATGCGAGTTTTAAGGATCGTATTTTTTTATTGCAAAAAATCAGGCGAGCGAATGATTTTTTAATCAAAAGCGAAAAAGCAACGCCCTTAAAAAGAGAGGTTTTAAAACAAGCTTTAAGGATTTATTCGCAATCTTTTGAGGTCATTTCGCATAATTTGCAAGAAAATTCTAAACATGCGAGCGGAAAAAAAGCCCTTGATTTAGGAACTTTTGAAGACTTTATCCAAAAAAATCAAGCCCCTATTTTAGCCGAAATTGGTTTTGGGAGTGGGAGGCATTTGATAGAATTAGCCAAAAACAACCCCACTAAAACATGCTTAGGGATAGAGATTCACACCCACTCTATCGCGCAAGCGTTAAAGCAAATTGAATTGTTGGATTTAAAAAATCTGCACATCTTGCAAGGCGATGGCCGTTTGATTTTAGAGAGCATGCCAAATCACAGGTGCGAGAAAATTTTTGTGCATTTCCCTGTGCCATGGAATGAGAAAAAACACCGCCGGGTGTTAAGCGAAAAATTTTTAAATGAAGCTTTAAGGGTTTTAAAACCTAGAGGGTTTTTGGAATTACGAACCGATGATAGTCTTTATTTTGAAGACAGCTTAAAATTAGCCCTAAAAAACCTTAAATGCGAGATAGAAATCAAAAAAAACGCTCAAATCCCGGTGGTCAGCAAGTATGAAGCGCGTTGGAATAAACTCAAAAAAGATATTTATGATTTAAGAATTTATTCTTTAGAATCGAATGAAACCCCTTTTGATAACCATGCATTTGATTTTTCTTTTGATACAATAACAATGAGTAAAAAGAGCGTTGGAGCGATTTTAAAAACCCCAAAAATCATCCAAGAGGGGTATTTTGTGCATGTTTGTAATATTTATGAGAATAAGGGGGATTTTTTAGTGGAATTGAGTATGGGGGATTTTGATTGGCCTGTGCGTTTGTTTGTTTTATTGACAGAAAATCAGATTTTTTATCTCAATAAAAGCCCCTTAAAAACCTTAAACAACCACAAAGCGCATCTTTTGCTTCAAAATATCCTAAGCCAAAAGGGAATTGGATGAGTGTGATCATCGCAGCGAACAATCTATGCTTACAATACCAGCAAAACGAACCGGTCATTAAGCATGCTAATTTGCGCATCAAACGCAAGGATTTTGTGTTCATTTCAGGGCCTAGCGGGAGCGGTAAAAGCACGCTTTTGCGATCGTTTTATGGGGATTTAAAACTTTTTAGCGGTAAATTAGAAGTTTGCAATATCAACATGAGTAACGCTTCAAAATCAACGATTTTAGATTTGCGTAAAAATATTGGCGTGGTTTTCCAAGATTATAAATTGATCCAAGATTATACGATTGAGCAAAACATCAAACTACCTATGGTGATTTGCGGCGTTAAAAAAGAAGAATGCCACTTGCAGCTAGAAAAACTTTTAGGGCATATTGATTTACGCCATAAGGCTAACCGCTACCCCAAAGAACTCAGTGGGGGCGAACAACAGCGAGTGGCTATGGCTAGGGCTATGGCGAACTGCCCTGAACTCATTTTAGCCGATGAGCCTACCGGGAATTTAGACGATTATTCTAGCGATAAAATCTGGAGCCTATTAAGGGGCATGAACACGCAATTAAACGCTACGATCGTGGTGGTTACGCACAAATTCCCTAAAAATTTTAGCGCTTATCACCGAAAATTTTACATAGAAGAGGGGGAAGTTTATGAATACTCTTAAAAAGCATTTAGCCTTTATCATTCCCCTAGTAGCGTTATTGTTTAGCTTGGAGTGTGTGTTGTTTATCAATCAAGCAATAGAACAAAAAGAAAAAAAATTGATTGAAGATTATTCAGTCGTGTTAGCCAGCACGCAAAAATTAGGCTTGGAATTGTTGCGTCAAAATTTTAGCGAAATCATAGCGTTAAAAGAAATTGATCCTAATTACTCTTTAGAACCTCTTCAAAAAATTTTAGGCACAGACGGGCTTAAGGAATTAAAAAAAATTTACCCTTTTTTTATTCTTTACAACTTTCCACATTCCCAACTCAAGAGCGTTTAGAAAACATTAAAGAAAAATTGCTCAAAATCCCTGGCGTTCAAAAAGTTGAAGTCTTTGCCAAAACTTACATGCAAGTGTATGATCTCTTGAGTTTTATTAAAGCAGCGGTCTATATCTTTGCGTTAGTGGTTTTTGTTTTATCGGTTTTATTGATGTTTAAGCAAGTCCGCATCTGGATCTATCAATACCATGAGAGGTTAGAGATCATGGATTTATTAGGGGCTTCAGTGTCTTTTAAAAACGGGTTTTTGTATAAAATAGCTTTAATGGATTCTGTAATCGCTAGTTTTTTAGCCCCCATGCTCATGCTTTATATCACTTCGCAAAAAGGTTTTGAAAAAACGATGGATACTTTGGGTATTATAGGAGGCGCGTTTGTTTTAAACCATTTTTTATGGGGACTGCTTTTTAGCCTTGTGGTCTCATTTGTTTCTGTTTTACTTGTAGCTTGGAGGACTAGACATGTATAAATTAGGGGTGTTTTTATTAGCCACCTTACTATCAGCTAACACGCAAAAAGTGAGCGATATTGCTAAAGATATCCAGCATAAAGAAACCCTTTTGAAAAAAACCCATGAAGAAAAAAACCAACTAAACAGTCGTTTGAGTTCTTTAGGCGAAGCGATCCGCTCTAAAGAGCTTCAAAAAGCTGAGATGGAGCGCCAAATGGTCGCTTTAAAAAAGAGTCTTGAAAAAAATCGTAACGAAAGTTTGGCGCAAGAAAAAGTCCTAACCAACTACCGCAAGTCTTTAGATCATTTGCAAAAACAACGATCATTTTTACAAAAGAGAGTGTTTGATACGCTTTTAGAGGATTTTCTTTTTTCACAAGCCCTAAAGGGGCAGAATTTAGCCTCTTCTAATGATGTGATTTTACAAGTAGCGTTTGAAAACTTGCACCAAAGCACTCTGTCTAAAATGTCGCAACTGAGCCAAGAAGAAAAAGAACTCAATGTGCAAGCTTTAAAAGTCAAAAGCAGCATTCAAAAAATCTCCTCTGTCATAGATGAGCAAAAAACTCGTGAAGTAACCTTAAAATCCTTGCAAACCGAACAAAATAAACTCATTTTGAGCATGCAAAAAGATTATGCGATCTATAACCAACGGCTAACCCTTTTAGAAAAAGAGCGCCAGAACTTGAACGCTCTTTTAAAACGCTTGAATATCATCAAACAAAATAGAGAAAATGAAGAGAGGGTCAGTTTGAAAAAATCTTCTCAAGCCTTAGAAGTCAAACAAGTGGCGAGCTCTTATCAAAATATCAACACCACGAGCTATAACGGGCCAAAAACGATCGCTCCTTTGAACGATTATGAAGTGGTGCAAAAATTTGGCCCCTATATTGACCCGGTTTATAATTTAAAAATTTTTAGCGAGTCTATCACGCTGGTATCAAAAACCCCAAACGCTTTGGTGCGTAATGTTTTAGATGGGAAAATCGTGTTCGCTAAAGAAATCAACATGCTTAAAAAAGTCGTTATCATTGAGCATAAAAACGGCATCCGCACGATTTATTCTCAACTAGATAAAATCGCCCCCACCATTAAAAGCGGCATGCGCATCCAAAAAGGCTATGTTTTAGGGCGCATTGATCAACGCTTGGGCTTTGAAGTTACCATGAGAGAAAAGCACATTAACCCCTTAGAACTCATCGCACGCAATTAAACAAATCATTTTTATTGCCGATATTGGCTAAAGAGTTTATGCAAACAAAAAAATCATTATACTTGTAGGCATGGAAAAATTTGGAGGTTTTTATGGTCAATGAAGTTCAAGGGATTGGGATTCCCACATCTCACACAAGCGTTCAAACAACCCCTATAAAAGAGATCAGTCGTGCAAATACTATAAACACTATTGATGAATCTAAGACAACAATAGACCATGATCAATACAAACCCAAACTAGAATTATTGAGCGAGCGTCTGAATGAAGAAATGAAACGCATTGGCACGGATATTAATTTTAGTTATAACGATACGATCAAGGGGTTAGTGGTTTCAGTCAAAGACGCTAATGGGGATAAGGTGATAAGAGAGATACCCTCTAAAGAAGCCGTGGAGCTTATGCAAAGAATGCGCGATGTGATAGGCATTATCTTTGATAAGAGAGGCTAAAAAGGCTAATCAAAAGTTTTGAAAGTTTAGAGGTTAGACATGGCAATAGGTTCATTAAGCTCATTAGGGCTTGGCAGTAAGGTTTTGAATTACGATGTGATTGACAAGCTTAAGGATGCTGATGAAAAAGCTTTAATCGCCCCACTAGACAAGAAAATGGAGCAAAATGTTGAAAAACAAAAAGCCCTTGTAGAAATTAAAACGCTCCTTTCATCTCTAAAAGGCCCGGTTAAAACGCTTTCAGATTATTCCACTTATATCAGCCGAAAAAGCAATGTTACAGGCGATGCGTTGAGCGCGAGCGTGGGGGCTGGCGTGCCTATTCAAGACATTAAAGTGGATGTGCAAAATTTAGCGCAAGGCGATATTAACGAATTAGGGGCGAAATTTTCTTCAAGAGATGATATTTTTAGCCAAGTGGATACCACGCTCAAGTTTTACACGCAAAACAAGGACTACGCCGTTGATATTAAAGCAGGAATGACTTTAGGCGATGTGGCTCAAAGCATCACGGACGCTACCAATGGCGAAGTGATGGGCATTGTGATGAAAACAGGAGGGAATGACCCCTACCAATTAATGGTGAATACCAAAAACACCGGCGAAGACAATCGAGTCTATTTTGGCTCACACCTCCAATCCACGCTCACTAATAAAAACGCCCTTTCTTTAGGGGTTGATGGAAGCGGAAAGAGTGAAGTGAGTTTGAATTTAAAGGGGGCTGATGGGAACATGCATGAAGTCCCTATCATGCTAGAACTCCCTGAAAGTGCTTCTATCAAACAAAAAAACACAGCGATCCAAAAAGCGATGGAGCAGGCTTTAGAAAATGACCCTAATTTTAAAGATTTGATCGCTAATGGGGATATTTCCATAGACACTCTTCATGGGGGGGAATCTTTAATCATTAATGACAGGCGTGGGGGAAACATTGAAGTTAAAGGGAGCAAGGCTAAAGAGCTTGGGTTTTTGCAAACCGCCACCCAAGAAAGCGATTTATTAAAAAGCTCTCGCACGATAAAAGAGGGTAAATTAGAAGGGGTAATTAGCTTGAATGGTCAAAAACTAGATTTAAAAGCCTTAACCAAAGAGGGCAACACCAGCGAAGAAAACACAGACGCTATCGTTCAAGCGATCAATTCCAAAGAAGGCTTGAGTGCATTTAAGAACGCCGAAGACAAGCTTGTGATCAATTCTAAAACCGGAATGCTAACGATTAAGGGCGAGGACGCTTTAGGCAAGAATAGTTTGAAAGATTTGGGTTTGAGTGCTGGCATGGTGCAATCCTATGAAGCTTCACAAAACACGCTTTTTATGTCTAAAAATTTACAAAAAGCGAGCGATTCAGAATTCACTTATAATGGGGTGAGCATCACACGCCCCACTAATGAGGTCAATGATGTGATTAGCGGGGTTAATATCACTTTAGAGCAAACCACAGAGCCTAATAAACCTGCCATTATCAGCGTGAGCAGGGACAATCAAGCCATTATAGACAGCCTTACTGAATTTGTCAAAGCCTATAACGAGCTTATCCCTAAACTAGACGAAGACACTCGTTATGACGCTGACACTAAAATCGCCGGGATTTTTAACGGCGTGGGCGATATTCGCGCGATTCGATCTTCTCTTAATAATGTGTTTTCTTATAGCGTACATACGGATAATGGGGTAGAAAGCTTGATGAAATACGGGCTTAGTTTAGACGATAAGGGCGTGATGAGTTTGGATGAGGCTAAATTGAGTAGTGCCTTAAATTCTAACCCTAAAGCGACTCAAGATTTTTTCTATGGGAGCGATAGCAAGGATATGGGAGGCAGAGAAATCCACCAAGAGGGCATTTTTTCTAAATTCAATCAAGTCATCGCCAATCTCATAGATGGAGGGAACGCTAAATTAAAAATTTATGAAGATTCCCTAGACAGAGACGCTAAAAGCTTGACCAAAGACAAAGAAAACGCTCAAGAGCTTTTAAAAACCCGCTACAACATCATGGCGGAGCGCTTTGCCGCTTATGATAGCCAAATCTCTAAAGCGAATCAAAAATTCAATTCCGTGCAAATGATGATCGATCAAGCGGCGGCTAAAAAGAATTAAAAAAACAGAGAATTATCAATTTTAAAGGATAAAGGAACATTATGCAATACGCTAACGCTTATCAAGCCTACCAGCATAACCGAGTGAGTGTGGAATCCCCGGCAAAACTCATTGAAATGCTTTATGAAGGGATTTTGAGATTTTCCTCGCAAGCCAAACGCTGTATTGAAAATGAAGACATTGAAAAAAAGATTTATTATATTAACAGGGTTACGGATATTTTCACGGAATTGTTGAATATTTTGGACTATGAAAAAGGGGGGGAAGTGGCGGTGTATCTTACAGGCTTATACACCCATCAAATCAAAGTTTTAACGCAAGCCAATGTGGAAAATGATGCGAGTAAGATTGATTTGGTGTTGAATGTGGCTAGGGGGTTGTTAGAAGCTTGGAGGGAAATCCATTCAGATGAACTCGCCTAATGCGTTATTAGATTCCTTTAAAATCGCTCTTGTTAAAAAAGATTCTAAGCAAGCCTTTTCATTGATAGAGCGCCTTTCTTTAGAGCAAATAAAAAGATTAGATTTAGACACGCTTTTAAGCCTTAGGGAAATGATAGCCCAAAGCATTGAACTATTAAAAAAAGAAAAAGAAGAACTGCAATTACAAATGCATAAGGCTAAGAAGATTCAAAAATTTTTGTCTTAAGATTTTTTAAACTACGATACAATAAAAGCACTATTTTTATTGAAGGCTAAAGGTTGTCTGAACCCATAGATAGATTCACGCGCATAAGGTGGTTGTTTAAAAACGATTTTGAAAAAATCCGCCAACAAAGGGTTTTAATCTGTGGCGTGGGGGGCGTGGGAGGCTTTGCGCTAGATGCTTTGTATCGTGTGGGGATAGGGCAAATCACTATCATTGATAAAGACGTGTTTGATGTTACCAATCAAAACCGCCAGATTGGCTCAGAAAGGATAGGAGAATCTAAAGTGTTGGTGTTGCAAGATCTCTATAAGGGCGTTCAAGCTTTGAATTTGCATGTAGATGAAGCGTTTTTAAATTCATTTAATTTTAGAGATTATGATTACATTTTAGATTGCATGGACGATTTGCCTATTAAAACAAGCCTAGCGATAAAATGCCAGAATTTCGCTTACGGGAAATTTATCAGCTCTATGGGGAGTGCGAAGCGTTTGAACCCTAAACACATCCAAGTGGGGAGCGTGTGGGAAAGCTATGGCGATAAATTCGGGCGTAAATTTAGGGATTTTTTAAAAAAACGCCGTTTTAAAGGGGATTTTAAAGTGGTTTTTAGCCCCGAAGTTACGCATTGCATAGAGCTTGGGAGTTTTAATGCGGTTACGGCGAGTTTTGGTTTGCAAATAGCGAGTGAAGTCGTGCAAGACATTATCAACAATGAAAGGCAGTGGAATGAAAGATTACGAAGACGAATTGGAAGATTTTGAAGAAGAAGAATTAGAGGGCTTTGAAGAAGAAGATGAAGAGTATAATGATTATAAGAATGTCTATGATGATGACGATTATGAAGACTATAACTCTGATTATGAAGAAGAGTGAAAAATGATTTATGCAGGCGTCCTCCAGCATGCTTATTGCGGTTCTAGAAAAAAAACCATAGAGCATACAGCCAACCTGCTTGAACAAGCGCTAAAAAAACACCCTAAAACCAATTTAGTGGTGTTGCAAGAATTGAACCCTTATAGTTATTTTTGCCAGAGCGAAAACCCTAAATTTTTTGATCTAGGCGAGTATTTTGAAGAAGATAAGGCTTTTTTTAGCGCTTTAGCTCAAAAATTTCAAGTGGTGCTTATTACTTCTTTATTTGAAAAGCGCGCTAAAGGGTTGTATCACAACAGTGCGGTTGTGTTTGAAAAAGATGGCTCAATCGCTGGAGTGTATCGCAAAATGCACATTCCTGATGATCCGGGGTTTTATGAAAAATTTTATTTCACGCCGGGGGATTTGGGCTTTGAGCCTATTATTACAAGCGTGGGGAAATTAGGGCTTATGGTGTGCTGGGATCAGTGGTATCCTGAAGCAGCAAGGATCATGGCTTTAAAAGGGGCAGAAATTTTAATCTATCCTAGCGCGATAGGGTTTTTAGAAGAAGATTCTAATGAAGAAAAAAAGCGTCAGCAAAACGCATGGGAGACGATCCAAAGAGGGCATGCGATCGCTAATGGCTTGCCTTTGATTGCGACTAACAGAGTGGGCGTGGAGTTAGATCCGAGCGGCGCAATTAAGGGAGGCATTACTTTTTTTGGCTCTAGTTTTGTGGTGGGGGCTTTAGGCGAGTTCTTGGCTAAAGCGAGCGATAAAGAAGAGATTTTGTATGCGGAAATTGATTTAGAACGCACCGAAGAAGTGCGCCGAATGTGGCCGTTTCTAAGAGACAGACGCATTGATTTTTATAACGATTTGTTGAAACGCTATATCAATTAGTCAATCAATTTAAGATTTAAGGTTAGAAAGGATTAAACATGGTAGGTGTAATTTTTTGCGCTAAACAAGTGCAAAAATTCTATCATTTTTGCGCGGTATCTTTATTTTAACAAGGAGCAAAAATGCTAGAAAATGGCTCTATATGGAGCAATCCTGCCTTTGTGGCTATCATTTGCATGTGCGTTCTTAGCCTTTTAAGGCTCAATGTCATGCTTTCTATGATTAGCGCGACTCTCATAGCAGGGCTTATGGGAGGGCTTGGGATCACGGAGAGTTTTAATGCAATGATAGACGGCATGAAAGGCAATTTAAACATCGCTTTAAGCTACATCCTTTTAGGGGCTTTAGCGGTAGCGATCGCTAAAAGCAACCTCATTAAAGTCGCTTTGAGTAAGTTGATAGGCTTGATGGATTACAAACGATCCACTTTTTGCTTTTTGATCGCTTTCATCGCATGTTTTTCGCAAAATTTAGTGCCGGTGCATATCGCTTTTATCCCTATTTTAATCCCCCCTCTTTTACATTTGATGAACCGGCTAGAATTGGATAGAAGAGCGGTCGCTTGTGCTTTAACCTTTGGCTTGCAAGCCCCCTACTTGGTGCTTCCTGTAGGGTTTGGCTTGATTTTTCAAACCACCATTTTAGAGCAATTAAAAGCTAATGGCGTTAGCACCACCATAGCGCAAATCACAGGAGTGATGTGGATAGCGGGGTTAGCGATGGTTGTTGGGCTGCTTTTAGCGGTATTAACGCTATACAAAAAACCCAGGCACTACAAAAAAAAATCTTTTGATATAGAAAATTACGCCTCGCTTCAATTAAACTACCATGACTACTTGACTTTTATAGGGATTGTCGTGGCGTTTGCGATCCAATTAGCTACCGATTCGATGCCCTTAGCCGCCTTTTTAGCGTTAGCGATCATCTTACTGGGGCGTGGCATTAAGTTTAAAGAAACAGACTCGCTTATGGACGATAGCGTAAAAATGATGGCGTTTATCGCTTTTGTGATGTTAGTGGCTAGCGGGTTTGGAGAAGTGTTGCAAAAAGTGCATGCGATAGAGGGCTTAGTGAATGCGATCACAAGCGTAGTCCAAGGGAAGCTTTTAGGGGCTTTTTTAATGCTTGTTGTAGGGCTTTTTATCACTATGGGGATAGGGACTTCTTTTGGCACGATTCCTATCATCGCTGTGTTTTATGTCCCTTTATGCGCGAAATTAGGATTCAGTATAGAATCTACGATTTTACTCATCGGCATAGCCGCAGCCTTAGGCGATGCAGGCTCACCGGCTAGCGATAGCACCATGGGGCCTACTTGCGGGCTTAACGCAGACAACCAGCACAATCATATCTATGACACATGCGTGCCGACTTTCTTAGTCTATAACCTCCCTTTGATTGTTTTTGGAGTTCTTGGAGCGTTACTATTAGGCTAATCTATCAAGTTAAGAAAATCTTTTCTTTAGCCTTACCCTCTGGGGTTAATGCTTTTTTAGATGTGCTGGTGGTAGCGCTCTCGGTTTTTTTTGTGGGTAAGATTTCGCACCATCACATTGTGGCTTTAGGGGTGGGCTTGCAATTTTTGATGCTTTTTTATGGCATCAATACGATTTTATACACCGGCACTAACGCCATTCTGTCTAGGCTCGTGGGAGCTAGGGATTTTACTCAAATCAATCACGCTTTTTCCAGTATTTTTATAGGGGCGTTTGTGATCTGTTTGGGCGTGCTGTTTGCTTCTTATTTTTTGATTGAGCCTTTTTTAAATTGGATGCAATTACAAAATCCTTCGCGCCAATTGACGCAAGATTATTTAGAAGTCTTAGTTATCGCGCTACCGAGTATTTTTTTAAAAAATGTTTTAGTTTCAGCGCTCGCTAGCTTTTCAGACACCTTAACCCCCTTTATTGTTAAAATCATCATGGTCATTGCATGCATTTTTTTGAATCAAGCCTTGATTTTTGGAGATTTTGGTTTTAAAGAAATGGGGATTGTAGGCTCTGCTTTAGCGAATGTGGTTGTTTCTTATTGGGAATTACTCACGCTTGGCGTTTGGATACAAATCAAAAAAATCCCTTTAAAATTCAAAATAACCTTTCATTTTTCTTTTTTAAAAACCATGTTTAGAGTGGGTTGGCCGGCCGGGTTTGAGCGCTTATTGAGTTTGTTTTCTTTAATCCTCTTATCCAAATTTGTAGCGAGCTATGGGGATAAGGTGTTAGCGGGCATGCAAATAGGCATTAGAGTTGAAACCTTTTCGTTCATGCCCGGATTTGGGTTTATGATCGCAGCGATGGTTTTAACAGGGCAAAATTTAGGAGCGAACAAGCCAAAGATCGCCACAGAATACGTGCATTTGATTTTAAAAATCTCTATGGGTTTAATGGGGGTTTTAGGGATTGTTTTAGTCTTATTCGCTAAAGAATTCGCGAGCCTTTTTTCTCAAGATGGAGAAGTTTTGGAAGTGGCGCGATCTTATCTGATCGCTGTGGGTCTCTCTCAAGCCCCCTTAATTGGGTATTTTGTGCTAGATGGAGTTTTTAGGGGGGCTGGCATTTCTAAAGTCTCACTATACATTAACACCCTAAGCTTATGGGGGTTAAGGATCATGCCCATTTATTTGCTTTTAATTCATCATTTTAAGGTGGAATTTATTTTTGTGGTGATCGCATCAGAAACTTTTTTGCGCTCATTCATCTACTATAAAGTTTTTTCTAAAGGCATTTGGAAAAGGTGCGGGAAAAAGGCTTAATCATTGCTTGAGCGTAGCGGTCGTTTTGAAACGATTTTCTCGCACCACTTGCACGCCCACTTCACCCACATACTGAGCGCTCTCTTCTATCTTTTTAGCGATCTTTCTGGCAATAATAGGCACTTGATTGTCCCTAACTTGGTTGGATTTGACAATCACTCTTAATTCTCGCCCGCTCTCCATCGCATACGCCTTTTCCACCCCATCAAATTCTAGCGCGATCTCTTCTAAAGCTTGCATGCGTTTAGCGTATTCTTCATCGCTCTTTCTTCTAGCGCCCGGACGCCCTGCTGAAAGCGCATCAGCCGCGCACACGCTCGCGCACTCCACGCTCAAAATCTCTTCATGCCCATGGTGGGCATAAATCGCGTTGATCACAACCGGGTCTTCTTTATGGCGCTTGCACACTTCAACGCCTAAATTCACATGGTCTCTCCCAAGCTCTTGGGTGAGCGCTTTACCAATATCATGCAAAATACCGGCTCTTCTGGCGAGCTTTTTATCCCCCCCAAGCTGTTCTGCAATCAGGCCGGCTAAAAGAGCGACTTCTTTAGAATGCTGTAAGGCGTTTTGCCCAAAACTAGAGCGGTAACGCATCTTGCCTATTAAAATTTTAAGCTCATCTTCCATAGCCCCAAGTTCTAACTCTAACACCACGCTCTCCCCTTCAGAAAGCAATTCTTTTTCCAGGTTGCGCGCGACTCTATGATAAACCTCTTCAATCCTGTTAGGCTGGATACGGCCGTCTTCTATTAAAATCTTAAGCGTCTCGCTCGCCACTTCACGCCGATAAAGATTGAAACTAGACAAACATAATTCGCTACTATCTTCGCTAAATTCTATATCCACCCCGCTGACTTTTTTAAACGCTTCAATATTTTTCCCGTCTTTGCCTATCACACGACCGATATAATCTGAGCAAGGCAAAGCGATACGACTTGTTAAATTCTCTATCGCGTAATTACCCGCAAAACGGGCTGTCGCTTCCGCTAAAATGGCATACGATTTTTTCTTGCCCTCTTCTTTGGCTTCTTTTTCATAACGCTTGATTAACGCGCTTTTTTGCGCTTCTAATTCTTCTTCTAGCTGCTCTAAAACCATGCTTTTAATTTCATCTTTGGTATAAGCCATGTAATTGAGCATCGCGTCTAGCGCTTTGGCTTGAGCTTCTTTGCAAACAGCGCGCTGTTTTTTAAAATTTTCTTTTTCTTGCTCTAAAATTTGGCGTTCTTTTTCAAGCTCTTGTTTTTCCTTTTCCAAATAGCGTTTTTCATCTCTTACAAATTCTTTGTGCTGCGCTTCTAAATGCTTCAAATGCGCTTCTTTTTTTTCAAAATGGGTTTGGAGTTGCAAATTTTTGTTTTCGTATTGTTTCTGCAATTTGCATTCTCGGCTTTTCATGCGTATCTCTTCAGCTTCCACAAAAGATTTCGCTTGAAACTCCATTAATTTGGCTTTAGCTGAAGCGCCTTTTAAAATGGTTTGCCCTCTAGCATAATAGATCTTTTTCATCACATAATACATGACTAGAGCGGTAATCAAACACGCTACTAAGACTTCTAATGAAATGTAAATTAACCCGCTGCTCATAATGTTTCCTTCTATTATTCTTCATAACGATACGAGCATTCATGTAAAGATCCGCTTCAATGTCATAGGCGTCTGTAAGAACACCATTAGCTAACGCTAATTCCCTACTCACAAACACGATTAAGGGGCGTTTTAGTCGCCTTTTGAATAATTGGGGTAAACTCCTATCATACATGCCTAGCCCAAAACCCACGCGCCTAAAGCTTGTATCCATTCCTAAAATCGGCACGACAATACAATCTAATTTCCGCTTATAATAGTGCGACAAACTCGGCTCATCAAACCACCCCAAACGCCTTAAGGGCAACCTAAAGGGCGCGATAGTAAAATCCTCTTTAGAAAAATGAGCACCTTTTTTGATGCTTTTAGGCAACCACACGCGCTTATTTTTTTGTCTTAACTTCAAAATCAAAGGCCTAATGTCAAGCTCATGCCCTAACGGGCTATACAATAAAATATTTTGATAATCTTTGAGTTTCCAAAACAAAAGCTTGCAAGCCAGTTTATCCCTGACTGCTTTATCTTTAGTTGGTTTAGCCCTTTTCAAGCGTTCTTTACAAAAATCTCTAAAAATCGTTTTAATGGTTATAATCCTTAAATTTTAGACTTACATTATAGTATAATTTTAGGTTATTAGTTACCATTTTATTATTCTTAAGGATGTGTTTATAATGAGAATTAAGGCTTATTTTTTGCGTTTTATCGCGCTGGTTTTGATCGTTTTGTTGGGTTTTAACGCTTGTAAAAATTCCCAAAAACCTCAAGATTCTCAAAACAATACCCCACAAGAAAATAGCCCTAAAACCTACACCGCTATGGATCTGAATAACCAAGAATACACGATCACAGGCGATTTAGATTCCCTAAACATCAGCCCGGATTCCAACGCCCCTACCCTATTAGTTTTAAGCGCTTTAGACGATTTTTTAAAAAATTACGCCCCCACCTTTAACATCTTAAAAAAAACTTTTAAAGATCGTTTGAGGGTGCTTATTTTACTCAATCAACCCTATTCAAGCGATGCAATCAAAGATTTTAGCGTGCGTTCTCAAGCTGATTTGATGATTTTAAACCCTAAAGATACCGCTCTTTTTGATCATTTAAACCATAACGCTTTAAACCATTCCTTTAACATGCTCTTATATCACAAACACCAATTGATTAAAATGTATCAAGGGATCGTGCCAGCAGAAATGCTCCAATTTGATATTTCCAATTTAAAGGATTAAAAAACCATGTTTAATTTTTTCAAAAAAATTGTCAATAAAATTAAGGGTGAAGAGGCTAAAGAAAAAAAGCGTGAAAATATTCCTAAAGAGGAATTAGAAGAAATTTTGATTGGCTTTGACATCCAATACGATTTGATAGAGAGCTTGTTACAGCATTTAGGCGATTTGGTTACGCCCAAGCAATTAGAGGTCGCTTTGTTGCGTTTTGTGCGTGGGGAAAGCTATTATGATAAAACCCGCCTAAAGACTATCACCACAAAGCCCTTAGTGCATTTGATCGTGGGGGTTAATGGGGCGGGCAAAACCACAACGATCGCTAAATTAGCCAAACTCTCTTTAAAACAGCATAAAAAAACGCTTTTAGGAGCCGGCGATACTTTTAGAGCGGCCGCAGTCAAACAGCTCCAATTATGGGGCGAAAAGCTTAACATTCAAGTCATTAGCGCTAAAGAAGGGAGCGATCCAAGCTCTTTAGCTTATAACACCATAGAAAGCGCGATCGCTAAAAATATAGATGAAGTTTTTATAGACACCGCCGGGAGGCTGCACAACCAAACCAACCTTAAAAACGAGCTTTCTAAAATCGCGCGCACCTGCTCTAAAGTTTTAAAAGACGCCCCCTTTTACAAATTCCTTATTTTAGACGGCACGCAAGGGAGTTCTGGGCTAACGCAAGCGAAAATTTTCCATGAGACTTTGGCGTTAGATGGCGTGATTATGACTAAGCTTGATGGCACTTCTAAGGGCGGGGCGATTTTAAGCGTGCTGTATGAGTTGAAATTACCCATTCTTTATTTAGGAATGGGCGAAAAAGAAGACGATTTGATCGCTTTTGATGAAGAACGCTTTATAGAAGACTTGGTTGATGCGGTGTTTGTGGGACAATAAATTAAAAATTATTTCCTAAGAATGACCCTGAAGCTCTTATCCATGTGGTTTGCTTCTTGCAAAGCGTTACAAATCTCTGCGTTTTTGGCATAAAACTCCTTCAGCGGGATGTGGGGATAAAGCTTTTTGTGCGCTTCATCAATCCTGCAAATTAACGGGCGCGATTCATAAATCTTGCACAGATTGGTTTCTAAATCCAAAAACTTGCACACCCCATTGCCAGTATCAAACCCAATAAGCTCAATAATCCCGGTGATATTTTTACAGCAAAGCCCGCAAGAGGTGCAAGGGAAGCGATTAAGAGTTATTCGCTTTTTTGATTCTTCCATTTTTTCCCCAAAACGATCTAAAAAATTCAAATAATCTGCGTGCCAATCCAAATTTGATTTTAGTTGAATTAATTAAATCATAATGCTCAGTTTCTAGGCTATTCATCTCCCTTTGCATAAACTCTAGCTTACTTTGTGTAGCTTCATTGAGCTTTTGGTGTTCATCCATAATAGGGGCTTCCAAAAAAGCACTCAAAGTCATAAGAGTTGAATAAGTAGTAGCTATCTGATCATTTTCTTTTTGATTGTAATGTGAAACATCATAGTTGTGCTTTTTCATCGTAGCGATTGCCTCTTGAGAAAGCGAGAAAAACAGTGCGTCAAATTTTGTGATCTGCCTAGTGAAATACATTGCCATTTTTTCAATAGCTTGAAACTGATCAATCATCACAACCGCTTCCTCAAATCTCACTCTGATCTCTTCGTAGCGAGCCTTAGCATTTTCTAGCTTTTTTTCCATTTCAGCGGCTCTCAAAGCTCCAAAAATAGCGAGTGCGGGTCCGGCTAAAAGCCCCATACTTCCAACTATACCTCCAGCAGCCAAACCAAATCCCACAGAGAAATTTCCCACAGCATTTCCAACGACACCAAAGATATCAAAGGAACTCATCTTGAGATTTTTATCAATAATTTTTAGTGTATCTGACACAGAGAGTTGGATATTTTCCATGCTATCTTTTTTGTTGCTAAGTTCAAATCCTTTTAATTGATTAAAATGGTGCGAAAATTCTGAAATTACTTGATTTCTAATATAACACTTTTTCTCTTCAAATCTCGCAAGAGCAAACTCGCAATCAGAAGCCACAGCTTTAATAACTTCTTCTGCTTCCTCTAGCAAATCATTGCCTTCATTGATATACTTAATATATTCATTGGTCTCTTCGCTGAGAATGTCTGCATCAACTTTTTTTAACTCCGTATCCTGCTGCCGCTAGGGCCACTCCAGCTAAAATAAGTGGCAATGGCATGTTTTATCCTTTATGTGTTTATGATTTTTTTTAAAACTTCTAGATTTTCATCAATGCTTTTTTGAAGCTCAGATAACACGGCTTTCTTTTGTTCTCTTGATAAATCGCTTGCATCAATAAGATCTTCATGGCGGTAGATAAGGCTGAGCGTTTGACCAATATCAATAATTTCTTCAATAACGCCATCTTCAATCCCATGCGTTCTAGCGGCTTGCACGAATTTCTCACGATCTCTTTGACTGAAAGAACCACCCTTTTCTAACGACTTCAGCACTTTGGTTAAGATCACACTTTGACCCATATCTTTTTGTTCTTCCATGATTTCTCCTTTAAATTTCTATTTTTACACCATTATTCATGAGTTCCAAAAATTCTTGGGTATTATTAAACAAGGGCTTTTGACCTAGTCTTTCTTGAATCTTATTATTGACTCTTATGGCCAAATTCGCATCGCCTGCATAAAGCGCCCTCTCAAGATTATTAAAATTCTCATTAAAGAATTTTACATTCCCATGAAAATATTGCTTAAACACTTCATTAAATTGATTTTGATACATCTCTAACTGTCTGATACTCTCACGGCATTCTTTTTCAATCTCTATACGCCTTTGGCGTGCCAATTTAGCCTCTTTTAGAGCATCTCGCAAATTTTCACAGAGAGTTTTGCTCAGTAATGCACCCACAAAATTTCCAATTATCGCTCCAACTCCAGGAATGGGGATGAATGTTTGACCAACAACTGCCATAGCTTTTGTGCCTAAAATTTTCGTGCCAGTGTGTAACAAACGACAAGAAAGCTCATCATCATCGATCTTTTGAGAACCATAGTCAATGAATATCTTATAACATTCTATGCCAGTTTTTTCTAAGTGCATCACACCTTCTAAGTCTCCATCAAAACTTTGGATTGTTTGGTTTGGACTATTTGAAACCATGTCTTTAAGAAAGGCTGCTCTACCATAGCTAAGCACCACATCCTTTGCATCCTTCATGGCTTGATCGAACGCTTCTTTGGAATCCTTTCCATTTCCAACATATTCATATAAATTCATCAATAATAATGGTGCAAATTTTATAAGCATTTTGCTCTCTGTAATATCCACCCCTGCTTCATGAGAGCTTTGTAACGAAATATCTTGCATGTTTTCTAACATGAATTACCCTCTCTTTAGCGGTGTTAATAGGTGAGATTTAAAAAAAGTGAGAAATTTAGGGGATTCTAAAAGGTTTATGGTAGGCTTATAAGTAACCCCCCCCCGAAAGACTAGGACTAAAAAAGCTAGGGATAAAAAACGCTAGGACTTTTTCCATAAAGACCTCCTTATTGTTCAATCCTAGCCACTATAACCAAAAATCCTAAACAAACCGCTTTATTTTTAATAAAAAGGTTTAAAATAATAAATATTTTCCCTACCCCCCTGTGTAGTAAAACGCCCTTGTGGGAGTTTCGCTGTTTTTATCATTCCACATGTTTTTTTCTGGTTTATTGATGATGGATTGCTTTAAAAGTCTTTTCATCATTTTTGTATCTTTATTTATGATCGCTTCTTTAGCGTCTATGGCGTCTTGATAGTATAAACATGGGCAAATTTTGCCATCAGAAGCCAAACGGATACGATTGCAAGATTGGCAAAAATCATCGCTATGCGGAGCGATAATGCCAAATTGATAACCATTTTCTAGCGTGTAGATTTTAGAAGACACTTGTTTGGGTTTTTCTGTCTCAATGATTTGATATTTTTGAGCGATCAAATCTAAAATTTCTCGCTCTTTCAAGCCTTTAACCAAACTTTTAGCATGCGTATTTTCCATAAATTCAATGTAGCGGATTTGTATATGCCTATTTTTTGCGTATTCTAAAAGCTCTAAGATTTCATCATCATTAACGCTTTTTATCACAACCGTGTTTAACTTGAGTTTTAAACCCACTTTTAAGGACTCTTCAATCCCTTCTAGCGTGTTTTTAAGAGCGTCTTTTTGAGAGATTTTTAAGACCCTATCGCTTTTTAAAGAATCCAATGAAACATTCACCCGTGATAACCCAGCATCTTTTAAACCCTTAGCCATTTTTTTGAGTAAAAAACCATTAGTGCTTAAAACTAACGCTACTTCCTTATTGTAAGCGTGCAATTTAGCGATAAACTCGTCTAAACCCTTGCGTAATAGCGGCTCCCCACCCGTGATTCTGATTTTTTTAACGCCTTCATCAATGGCGATTTTAAGAAATTCTAAAACATTATCCAAAGGCAATAATTCTTCATCATCAAAAAAATTTAATGGCGTAGCAGGCATGCAATACTGGCACCTGAAATTGCATTGTTTGGTTACAGAAACCCTAATATAGTCAATAACCCTATTAAAACTATCTACTAACACTCCCTTTATCCCTTATGCCCTTTATTTAAGCTTTTAGTGTAACATAATAAACAACGACTTAACAACATTAAACAAGGATAGATCTTTTGAAAAACCCTATCATTGATAACATTCCTTGCGTTTTATTAGCTGGGGGCAAAAGCTCTCGTTTTACCATCAATAACATTCAAATCAATAAGGCTCTTGTGCCTTTAAAATCGTATCCTAGCCTTTTAGAATACCAATACACGCGCCTTTTAAAACTTTTCAAAAAAGTCATTATCAGCGCTAAAAAATCGTATGAACTAAACGCTCCCTATCTTTTAGAAAAAGAGAGCGATCTTTTTTCACCCCTTGTTGGCATTCATAACGCTTTTTTAACGCTGCAAACCCCTTATATTTTTTTTATCCCTATAGATACGCCTTTAGTGTCCTTTGAGAGCATCAAGGCTCTTTGTGGGATTGAAAATTTTAGCGTAATCTATGCTAAAAGCCCTACAAAAGAACATTATTTAATTTCTCTGTGGCATCAAAATATCCTTAACGCTCTTTGTTACGCTCTTAAAACACAAAATTATCGCCTTAGCGATCTTGTGAAAAATACCTCTTCTGTCGCTATCCATTTTGATAAAGAAGAAGAATTTTTAAACCTCAACACCTTAAAAGACTATGAATTAGCCGTTCAAATTTTAAAAAAGAGGGCCAATGGCTGAAGAAGAAAAAACCGAACTCCCTAGCGCGAAAAAAATCCAAAAAGCCAGAGAAGAAGGCAATGTGTCTAAGAGCATGGAAGTGGTGGGGGTTTTGGGGTTATTAGCCGGGCTAATGAGTATTTTTGTTTTTTTTATATGGTGGGTGGATGGCTTTAGCGAAATGTATCGCCATGTGTTGAAAGATTTTTCCCTAGATTTCAATAAAGAAAGCGTTCAAGAGCTGTTTAACCAACTGGCTAAAGACACTTTTTTATTGCTTTTACCGATTTTAATCATTTTAGTAGTGGTGGCGTTTTTATCCAATGTCTTGCAATTTGGCTGGCTCTTTGCCCCTAAAGTCATTGAGCCTAAATTTTCTAAAATCAACCCTATCAATGGCGTCAAAAACCTTTTTTCTTTAAAAAAACTCCTTGATGGGAGTTTGATCACCTTAAAAGTTTTTTTAGCTTTTTTTCTGGGGTTTTTCATCTTCTCCTTGTTTTTAGGGGAATTAAACCATGCGGCTCTTTTGAATTTGCAAGGCCAGTTGTTGTGGTTTAAAAATAAGGCGTTATTACTCATTTCTTCGCTTTTATTTTTATTTTTTGTCTTGGCTTTTGTGGATTTAATCATCAAACGCCGCCAATACACCAACTCTTTAAAAATGACTAAACAAGAAGTTAAGGACGAATACAAACAACAAGAAGGGAACCCAGAAATCAAAGCCAAAATCCGCCAAATGATGGTAAAAAACGCCACGAATAAAATGATGCAAGAAATCCCTAAAGCCAATGTCGTAGTGACTAACCCTACCCATTATGCCGTCGCTCTCAAATTTGATGAAGAACACCCTGTGCCTGTGGTGGTGGCTAAAGGCACGGATTATTTAGCCATTAGGATTAAGGGCATCGCTAGAGAGCATGACATAGAAATTATAGAAAATAAAACGCTCGCTAGAGAGCTTTATAAAGATGTGAAATTAAACGCTACCATACCAGAAGAATTGTTTGAAGCCGTGGCGATAGTCTTTGCTCAAGTGGCTAAATTAGAGCAAGAACGCCAAAAACAAAAGATTATTAAACCTCTTTAAGATTTTTGTAAACCCGCTTTTAAGCCCTAAAAAGACACTCAATCAAGGATACTCAACCAAAAAACTTTAACAATCCCTATTGAATGAGAGCCAAGCCTTTAAATCTTATGCTCCAAACGCCTTAAAGTGTTATGCACATATTCTAAAAGCCACCCTAACAAGCCTAAAAAATAAAAACCCAATCGCATGCCATAATATTCTTTAGTTTGAATGAACATGCTAGAGCACAGCACCACCACGCTAAGCCCCACAATCAAAATAAGCGTGTTAGCGTATTCATACAACCCAAAAAGGCGTTTGTGATAGATTAAAACCAGTATCAATAAAATAAGAGCGAGTGTAAAAAGGGAAAAATCCACGCAATCAGACACGCTTAAAAATCTAAAACTCTGTAAAGAAGAAGCAAAAATCCACACGATGCAAATATTCATAGACGGCAAGAAAGATTGCTTCATGCTAGCCCCTAAAAAACGCCACAATAAAGTCGCTAACAGCGCAAAATAGAAAAGATAAAGCACGATTAAAGAATGTTTAACAGGAAAATTCCAAGCGTAGAAAGAAAGGCATAATATCCCTACGCAAGCGCATTTTTGGCGCGTGAGGGTGAAAGGCTTTAGAATAAGCACAAGCAGATAAATTAAAGAAACGCCTATTAACCCCAAGTAATCTAATTTGACAATGAAATCATAAACATGGTTTTCAAACAAAAAAAACAATTGCGAAAAATCATTGCTAAAATGCGAAAACAACAAAGTTTCCACGTTGAACAAAAACAACAAAAAAAACAACGAAGAAAAAACGACTTTATGCGTGTATATCTTTTGGTAAAAATTCATCTATAGCCTAATCATTCTTGCTGAAGAAACTATCAATGCCATCAGCAATGCCCTTAGCCAAGATTTTTTGATACGGTTTGCTTTGGATGCGTTTAGATTCTATCGCATGGGAATTATAACCAATTTCTATTAAAATTGAAGGCATTAAAGCCCCGGCCAATACCCAAAAAGGCCCCTCTCTCACACCCCCATCCACTACATCAGGGTAATTTTTGCGGACACTTTGGAGCATGCCGTATTGCACGTCAATCGCCAGTTTGTTAGAAATAATCAATCGCTGCGTGTTCAATGAATTTAAAAGCAAACTTTTAGAAAAATAATCCATTAAATTCACATCGTCTTTATTTTCTTGCTCAGCCACTTTCCTAGCCCTTTCGCTCCTTGCGGTGGATAAAAAATAAGTCTCTATACCATGAGCGTTAGAGGTGGAGCGTTTAGGGATGGAATTGGCATGCACTGAGATGAATAAATCCGCGCTTTTTTTATTGGCTAATTCCGTGCGAGCCACTAAATCAATGTAAATGTCCTTATCCCTTGTCAATAAAACGCTATAGCCTCTCTTTTTAAGCTCTTTGTGTAAAAACTTCACCACTTCTAAAACAATGTCTTTTTCACACACCAAATTCGCGCTCATCGCCCCGCAATCTTTCCCCCCATGCCCAGCGTCTAAAACGATCTTTTTGTGTTTTTTGCGCTTGGTTTTGATGAAAGCGTCATTTTTTTCTGTTATAAAAACTTGGTTCTTACTCTCATTTTCTAATTCTTTTTTAGGAATTTCTTTTTTAGCGCTCCTTTCGTTCAATGGAGAATGCACATGTTTTGAATGCGCATGCTTAATGGGCGTTTTTTCTTTGGTCTCTTTTTTAATAGATTTAGGGGCAGGTTTAGGGGTGTGGTGTTTTAGCGCATGGTGTTTGGGTGGCTTTGGCGCCATTTGATGCCTAACTAAGGGCTTTTTCTCCACGATAGAAACATAAAGCTTGTCTTTAAGGGTTTTAACCTCATAAGTCATCTTAGGAGCGTAGCTAATGACCACTCGCACTAACTTAGGGCTGAATTGCGCGATCGTGATGAAAGATTGCTTGGAAAATTGGTAATGCTTTTTAGGAATGGTTAAAACGGCTTCTAATTCCAAATAACTCTTGAAATTTTTGAGCGGAACTTCTTTGAATTTCTTAATTTCTTGATTGAACACCATTTTAACGCTGCTAGAGCCAAAAGGCACAATGTTGGTAATTTTAAGGGTTGTAGCACAAGCAAAATGCAACCAAAAAAGACATGCAACAACCCCTAACCTCACAAGCACTACAAATTAACCCTCTGTAAGCTCTTTGATCAATTCATGCACGCTGATAATCTTATCCACTCTATAGCCATTAGCCCCGGTAAAATAAAGCCCCTCTTCTCTGTTTCCTAAATAACTGCGCCCCAAACCATCAGCGATACAATAGCCCACCTTTTTAGCTTCTTCACCTCTGTTACAGGGCGCTACACAATTGCTCACGCATGCGATTTTAGGCGCGTTACCCTCTTCAATACGCTTGATCACCCCCGTATTGATAGCCCTAGCCGGATAGCCTACAGGCGATTTAATGAGTAAAATATCTTCTTTTTTGAGCGTGGGCAAAAGATCGGCATACGCTTTAGCGTCGCATTCTTTCGTGCCTAAAAAACGAGTCGCCATCTGCACCCCACTCGCTCCAAGACTCAACATGGTGTCTATATCCTTCCTATCCCAAATCCCCCCAGCAGCAATGATAGGGATATTCCCCCATTCTTTAGAAGCTTCCACGACTTTAGGCACTAAATTTTCTAATCGGAATTCTTCTTTAAAACAATCTTCGTATTTAAAGCCCTGATGCCCCCCACTCAACGGCCCTTCCACAATGAATGCGTCCGGGATTCTTTTATAGCGATCGCTCCATCTTTTACAAAGGATTTTTAAAGCCTTCGCTGAAGAAATAATAGGGATGAGCGCCACATCGCTAAAATCCTTAGCGAATTCAGGCATGTTAGTGGGCAAACCAGCCCCTGTAATAATAATGTTCGCTCCCGCTTCACAAGAGTCCCTTAAAACACGACCATAGTCATTGATAGCGTATAAAATATTCGCCCCTAAAGGATTGTTCCCGCAAATTTTCCTAGCGTTTGCAAAAATCTCATTCAACGCTTTTTTGGAGTAAAAATTCAAGGCTTCGAAGGGTTTTTTAGCCACAATCCTTTCTACAAAACGCATGTTTTTATAATAACCAGTCCCTACGGCTGAAATCACTCCTAAAGCCCCTTCTTTGGCAACATTTCCAGCTAGTTCATCCCAGCTAATCCCCACACCCATGCCCCCTTGAAAAATAGGGAATTTTATGGTGTGCTTACCGATTTTTAGCGGTTTGAGTGTTGATACCATAGCTCTTTCCTTAATATTAGTTAATATTTAATTTCATAAATCTTTTCTTACCAAGCTGTATAACATAATTTCCTTTAATAAAACGATAACTCTCATCTTTTACCACTTCTTGATTAATCTTTACCCCTCCCCCTTGAATATCGCGCCTGGCTTGTGAAGTGGATGGGCAAAAGCCAATCTGTTTTAAAACATCTAAAACCCCAACCCCCTCATCAAAATCGCTCTCTGATAAAATTTCAGGCAAAAGGTTTGCGCTAAACACTTTAGAAAATTGCTCTTTAGCCTTGAATGCTTGATCATTATCATAATAACGAGCCACGATTTCACCAGCGAGATCTTCTTTAACGGCTTTAGGGTGCAGGGTTTGATTTAAAATACCATGTTTTAAGTCTTCAATTTCTTCTAAAGTCTTAGCGCTCAAAAGGGTGTAATAGCGCCACATGAGATCATCGCTCACGCTCATGATCTTCCCAAACATCGCATTAGGCTCTTCAGTGATCCCCACATAATTCCCCAAGCTTTTACTCATTTTTTGCACCCCATCAAGCCCCTCTAATAAAGGCATGGTAATGACAGACTGCTCTTTATTCAAGCCATAAGATCGTTGCAAAAAGCGCCCCACCAGCAAATTAAACTTTTGATCATTGCCCCCAAGCTCAATATCCGCATCCATCGCCACTGAATCATAGCCTTGCAACAAAGGGTATAAAAATTCCACGATGCTAATGGGGCGGTTTTCTTTATAGCGTTTAGCAAAATCGTCCCTTTCTAGCATTCTAGCGACTGAAAACTTCGCGCACAATTCTATCATGCCTTTTGCGCCTAAAGCATCCAACCAAGTGGAATTAAAGCACACTTCGGTGTGTTTTTGATCTAAAATCTTATAGATTTGCTCTTCATAAGTTTTAGCGTTTTCTAAGACTTGCTCCCGGTTTAAGGGTTTTCTCGTTTCATTTTTCCCTGTAGGATCGCCTATCATAGCGGTAAAATCCCCAATCAAAAACTTAACCCTAGCCCCATATTGCTGCAATAAAGCTAATTTTTGAATCAATACCGTATGCCCTAAATGCAAATCGGGAGCGGTAGGATCAAACCCGGCTTTAACGATAAAGCGTTCATTGGTTTCATAATATTTTCTCACTAGCTTTTCAATGTATTCTAATCCAATGATTTCATTAGCGCCTCTAGCGATCTCTTTTAAGGCGATAGCGATTTTTTGTTCCATGTTTATTCCTTAATTAGGGCTTATTATGATTCATAAGCGTCATCCAGACTGGATAATTCTACAATCCTATCCTGATATTTGCGATTGATTAAGGCTCTGATCCAATCCGCCTTATCCGTGGCTATTTCAAAACTCACTTCACAATGGCTAGAATACTTGTCTTTATAGCCTAGGTAAGACACGCCCACAATATTGCATTCGTTCCTGTTTAAAAAAGTTAATAAACCCGCTAAAACCGACTTTTTTTCGCCTAAATAAAACATCATTTTATAAATCGTTCGATCCCGCTTGTGCCATTCTATATAAACCATAGGCGCTTTAGCATCCACTTCCGCTATCGCTTTTTTGCAAAATTTATGGTGTGCAACCGCCTTTGGATCTTTTAAATCCGTTACGATCGCAATGATTTCATCGCCATATTTAGGGTAACAACAATCATTCAATAACACCTGTTTGATTTCTAAAGCGTTACTTGAACAAACGCTAAAATGCTCCAATTCCTTACACTGCCATTGCCGGTTGGGGGTTAAAAAATTCAAAACATTGGTTTTAAAACCCAAATACCTCAAACCTCGAGTCCATAAACTCATCTCTTTGTATTCTAAAATCGCATCTTCTTTTAAAGAAAACACTTTATTTTCAATCTCTTCAGTGAGTTTGGCCAAATTTTCAAAGCTTTTCATCGCTTCTGTTAAGGTGGTCTCCACCCCACAATCTGTTAATTTTTCTTCAAAGTTTTTATAATCTTTTAAATCCACGTCTTCAAAAACAGATCGCCCAAAAAAAGTCGCTAAGATATTGATCATGCTCTTAGTGTCAATCTCTTTCAAGCGGTTTCTTCTTTGGATACGCAAATGGTTTTTAGCCTTAGAAGTTTTAAGCTGATCCATCCAAATGAAACGAGGTATTATTTTATCGCCTTTAATGATTTTAACCACATCCCCACTCCTTAATTCCTGATTGAGTAAGGCTTTTTTACTATTGATATAAGCGTCCGTGGCTTTATCGCCTAAATCGCTATGCACCATGTAAGCAAAATCTAAAGCAATCGCTCCTACCGGTAAGGTGTAAGTGTCCCCATGAGGCGAAAAAACGACAATATCTTCACGATACAAATCGTTCTTAGCGAGTTCGTAAAATTCCTTAGGGTCGTTTTTCAAATCGCTGTCATGGTATTTAAAATTTTGCAACCACCTCATGCCCTCATGATGATCTTCATGATCCACGCCCCCAGCTTTATACTTCCAGTGGGCTGAATTACCATACTCCGCCCCCATATGCATATCAAAGGTGCGGATCTGCACTTCATAAACAGAAGATTCATCAAAAATGGTCGTGTGTATCGTCTTGTAACCATTTTCCTTGGGCAAAGCGATGTAATCTTTAAAACGAGAGACAATGGGTTTGAAATTCAAATGGATAATCCCTAAAACTTTATAGCAATCAATCGGGTTTTTCAATAAAATCCTAATGGCTAACAAATCCAAAATTTCATCAATATTAACCGCGCCCTTCCGTTGCATCTTAAGATAGATAGAATAAGGGCGTTTCACCCTTGTAACGAGTTTAAAATCTGAATGGCTAAACCCGCTGTCAAAAAGTTTTTTTTCTAACTTGCTCGCAAAAGCGTTGAGTTTTAAGAGTAAAGACTGCTTGTTTTTGTGCAAATATTCCTTAATATTTTTATATTCTTCCGGATAAATATAATAAAAGCTCTTGTCTTCTAATTCATTTTTGATTGAAGACATGCCCAATCGGCTCGCTATGGGGGCATACACCGCTAGAGTTTCTTTAGAAATACGCACTTGCTTGTCATGAGGCAAGGCGTCTAAGGTGAGCATGTTGTGCAACCTGTCGCTAATCTTTACCACTAAGGCTCTTGGATCTTGTATCGCGCTAATAAGGATCTTTCTGAAAGTGAGCGCTGAAACCACCATTCTGGGATCTTGAGAGCTCACTCCTAATTCTTCTTTCCTGATTTCAGTGATTTTGGTGAGCGCATCCACTAAATTGGCCACATCTTGCCCAAATTCTCGCTCAATCGTTTCAATCTTACAAGGCGTGTCTTCCACCACATCATGCAAAAGCGCAGCGCACACCATCGCCTCATCGCCCCCACAAAACGCCACCACGCTCGCCACACAAATAGGATGGACAATATAAGGCTCACCGCTCTTTCGGTATTGCCCCTTATGGCTCTTGGTCGCTAAATTTAGGGCGTTTTCAATTTTGGGCGTGGAATCAATTAAAGTCCTTAAGATTTCAATGCCACCCTTTGGGGTCGTAACTTTTTTGATAACATCCAAAATCCGTAAGAATCCGATATCAACGGATTTATCAATTTCGTTCATCTATCCTGTCTATATCAATTTTCCCTTCAGCGATTTCTCTAATGGCAATATCCACTAATTTATGGCGTTTAGGGTCCATATTCACTAAAGTTTTGGCTCCGGCGTTTAATTGCTTCACACGAGCGAAAACTAAATTATCTAGCATGTAGCGGTCGTTCCCAATATTTTTTAAGGCTTGAGCGACTAAACTCTCTGTTCTCTCTTTTTTCAAAATGATCCTTTTATTTTGAGTTCTATCCAATTTTAAAGGGCTTATTTTACCATAGAAAACACGCCTTGTTGGTGCTTAATCACTTGCAATAAATTCCCTTTTTTGAACATGTTACACACCACAATGGGGAGCTTATTGTCTTTAGCTAAAGAAATAGCGGTATCGTCCATCACTTCAATATCCCCTATCAATGCATCGTTATAGCTTAGAGTGTCCAATTTTTTAGCGTCTTTAAATTTGTTAGGGTCTTTATCGTAAATGCCATCCACTTTAGTCGCTTTAATGATTAAATCCGATCCAATTTCAATCGCTCTTAAAGTGGCCGCCGTATCCGTAGTGAAAAACGGGTTTCCCGTGCCAGCGCCAAAAATCACCACCCTACCCTTTTCTAAATGCCTGATCGCTTTTCTGTAAATGTAACTTTCACAAATCTCTTTGATTTCAATCGCGCTCTGCACTCTTGTGTCTAAGCCGATATGCTCTAAAGCTTCTTGCATCGCTACCGCATTAATCACGGTGGCTAACATGCCCATATAATCCCCACTGGTGCGCCTGATAATCCCCCCTTGAGCCGCACTAACCCCCCTAATGATATTACCTCCACCAATCACAATACCCACTTCAATATCGTTTTCCACTAAACTTTTGATCTCTTTAGCGATGTGATCTAACACATGAATGTCAATCCCAAACTGGTTGTCCCCAGCTAACGCTTCCCCAGAAAATTTCACCAAAACCCGTTTGTTTTTTATCTTTGCTTGCATGATCCCTTCTTATTAATTAATAAAATTTTAATAAAACTTGTGATTGTAACCTAATCTTGCTTAAAAACACCCTTTCTGAATTTTAAGCCTACATTCCCAGCGAATCACTAAAAACGCTTGGGTTTTTGAATGCGTTTGAACAACAATTCACGATAGAACGCTTTAAGGCCTGATTGTTCCTTTTTGCCTAAAGTGTAGTAAATTTTTTGCAAGTAGTTTAAAATATCTTGGCGTTTTAAGTTGGTTTTTAAAGCGGCTTCTTTAAGGATGTAGTAAGGGATTTTTGTTTTTTGATGTTTGAAAGCTAAAGACAAGCACTTGTAAAAATCCTTGTTTTTATGGTAACACAAACGCCCAAAAACAAACGGCAAGCGTTTTTTTTCATACCACAGAGCGGCTAAATCTATAAAATCTTTTTTAGGGTTGGAATAATAAAACTGCAGCGCTTTATTACCGATTAACACTTCGCCTTTTAACCCTAACACTTTAGAGAGAGCGTTTGAAGAAGCGCTTTCTTTGTCAAAAGCGTTTTTTGCATCCACAACCAGCACGCTTAAAACTTCTTTATAAGCGACAATGCCTAGAGAATAAGGATAAAGAGCGAATGAATAGCCGGCGATAGAAGAAATAAACCCCGCATCAATGCGCCTGAATAAAAAACTTTGATTGAGTTTGGAGGGGTAGGTTTTTTTAAGCCGTAAAAATTGTTTGAAATAACAAGGGGTGGGGTAGGATTTGATAAACACATCAAAAGGGAGCATGTTCAAATAATCAATTTTACCAAAACGCACTTAAAATCCTTTTTTGTATCGCATGGTAGCTAAAGTTTCTTACAACTTAACTAAAAGTAAAAAGAGTTTTGTTATCATGGGGCAAACGATTAGGGCATTAGCAAATAATGCTATTTAAAAAGGAGAAATGATGAAAGATTTTTTAGAAGATTACAAAAAAAGCGTTTCAGAAAGAGAAAGTGAGGGTATCCCGCCACTCCCCTTAAGTGCTAAACAAGTTCAAGCCGTCGTTGAGATTTTAACAAAAGATCCTACAAACGCCGCTTTCGCTAAAGAATTACTCATTCACAGGGTAAGCCCTGGGGTTGATGAGGGGGCGAAAGTGAAAGCGGAATTTTTAGCCCAATTGTCTCAAAAAAAACTAGAATGTGTGCACATTAGCGCTTTAGAAGCGACCACTCTTTTAGGTACGATGCTTGGGGGGTATAATGTAGAGCCTTTGATTATGGGATTAGAAAGTCAAGATAAAAACATCGCTAAAGAGAGCGCGAAAGCTCTAAAAACCACTCTTTTAGTCTATGGATCGTTTGATAAAATTGCGGCAATGAGCAAAACTAACGCTTTGGCTAAAGAAGTGCTAGAGTCTTGGGCGAACGCCGAATGGTTTTTGAATAAAGAGCCTTTGAATGAATGCATTGAAGCGTGCGTGTTTAAGATTGATGGCGAAACCAATACCGATGATTTAAGCCCAGCGAGCGATGCTTTCACACGAAGCGATATTCCTTTACACGCCAAGGCCATGCTAAAAAACCGGATTGAAAATTACGAACAACGCATCAAAGCCATTAAAACTAAAGGCGTTCCTGTAGCGTATGTGGGCGATGTGGTTGGCACAGGAAGCTCTAGAAAAAGCGCGACTAACTCTATCATGTGGCATTTTGGTAAGGACATTCCTTTTGTGCCTAATAAAAGGAGTGGGGGCATTGTGATTGGAGGGGTGATCGCTCCGATTTTCTTTGCGACTTGTGAAGATAGCGGGGCGTTACCCATTGTGGCTGATGTTAAGGATCTAAAAGAGGGCGATTTGATTAAGATCTATCCTTATAAAGGCGAAATCACGCTGAACAATAAGGTAGTTAGCACCTTCAAACTAGAGCCTGAAACTTTATTAGATGAAGTTAGGGCTTCTGGGCGTATCCCTTTAATCATTGGTAGAGGCTTGACCAACAAAGCACGTAAATTTTTAGGGCTAGGCGAATCGGAAGCGTTTAAAAAGCCATCCGCTCCCAAAAGCGACGCTAAAGGCTACACTTTAGCCCAAAAAATTGTAGGCCATGCTTGTGGGGTAAAAGGGATCTTACCCGGCGCTTATTGTGAGCCAAAGGTTACCACCGTGGGCAGTCAAGACACCACAGGGGCGATGACTAGAGATGAGGTTAAAGAATTGGCGAGTTTGAAATTTGATGCGCCTTTTGTGTTGCAGAGTTTTTGCCATACCGCCGCTTACCCAAAACCTAGCGATGTGAGTTTGCATGCAACCTTGCCTGGCTTTATCACTCAAAGAGGCGGTGTGGCGTTGCATCCGGGCGATGGCGTGATCCATACATGGCTGAATCGCATGGGATTGCCTGACACTTTAGGCACAGGAGGGGATAGCCACACCCGTTTCCCTTTAGGCATTAGTTTCCCGGCAGGAAGCGGGCTAGTCGCTTTTGCAGCGGTTACAGGCACGATGCCATTGAACATGCCAGAATCCGTGTTAGTGCGTTTTAAAGGAGAAATGAATCCTGGGATCACCTTAAGGGATTTGGTGAATGCGATCCCTTATTATGCGATTAAAAAAGGGTTACTCACGGTGGAGAAAAAGGGTAAAATCAATGTCTTTAACGGGCGTATTTTAGAGATTGAAGGCTTGCCTGATATTAAAATGGAGCAGGCTTTTGAACTAAGCGATGCGAGTGCAGAAAGGAGCGCGGCTGCTTGTGTGGTTCGTTTGAATAAAGAGCCGATGATTGAATACTTGAAATCCAATATCAAGCTCATTGATGAGATGATTGCGAGCGGTTATGAAGATAAAGAGACTTTGAAAAAACGCAGAGATGCGATGCAAGCTTGGGTGGATAATCCGGTATTGTTAGAGCCAGATAGTAACGCTCAATACGCTGCCGTCATTGAAATTGATGTGGCAGAAATCACGGAGCCTATTTTGGCTTGCCCTAATGACCCTGATGATGTCGCTACTTTGAGCGAAGTTTTAGCGGATACGACCGGCAAAAGACCGCACGCTATTGATGAAGTGTTTATTGGCTCTTGCATGACGAATATCGGGCATTTCAGAGCCTTTGGCGAAATCGTTAAAAACGCCCCCCCCAGTCAAGCACGCCTTTGGGTAGTGCCACCCAGTAAAATGGACGAACAAGAGCTTATTAATGAGGGCTATTATGCGATTTTTGGGGCTGCCGGGGCAAGGACTGAAGTCCCAGGCTGTAGCTTGTGCATGGGCAATCAAGCGAGGGTTAGGGATAATGCGGTCGTCTTTTCCACTTCCACGCGCAATTTTGATAATCGCATGGGTAGAGGAGCTAAAGTGTATTTAGGCAGTGCGGAGCTTGGGGCGGCGTGCGCTTTACTAGGGAGAATCCCCACTAAAGAAGAATACATGAATTTAGTGAGCGAAAAGCTAGAGAGCCAAAAAGACAAGATCTATCGCTACATGAACTTTAACTTAATGGAGAATTTCAGGCTCTAGTTTTGTTTTCATTAAAAGGGAATGATCCCTTTTATTTGGCTATGGCTGAGTGTTGGGAGAGGATAAAAGAGGAGAGCGGTGATGAAAAAAGTCGTTGTGAGTTTATGCGTGGCGTTAGGTTTTTTAAGCGCGGATCCAGCGCAAGCCAATAAAGCGATCAGTAATGCGGATTTGATTGAAGAGATAAGGGATTTAAAAATCATCAGCGCGCAAAACACGGAGATCAACCAATTAAGAAAAGTGCAAGAAGTGTTGTCTGGGCAATTAGGGGACATGCGTAAGGATATATTAAGCACCAGGGATTACTGCATTAGCTTAAGACCTTATATTTATAATTGGCGCTAGAGGATCATCAAAGCATGAAAGCGTACGCCATTCAATCCTTTGATGCAATCCTTTAATGATTGAAAGAATTAAAGTTGGGGGTTTGGTTCTCGCTCTGTATCCCTATAATGAGGATTTTATAGAGTTTGAGTGTTTAAAAGTGCGTTTGATCCCACACGCCTTAAAAAAGTCCTCTTGTTGGATTGTAGGGGTAAAATCAGTCCCCTTTTAGGGTTAAATATTCTATAATAAAATTTTAGGAAATTCATTTTAAAGATATTAAAAAATGCCATACGCCTTAAGAAAAAGATTTTTCAAACGCCTTGCGCTGATTGTTTCCACTTTTTGCACGATAAGTTTGAGCGCTAAAAGCTATCTGTTTTCCCCTTTGCCCCCAGCACACCAGCAAATCATTAAGACAGAGCCTTGCTCTTTGGAATGCTTGAAAGACTTGATGTTGCAAAATCAAATCTTTTCTTTTGTATCTCAATACGATAACAACAACCAAGATGAGAGCCTTAAAACTTATTATAAAGACATACTCAATAAACTCAACCCCGTATCCATCGCCTCTCAAACTCCAGCTAAAGAAAGCTATGAGCCTAAGATTGAATTAGCGATTTTATTGCCTAAAAAGGTCGTGGGGCGTTATGCCATTTCGGTGATGAACACCCTTTTAGCGTATTTGAACACCAGAAACAACGATTTCAATATCCAAGTCTTTGACAGCGATGAAGAAAGCCCTGAAAAATTAGAGCAAACCTATAAAGAAATTGAAAAAGAAAAATTCCCTTTTGTGATAGCCTTATTGACTAAAGAGGGCGTGGAAAATTTGCTCCAAAACACAACGATTAGCACCCCTACTTATGTGCCTACGGTGAATAAAGCGCAATTAGCAAATCATACCGAGCGTTCTTTAAGCGAGCGCTTGTATTTTGGGGGGATTGATTATAAAGAGCAATTAGGCATGCTCACGGCTTTCATTAACCCTAATTCGCCCGTGATTGAATACGATGACGATGGCTTAATAGGCGAACGCTTGAGGCAAATCACGGAGTCTTTAAATATTGAAGTCAAACACCAAGAAAATATTTCTTACAAACAAGCGACCAGTTTTTCTAAAAATTTTAGAAAGAATGATGCGTTTTTTAAAAATTCTACTTTGATTTTGAACACCCCTACCACTAAAAGCGGCCTTATTCTTTCTCAAATAGGACTTTTAGAGTATAAGCCCTTTAAAATCCTTTCCACACAAATCAATTTCAACCCCTCTTTACTCTTGCTCACCCAGCCTAAAGACAGAAAAGATTTATTCATTGTCAATGCCTTGCAAAATAGCGATGAAACGCTTATAGAATACGCCTCCTTATTGGAGAGCGATTTAAGGCATGATTGGGTGAATTATTCTAGCGCGATAGGGCTAGAGGTGTTTTTAAACACGCTGGATCCGCATTTTAAAAAGTCTTTTCAAGAAAGTTTAGAAGACAATCAGGTCCGTTACCACAATCAAATTTATCAGGCTTTAGGGTATTCTTTTGAGCCGATAAAAAATGAAAGCGGAACAAAAAAAGAATAATATTTAGATAATTATTTGAATACTTTTATTTTTAATGGGTTTTTAATAAAATTGGAATATGATACGAGCGAAAATTAAACAAAGGTTATTCTGTGTTAAAATTTCAAAAATTACCCTTATTGTTTGTTTCCATTCTTTACAATCAAAGCCCTTTGTTGGCTTTTGATTATAAGTTTAGTGGGGTAGCGGAATCCTTTTCTAAAGTGGGGTTTAACCATTCCAAACTCAATTCCAAAGAAGGGATTTTCCCTACAGCCACTTTTGTAACCGCCACGATCAAGCTTCAAGTGGATTCCAATCTGCTCCCTAAAAACATTGAAAAACACAGCTTAAAAATAGGCGTTGGCGGGATTTTAGGAGCGCTCGCTTACGATTCTACCAAAACGCTCATAGACCAAGCCACGCATCAAGTCTATGGTTCAGAACTTTTTTACTTCATAGGGCGTTGGTGGGGGTATTTAGGCGATGCTCCTTGGAAAGACTCCCGCATAGAATCTGACGCTCACACCCGTAATTATGTGCTGTATAATTCCTATTTGTTCTATTCTTATGGCGATAAATTCCACCTAAAACTAGGGCGTTACCTTTCTAACATGGATTTTATGAGCGGTTATACAGAGGGTTTTGAACTGGATTATAAAATCAACTCTAAAATAGCGTTAAAATGGTTCAGCTCTTTTGGGAGGGCTTTAGCTGCGGGGCAATGGATACGAGATTGGTATGCCCCTATTGTTACTGAAGACGGCAGAAAAGATGTTAATGATGGCATCCATGCGGTGCAACTCTATTTTTCTAGCAAACATGTTCAAGCCACGCCCTTTTTTTATTTTTCACCTAAAACTTACGAAGCGCCCGGGATTAAAATCCATATTGATAGCAACCCGAAATTTAGAGGTTTAGGATTACGATCTCAAACCCTTATCAATGCGATTTTCCCCGTTTATGCTAAAGATTTATACGATGTGTATTGGCGTAACTCTAAGATTGGCGAGTGGGGTGCATCGCTTTTGATCCACCAACGCTTTGACTACAACGAGTTTAACTTTGGCTTTGGTTATTACCAAAATTTTGGCAACGCTAACGCAAGGATTGGCTGGTATGGTAACCCGATCCCTTTTGATATAAGAAGTAACAGCATTTATGGTTTGGTTTTTAGTAACGCTGTTACCGCAGACTCTGTTAGCGGATATGTCTTTGGTGGGGGGGTGTATAGAGGGTTTTTATGGGGGATTTTAGGCAGATACACTTACGCCACTAGAGCGAGCGAAAGATCCATTAACTTGCACTTGGGCTATAAATGGGGTTCTTTTGCTAGCGTTGATGTGAATTTACAATACTATGCGGTGAGCATACACAACGGCTATAAGGTTAATGATCTCACTAGCCCTTTTGATAAAGCCTTTAAGGCGAACACACAAGACAGGAGCAATCTCTTGGTGAGTTTGAAATTCTTTTTTTAAACCCTATCAATTAGGCTTGGTAGAATTGAGCCATTGTTTTTGGAAATTAATGGCTTTTCTCAATTCGGCTTCTAGCTGGGCTAAAATGTCTTTTAAGGGCTTAACATCAACCAAATTGTCTTGCTTGAAAGAATCCAGCTGTTTGTCAATTTGCAAAGCGGCGTCTAGTGCGTCTTGGGGGAATACCGGCTCGCCTAAAGCCTTTTTAATCGTTTCGCCGATTTCAATCGTTTCAGAACCTTGATGATCTTTTAAGTTAGGGTTATTTTCTTTATCCTTAGGCTTAGGCTCTAAGATCAAGCGCAAATGTTTGATTTTTTCATGCAAATCGCTAAGATCTTTTAAGTGATCGGTATTGCGCCCCCTATCCACCGCTTTTTCTAAAAGCTTATCGCTCAGGCTTACTAACTGATCGCTTAATTTCACGCTGTTGGCTTGAGCTTCTGTCACTTCATCAATATCAATCGCTGCTAAAGCGCTCACAAAATAAAAGGGCAACGCCCACCTTCTAAAACGAGAGAAAAACTTCTGCATTTACCTTCCTTAAATACGCTATAAAAATGATACTTTTTAATATGGTGGAGCTGTGGGGAATCGAACCCCAGTCCAAAAATCTTGTCCTAAACACAAACTTCTACAATGCTTAGAAAATTGGTTAGTTTTTAGCCTTAAAACTAGCTCTGGTCCAACTTTCTAAAACCTTGAGGTAGTTTCAAGAGTTCTTGTTCTTAGTTTAAAAGGCGAACCACCTTTTAAAAGCGTCTAGCTTAAGGTTATGGAGTGATTAAAACGCTAGAAATTCTAATCAGTCCAGCTCCAAAAGGAGATTAACTCACGCAACTTTAGCGTAAGCTGGAGCGTAATCTGCGTTGTTTACAGTTATTTTTGTTGCTGTTTTACAAGCAGCGCTTGGCATGCTATCTGCACGACAAGAAATCTGTCGAAATCCAAGTCAGCCCCATGATTTCAAAAGCTTGTCTATTTTAGCTAACTTTTGCTAACAAAATGCAATGAATCATCAAAAATCATTGGCGCACAATATCAATATTTTCATCTTTAGGCTTAAAAACAAAGATTTCATTAGCAATGGTGGGGTTGATTTCTGCTTGAGAAAAAGTGATTGTAACCAGATTATTCATTTCATCTTTAAATTCCAATGAAAAAGGCTTGCCGTCTTTAAAAACCAAACGATAAGTGGTTTTGTTGATAGTCGTTTGAAACGATCCGTCAGTCTGCTTTTTTAAGCGCTTGAGAATGGTGAAAAAATCCGTCTTGTCTTTTAAGGGCGTGATGGTCGCTTGGAATAAATTAGGCTCATAAATTACCACTTCTTTATCGTTCATGTAAATTTCTTTTTTTAAAGGCTTTTCATAAACCCATAAAGCCCAATTAGGGGCTTTAGCCTTTAAAACCCCATAATAAACTAAAGGCTTTTCATTTTTTAAAACCTGCTTGAAATGCGCGCTAAAACTTTGCAAATGCTGCAAAACCTCTTCTTCTTTAGAAAGCGTTGGAGGATTTTTAGCACAAGCAACGCCTATAAAAATCAAAACCATTAAAATCTTTAAAAAAGCTTTCATTATTCAAACCTTAAAACAATCTCTCATCTTTAATAAAACCCTTTATTTTACAAGACTTTTATTTTATCCATGCTAAAATGGGATTAAAAACTGACGCTTTAATCAAATAAATGGGATTAAAGCACTCTTAAAAGGTTACTACTACCATGATAAAAGCAATCATTGGAAAAATCATTGGCACCAGAAACGATCGCTGGATCAAACAATACAAAAAACAAGTCCTAACTATCAACGCCTTAGAGCCTACTTATGAAAAAATGAGCGATGTTGAGCTGCAAAACGCTTTTGAAGAATTAAAAAAACGAGTGCGATCCGTAGAAAAAGATTTGCAAGAAAAAACCCTTTTAGAAGTTTTACCGGAAAGTTTTGCTATCACTAGAGAAGCGAGTAAAAGGATCTTAAAGATGCGCCATTTTGACGTGCAACTCATTGGGGGCATGGTCTTAAACGATGGCAAGATCGCTGAAATGAAAACCGGAGAGGGTAAGACTTTAGTCGCTACTTTAGCGGTGGCTTTGAACGCTATGAAAGGTGAAAGCGTGTATGTGGTAACCGTTAATGATTACCTAGCCCATAGGGATTCTAAAGAAATGGAGCCGTTGTATCAATTCTTAGGTTATAGCGTAGGCACGATCACTGCGAGCGTGCGAGACGATGATGAGCGCTTAGAAATTTATTCTAAAGACATTGTTTATGGCACTAACAATGAATTTGGCTTTGATTATCTAAGGGATAACATGAAATATTCTTTAGAGCATAAGGTGCAAAAATCGCATGCGTTCGCCATTGTTGATGAGGTGGATTCCATTTTAATTGATGAAGCGAGAACCCCTTTAATCATTTCAGGGCCTGTGGATAGGCGCATGGAAAATTACAACAAGGCTGATGAAGTCGCTAAAAGCATGCAAGTGGAAACCGATTTCACCATAGATGAAAAAAACCGCGCGATTTTGATCACTGAAGAGGGGATTAAAAAAGCCGAAAACCTCTTTGGCGTGGATAATTTATACAAGATTGAAAACGCCGCCTTATCGCACCATTTAGACCAAGCCTTGAAAGCGAATTACCTCTTTTTTATTGATAAAGATTATATTGTAGCCAATAATGAAGTGGTGATTGTAGATGAATTTACCGGCCGCTTGTCTGAGGGGAGGCGCTTTAGTGAAGGCTTGCATCAGGCTTTAGAGGCTAAAGAGGGCGTGAGCATTAAAGAAGAGAGCCAAACCTTAGCCGATATTACTTTCCAAAATTATTTCAGGATGTTTTCTAAACTTTCAGGCATGACAGGCACGGCTCAAACCGAAGCCACAGAATTTTTAGAAATCTACAATTTAGAAGTGGTGTCTATCCCTACTAATCTAGCGATCAAGCGAAAAGATTTGAACGATCTCATCTATAAGAGTGAAAAAGAAAAATTTGACGCTGTGATCCTTAAAATTAAAGAATTGCACGATAAAGGTCAGCCCGTTTTAGTCGGCACGGCCAGCATTGAAAAGAGTGAAACCTTGCACGCTTTACTCAAAAAAGAACGCATCCCTCACACCGTTTTAAACGCCAAGCAACACACCAAAGAAGCTGAAATCATCAAAGACGCCGGGCTTAAAGGAGCGGTTACGATTGCGACTAACATGGCAGGCAGAGGCGTTGATATTAAACTCACCGATGAAATTAAAGAGCTTGGGGGGCTGTATATCATTGGCACTGAAAGGCATGAGAGCCGCAGGATTGACAACCAATTAAGGGGGCGAAGCGGGCGCCAAGGCGATCCGGGAACAAGCCAATTTTATTTGAGTTTAGAAGACAATCTGTTGCGCATTTTTGGGAGCGATAGGATTAAGGGGGTGATGGAAAAATTAGGGCTTAAAGACGGCGAACACATTGAATCCAAGCTCGTAACAAGAGCGGTGGAAAACGCGCAAAAAAAAGTGGAAAACTTGCATTTTGAAAGCCGTAAGCATTTGTTAGAATACGATGATGTGGCTAATGAGCAACGAAAAAGCGTGTATAAATTTAGAGATGAATTATTGGATTCCAATTACGATATTGGCGCTAAAATCGCTGAAAACAGAGAATATGCGCTCAATCAAATCTTTTCTAAACTCAAAGCCTTTGACCATCAAAACCTGTCTGAAGAGGAACTTTTAGGGCTTAAAAACATTTTAAAAGAAGATTTTAACGCTCATGTTGCATTAGAAGATTTAGAAAAAGCCGCTCCTATTGAAAAGTTTGTAGCTGAAAAATTAAAAAGCGATTATGAAAACAAAATGAAAGTTTTAGACAGCGAACAAAGAAGCCGGATCGAACGCATCGTGTATTTGCAGATTTTAGATAACGCATGGCGAGAGCACCTTTACACGATGGATAATCTCAAAACCGGTATCAATTTGAGAGGCTATAACCAAAAAGACCCCCTTGTAGAATACAAAAAAGAGAGTTACAACCTTTTCTTAGAACTCATTGAAGACATTAAAATAGAAGCGATCAAAACCTTTTCTAAGATCCAGTTTGAAAACGAGCAAGATTCTAGCGATGCCGAGCATTATTTGGATAATTTTAGCGAAGAAAGAGAGCATGAGAGCGTAACTTACCGCCATGAAGAAGCTTTAGATGAAGATTTGAATATGTCCATGAAAGCTTTTTCTAAAACCCCTAAAAGAAACGAGCCTTGCCCTTGTCAAAGCGGGAAAAAATATAAAGATTGTTGCGCTAAAAGCGGGCCTAAAAAGGGCTTATTTGCCAAATAGATCCTTAATCTTTTTCCTTATCAAGCGTTATTTGCGTTTTGATAAAAGCCAGCCATTTATTAGCATCACTGCTTTGTTAGCCTTTTTTGGCGTGGCGGTTGGCGTGATGGTTTTAATTGTAGCTATGGCGATCATGAACGGCATGAGTAAGGAATTTGAAAAAAAGCTTTTTGTGATGAACTACCCCTTAACGCTCTATACCACAAGCCCTTATGGGATCAGCGAAGAAGTGGTTCAAGCTTTAGAAAAAAAGTTCCCCAATTTGCTTTTTAGCCCCTATTTGCAAACCCAAAGCCTGATTAAAAGCGTGCATTCCATGAATGGCGGCGTGGTGTTTGGGGTTGATTTTTCTAAAGAAAGGCGCATCAATGGAGTTTTAAACGACGCTTTAAAAAACACCAATACAAACGATCTTTTTAAAAGCCCTTTTAATTTGATCGTGGGGAAAAGCTTGAGATACAGCTTGAATTTAGATCTCAATCAAAAAGCCGATTTGTTTTTCACCGAATTAGAGCCAACCGGTCTCACGCTCTCCCCTATCATGAAGCGTTTTACCATCAAAGGCGATTTTGATTCAGGGCTAAAATCTTACGACATGAGCTATATGTATACTAGCCTTCAAGCTATAAGTGCGATCAGGAGGTTGCCCTTAGGGCTTTATGATGGGGTGCATGTCTATTCTAAAACGCCCATGAAGGATATTGAAAATTTACGCAACGCTTTAAAAACCATCAACCACCATGGCATAGGCATTGAAGGGTGGTGGCAACAAAACGGGAATTTTTTCTCGGCGATGGAATTAGAAAAAAGAGCGTTATTCATTGTGCTCATGCTCATTATTTTAATGGCGTCTTTGAATATCATCAGCTCGCTTTTAATGGTGGTGATGAACAGGCGTAAAGAAATTGCTTTGCTTTTTAGCATGGGGAGCAGCCAAAAAGAAATCCAAAAAACCTTTTTTTATTTGGGCAATATCATTGGTTTAGGCGGTGTGATTCTTGGGGTGGTTTTAGCGTTTATAAGCATGTATCTTTTAAGCGTGTTCCCTATCATCTCGCTCCCGGCGGATGTCTATGGCATCAACACCTTGCCTTTAGATTTGTCTTTAATGGATTTTACGCTCACTTTAATAGGCTCTGTGATCATCGTAGCCCTTTCTTCTTATTACCCGTCTAAAAAAGCTTCTGCTATTGACGCTTTAAGCGTGTTAAGGAATGAATAAATTAAAAAAATAAATAATATTGAGATGAAATAAGGCTTTGAGTGTCTGTATTGGATTAACAAAGAAAAATTTTATTCTCAAAATTAAAAAAAACCATAATATTATGCTAGTATTAACGCACGACTTAGTTAAGAATTAACTTTGCAAGTCGGACTTCGTAGAAAAAAGGACGGAAGATGAACAGACTGATTAGATGTTTAAGATCTGCAAGAAAAAATTTTCTTTGAACGGTGTTGGCTTACTCTATTTAGAATTTTTGGTTTATACTAAGGGTTAAACATGAACTATAAAGTTGCATCTGCTAAAAATATCGCAACGCTTCTTTTTTTATTCTCTTCTCAAAGTGAAGCTCTTGATTTGGGTAAAATCGCTAAAATCAAAGCGGGTGCTGAAAGTTTCTCTAAAGTCGGTTTCAATAACAAACCTATCAACACTAATAAAGGGCTTTACCCTACCGAAACCTTTATGACGATCATGGCTTACATGCAAGTGGATTTTACGGAGCTCTTGCCCAAAAGCGCTACGGCTAACGGGCACCATTTAGATGGGAGTCTTGGGGGTTGGGGAGGTGCTGTAATTTATGATACCACTAAGGATTTTATTAACGAAGTTACAGGGAAACCCTATGGGGCTATGACTTGGAACTATGTGGGCTATTGGGGCGGTCTTGTGGGGCAAAAACCATGGGCTAGTTGCGGGTTAGCCACAGGGAATTTGACTCAAGGCCAATACGATAAGATGACTCAAGCTGAAATGACGCAGTTGTCTAATCAAGAAGCTTTAGCGGCTTCCACTTGCGCTAAAAGTTATGCCGATCACACCAGAAACTATGTGATTTATAACGCTTACTTGCGCTACAACTACAAAGATATTTTTGAAATTAGGGGCGGGAGATACGAATCCCCAGCGGATTACATGAGTGGTTACAACCAAGGCTTGGATATGACCTTAAACTTAGGGAATTTCAAATTCTGGTGGTTTAGCTCTTTTGGTCGTGGCTTTGCCTATAACGAGTGGCTTTATAATTTCTATTCGCCTAAAACCTACACTCTTAAAAACGGGCAAACCATAAACCCTGGGGTGCATGCCTTTTACATCATTTGGAATTACAAGGGGTGGAGCATTCAGCCTTTTGTCTATTTTTCACCCTTTAACGAATACGACCCTAACTTTACGATCACTTATGATAGCAACCCCACTTTTACTGGCTTAGGGTTTCGCTCTCAAACCGATGTTACCGTGCTTAATCCTTTTTACGCTAAAAGATTTTGGGACACCTATCAATTTGGCATGCCAGCCGGTAAGAACGCGCACAGCTTGATGATCAAACAAAAGTTTGAATGGAATGAATACAATTTTGGTTTTGGGATTTATAAATCCTTTGGGAACGCTAACTGGATGATAGGCTACCATGGTAACCGCTTGGGCTTTGACTTTTGGACGAACACCGTTTATGCAAACACCCTTAACTCTTTGTCTTACATGATGGATGCGAACGCTTTTACCGTGTTTGCCTTTGGCGGTGGGGTGCATAGGAAATTCCTTTGGGGTTTATTGGGGCGTTTGACTTATGGACCTAGGGCGAACGAACAAGTCTTATCGCTCAACTTGGGCTATAAATTCACTAAAAATTTCTCAGCCGACATTAAATTTGAATATTATAATGTGTTGATGCATCAAGGCTATAAAATGGGGTGGAACGGGCCAAAATTAGACAGCCAACCCGCCACCGATCAAGACAGGAGCCATATTTTTACCGAGATCGTGTGGAAGCTTTAAACCCTCTTTAAATAACAACCCTTTAAGGGTTTGTTAAAACGCCTAGCCATAAAACAGCCATTAAAAACCGCTTTAGCGCCTATTTTAGGGCTTGTTTTTAAAAAAGCGTTAGATTTTTAAGTTTTTTTATTACGCTATTTTTGGCTCTGTGATACTAAAACTTTTTAAAAATGGGCTTTTTTTGCTTTTGTCATTTTAAAATTTGTTTTAAAAAATATTTCAAATTCTTTTTACGCAAGCTCTTTTATCATTGATTGTAAAAACGCTTTTAGCATTTTTTAACTTCTTTATTTGGGGTTAGGGGTTTGAAGGTCAGTAGTTTTTCTCGGTAATATTCGTATTGTTTTTTTCGGGCTTTTATTTCAGCGGGGATACCGGCTAATAAATCGGTGGTTAAAAGTGAAAATTGATCCAAAATCTTAACGATCTCTTGTTGGATCTCTAGAGGTGGGATGGGGATGGTTATTTTTTTTAAATTTTCTTGATTGATTTTTGGCGGAGTTCCAGCAACACAATAGCTAACATCTATCGTTTGTAAATAAAAATACAAAAACTTTAATTTTAATTCATTTTTTGTTTGAAGCACATGAGCATGATTATTCACCCATATTTTTCCGCTTGCCCAATTCACAACAGGAGTATTATCCTTATTGATAACGCTCCCATCTTCACCAACTAGCACAAAATCCCCATCAAAAATATAGCTATCAATATAATCTTGAATTCCATTTGCTCCATAATAAGGATAAATTCCCGGATTTCTTTTATTTTTCGCAATTGGGATACGCCGATTATCTAAAATTTCACACACCTCCCCCAACTTCCTAAACCCCACCCCCTTAGGCGCTAGAGTTTGGAGTAAGGTTTTCAAGCGTTTGGGGTAGGGTTTTTGCAATAATTTTTCTTTGGCGTCTTTGTGGTTTTGGTTAATGTCATTGAAGTCTAAAAGCATGTTTTGGTAATACTGGTATTGCTTTTTTCGCGCTTTTAATTCTGTGTTTAATTCTGTGTTTAATTCTGTGAAAGCGTCCAAAATCTTAACGATCTCTTGTTGGATCTCTAGGGGTGGGATGGGGATAGTTAAAGTTTCAATATCTGCTTTATTGAGTGCGGGGATACTACCACGAAAAACAAGATTTTCCATAATTTGGATTTCATTGGTTTTGAGATAAAAGTATAAAAATTTTGTTAAAAGCTCGTTAGTATCTTTAACTTTATAGGGATAACATAGACCCCCTGCAAAAAATTTTTCATTAAAATAATTTATAAATCCTGCATATTCTCCCCTAGATGCAATAGTTATATTTTCTCCATCATTGTTAAAATCATGGTAATAACCATACAAATCCCTCCCTGAATTTATTACTGGATACATTCCCTTATTTTTTACTTCACTTACTTCGCTTATTTTAAGTGTTTTTTTATTGGTACTTTCACACACCTCCCCCAACTTCCTAAACCCCACCCCCTTAGGCGCTAAAGTGTGGAGTAGTTGCTCTATTTTATGCATTTTGCCCCCCTTCTAAATGGCTGATGATACGATCATTAAGCCCTCATCGCGCGCATGGAATTGGCTAAGGCTAAAAGCGTAACCCCCACATCGCCAAAGACCGCTTCCCACAAGCTCGCTACCCCCATAAGCCCTAGCACGATAAAAACCGCCTTAATCCCCAAAGCGAACAAGATATTTTGCCAAATAATGCTTTTCGTTTTTTTAGCGATCGCTAAAACTTTCACCAAAGAGCTTAAGGAGTCATTAGTGATCACAATGTCCGCGCTTTGTTTGCTCAACTCTGAGCCTTTCCCCATGCCAATCCCCACATCAGCGCTCGCTAGAGTCGGAGCATCATTGATGCCATCGCCTACAAAAATCGCCGGGGCTTTATAGCGTTCTTTAAAGGTTTTAAACACGCTCGTTTTTTCTTCAGGCAACAAGCTCGCATAATATTCACAGCCTAGAGTTTGAGCGATGCTTTCAGTCGCGCTTTTTCTATCCCCGCTCAAAATGCAAAAATTTTCTATCCCTTGCGCTTTTAAATCCCTTAAGCACTCTATGGCGTCGTCTTTAATCTCATCGCTAATCACAATATAGCCGATATAAGTTTGGTTAAAAGCCACATGCACGATCGTGCCGTTTTCTTTGGAAGGGCTGTGCGCGATATGGAATTGATCGAGCATTTTTTCATTCCCTGCGATGATTAGATCCGTATGGCATTGCGCTTTAACCCCCATCCCGCTCAATTCTTCGTAATTTTTAATGTCATGCTGGTGCTTATCGTCCTTTAACATTTCTTCGCATGCTTTTTGAATGGATAGAGCGATAGGGTGCGTGGATAAAAGCTGCGAACAAGAAGCGTAATGCAAAACTTCTTCTTTAGAATGCCCGTTTTGCGGCACAATATCTGTTACTTTAAAAACGCCTTTAGTCAAAGTGCCGGTTTTATCAAAAGCGATGCTTTTAGCTTGGGTAAGCACCTCTAAAACATGCACACCTTTCATTAAAATCCCCTTTCTACTCGCCGCTCCCACGCCCCCAAAATACCCTAAAGGCACAGAAATCACTAACGCGCAAGGACAGCTCACCATTAAAGCCACAAGCCCCCTATAAATCCACTCATCAAAGCTCCCCATAGAAAACAAGGGCGGTAATATAGCGATCATTAGTGCAATAAATAAAACGCTTGGGGTGTAGTAGCGTGAAAATTTAGTGATAAATTTCTCCGTTTCGCTCTTTTCATTCGTGGCTTGCTGGACTAAATCCACCACTTTAGCGATAGAAGAATCTTTATACATTTTTTCCACTTGAATTTCAAGGACCGCTTTTAAATTCAAGCTCCCCCCTAAAACTTTAGAGCGTTCGCTGACATTAACAGGCATAGACTCCCCACTCAACGCCCTTTCATCTAGCAAGCTTTCGCCCTTAACTACCACGCCATCCACAGGCACTTTTTCGCCGACTTTCACCACCACGATGTCATTAATTCTTAAATCTTCAGGCGCAACGCTCACTAATGCATCGCCCTTTTTCAAATAAGCCAGATTAGGAGCGACATCCACCAAAGCCTTAAGGGATTTTTTAGAGCGAGCGATAGCGAGTTTTTGCAAAAATTCGCCCGCTGAATAAAACACCATAATAGACACACTCTCTTCATAAGCCCCCACGCAAAAAGCCGCAATAGTCGCAATGAGCATCAAAGCGTTTTCATCAAAAAATTGCCCTTTTCTAAGCCCACGAAACGCCCCTAAAATCACATCTTTACCGCTCACTAGATACACTAAAGCCAATACCACGAACACCGCTTTTTCAATCAAAGGACTAGGATCTAGGTGTAAGATTAAAATCGCGCCTAAAAAGACAGCGATCGTAGCGATGAGTGGGGTAAAACTCAAGGGCTTTTCTGCGGCCTCTTTAAAAGACAGGCTCAAATGCGGTTCGTTTTGCTTGATGAAAGCCTTAACTTTTTCAAAATCGCTCGTATCCAAAAACAACTTACTGGTGCTGAAATTGATTTGAGCCTTTTTCACATAGTCCAGTTTGTTTAAATCCCTTTCTAATTTAGACGCGCAATCAGGGCAATCCAAATTATGAATGTGGTATTCTTGCATTTTCTCTCCCTTATAAAAATCCTTTTAAGAAATCTTTCTAAAACTCAGCGCTTTAAGCATGTGAGATTTTTCTATATCCTCGCAAGCGTTTAAATCCGCAATCGTCCTAGCGACTTTTTTGACCTTATTGACAGAACGCATGGACAGATTAAACCTTTCAACCGCCTGCTCTAACAACTTTTGCGCTTCAAAATTTAAAGGGCAAAATCGTTCTATCTGCTCTTCGTTAAGCTTACCATTAAAAGCGCTCTGTTTCCTTAACTTTTGCTGTTTGAAAGCTAATAATACTAATTCATGCATCTCTTTTGAAGTCCAAGAATGCGACGGCGTGTCTTTATAATTCCCCTCTTCCATTTGCACAAACAAATCAATCCTGTCTAAAAAAGGCTCGCTCAAGCGGTTTTTATATTGCGTGATTTCTCTGTCTTGGCAACGGCATGCTTTGGTTGAGCTGAGTAAATTCCCGCACAAGCAAGGGTTTTGAGCCCCCACAAATAAAAAAGAGGTTTCGTATTCAATCTTGCTGTGCACTCGTGAGATCACTAATTTATTGTTTTCTAAAGGCTCTCTCAAAGCTTCCAAAATATCCTTTTTAAAATGGGGCAATTCATCAAAAAAAAGCATGCCGTTATGCGCTAGCGCGATTTCGCCAGGTTTTGGCTCTCTTAGAGAGCTTGAGCCTAAAATGCTGGATTTTGAAGCGCTTTGGTGAGGGTTTCTAAAACTCCTTAAGGAGTAATAGGCGCTGTCTTGCTCGCTTAAAATGCGTAATTTTGTCGCTTCTAGGATTTCATTCAGGCTTAAGGGAGGCAAAATATAACGCATGCGATTAATGATCATGCTTTTCCCACACCCTGGACTTCCCTCTAAAATCAAATTATGAAACCCAGCGCTAGCGATCAAAGCGGCTTCTTTAGCGACAGCTTGCCCCTTAACTTCTTTAAAATCTAAGGCATAGGCGTCTGAAAAATAATACTCTTTATCGTTCAATTCTATCGTTTTAAAGGGTAGTTTTTTCGTGTGGGTGTCTGCTTTGATTTCAGGGTTTTGCAAGATTTCTAAAGCGTCTTTAAAATGCCCCACAAAAAAGCATTGCAAATTAGGGATAAGCGAAAAAAGCTCCTCATTCGCCTTAGGCGCAATGACTTTAGCATGGGGGCGCTTAATAGCAATGTCTAAAAGCATGGGGAAAATGTTAGGATTAGGTTTGATCTTGCCATCAAGCCCTAACTCCCCAAAAGCAAACCACTCTTTAAAAGCCAATTCTTGTTTTTGCAAAGCGATTAAAAGAGCGATAGGCAAATCAAAATGGCTCCCGGATTTAGGCAAATCTGAGGGAGAAAGGTTGATGGTGATTTTTAAAGGCGGGAAAGTGAAATCGTTATTCTGTAAAGCCGATTGGACCCGTTGCTTGGCTTCTTGGATAGAGTTATTAGCCAAGCCTGAAATCACAAACGCCGGCAAAGCCCTTGTGAAAGTCGCTTCCACAGCCACGATTTCTGCCACTCCCCTTTGCATGGTCGCGCAAAATATCGTGTTAATCATGGTTGTTACTTGTGTTTTTGTTTTTTTTGCAGCTCTTTGAGTTCTTTTTCAAATTTCTTACGCTTCAAAATGGATAATTTATCCACGAATAACACGCCATTGAGGTGATCGATCTCATGCTGAATGGCTACCGCTAAAAGCTCGCTCGCTTCTAAAACTTTCACTTCAGCGAAGCGGTTTTGATACTCTATTTTAACCTTTTCAAAGCGCTCCACTTCTTCATAAAATCCCGGCACAGACAAGCACCCTTCTCTATACATCATTGACCCTTTAGTTTCTATAAACTTAGGGTTAATGATTTCCAAGCAGTCTTCTTTGTGTTGCACGCCGTCTTCTCGTGGGAGGTTGATGATGAGCATCCTTAAAGGCAAGCCCACTTGAATAGCGGCTAGCCCTATCCCCTCACTAGCGATCATAGTCTCATGCATGTCGTCTAGCTGTTGGTGGAGTTTTGAATCAAAAGAAACGACTTCTTTAGAAATCGTTCTTAAGATTTTAGAAGGGTAATGGATAATCTCTAATAACGCCATGCAATCACTTCACATTTTTCTGTAACACTTTATCAATCAAGCCATACTCTTTAGCTTCTTTAGCGCTCATGTAAAAATCCCTGTCCGTGTCTTTAGCGATTTGTTCCAAACTCTGCCCTGAGTTTTGAGCTAGAATAGAATTCATCAAACCCTTAAGCCTAAGGATCTCATTAGAAATGATTTCAATATCGCTCGCTTGCCCTTGAGCCCCCCCTAAAGGCTGGTGGATCATAATCCTTGAATGGGGCAGTGAAAAGCGCTTGCCCTTAGCCCCACAGCTTAGTAAAAACGCCCCCATAGAAGCCGCTTGACCGATGCAAATCGTGGAAACATCAGGGCGGATAAAATTCATCGTATCATAAATGCTAAGACCGCTTGTTATCACCCCACCGGGAGAATTGATATACAAGCCAATGTCTTTTTCAGGGTCTTCAGCTTCCAAAAACAAGAGTTGGGCCACAATAGAAGACGCCACGCTGTCATTGATTTCACCACTCAATAAAACAATGCGATCCTTTAAAAGGCGCGAGTAAATATCATAGCTACGCTCCCCACGATCGGTATTCTCTATTACATAAGGAATGTATCCCATCATCTCTCCTTTTTAGCCGTTCAACCCACTTGAGTTTTTTGAGCGTTAGGCCTCATTTTCTCTAAAATTTCTTGTTGCTCTTTAGGCAAGTTTTTATCCAACAAATAAGCTAACACCCTATCTTCAATCATCGCCATTTTCACCGCCGCTAACATGTTATTTTTGCGGTATTGTTCAATGAGGCTTTCTGGGTTTTGCCCTGTCATCATCGCTTCATAATACAGAGTTTGAAAGACTTCATTGTCATGCACGCCAATTTTTTCTTCCTTCGCTAAAGCGTCAATGATAAAAGTGATTTTCACGCTTTTTGTCGCATCGTTCCTAAAGCTCTCACGCTTTTCTTTGGCTTTTTCTTGACTTTCTTGTAAGGATTTGACTTCCTCAGCTTGCATGGAATAAAGAGCGTTCCTGAACAACAAATCCATTTCTTGCTCTATGATCGTTTTAGGCAAATCAAAAACAATCTTTTCATCTAAATTTTCAATCAATTTTTCTTTCAGCTCTTCGTTATAGAGCCTGGCTTTATTTTCTAAAAACAACTGCCCCTCAACCCTTTCTTTTAAAAGCTTTAAAGTCGCATTCTCTTCATTAGCTAGCACGATTTTAGCGAGTTCATCATTGATTTCTAACGCTTCACGCGCTTGAATCTGGTGCAATTTCACTTTAAAAAGGGCTTCTTTGCCGGCTAAATGCTCTGCGTGGTATTTGCTAGGGAAAGTCAAAGGGAATTCTTTTTCTTCGCCCGCTTGCATGCCTAAAAGAGCCTTTTCAAAATCTTCTAGCATTTGCTTACTGCCTAAAATCAAATTGAAATTCTCAGCCTTGCCCCCTTCAAAAGGCGCATTATCTATAAAGCCTTCAAAATCAATCGTTAATTTATCGTCGTTTTGAGCCTTTCTTTGAGCGTCAGCGTCCACAAATTTCGCGTAATCTTTAGCGAGCTGTTTCAAACGCTCATTAATTTTTTCTTCATTTGGAATTTCCACTCCCACGCTAGGCACGCACTCTTGGATCTTGTCTAAAACAATCGTGGGTTTTAAGCCGATGTCCGCTTCTATTTCAAAATGCGTGTCTTTTTTTTCAAATCTAGTGAAATTGGGGCTGCCGATTAAATCCTTATTTTCAATCCCTAATTCCTTAAGAGCGTTTTTTAAAACCTCTTGAATCATCTCTTCTTGAGCGTCTTGTTCAATTTGGGCTTGATAACGGGTTTTCACTAAACTAAGGGGGACTTTACCTCTTCTAAAGCCATCAATTTTAACTTTTTGGGCGATTTTTTGAGCGATTTTATCATAACGCTTTTCTAAATTTTCAATGGAAGGTTTAGCGCCCAAACGGGCGTTAGCGGTGTCAATCTTTTTCACTTCAAGATTCATTTCTTTCCTTAATGGTTAAAAAATTAAAGTTTTATAGTCATTATAGCTTAATTTGTTTTAATTCCGGTTTATAAAAAGCGGTTTTAATTCTGGTTTTCAAAAATTGAAAAAACTAAAAATCATAAGTTGAAGTGAGATAGACAGAAATATTGCGCTTGAAATGAAGGGTGTATAAAGGGGTTTTAAAATAATCATTGGTTAAAAAAGGGATGCGCGTGCCAAATTCTATCGCCCAATTCTTATACCTTGAAAAGCGGTAACGATACCCCACATTCAACATCACTTGAAACATGTAAGGGTGATAAACGCTCAAAGGATCTTTAGCCCACTTTTTAAAAATCTTTGTTTCATAAAACCAGGTTTCGCCCACGAAATTCATCCCTAAAATCAGCGTCCCAAAAGCGCGTTTGTATAAAAAGTCAGCTCCCGTGCCATAAAAAATAGCGTTAATAAAAGTCTCTTTTCTTTGCAATTTTTCTCTATAGCTTTTAGGGATCTGCGAACTCTCCCTCAAACTATCGCCCAACACGCCCTTATTTTTAAGAAAAAACCCATAAGCGTAATCCAAAGAAACATAAAAACGGAAACCATAGCGCTCTTTTTTAGGAAAAAATTGTTTATAGCCATAAATCAAACTGACTTCAGCAAAAGGAATGTCTCGGTATTTTGAATGGTTTTCAAATCTTTCCCTACTCTGTAGCCATGACATTTGCACCACGCTCGTGCCATAATAATGGGAGCTTTTGTCTATGTTAAAAGGTTTTCTTTTGGGCTTTTTAGACTCAGTAAAACATGGGGGGTGGGTTTTACCCCTTAAACACTTCTTGGCTAAAAACCGCTGGTATCCTAGATCTTCTTCTTTGGCGATCGTATAAGTAACCAGATCATCAGCCCTTAAATACACGCTCAAAAAGAACGCCAAAAACCCTTTTTTAAGCAGTTTGTTCAAGCGTTCTTTATCTTATGCGTATTTGTCTTTATCGGTTTCTCTTGTTTTTTAATTCCTTGGCGTCTTTTTGATAAGATTCTAAATTCTTTTGAGTGAGTTTTTTGTCTATTTCTTGCATGATATTTGCAAAAATCTTATTCAAAGCGCTCTTGATCGCATCATTAGAATTATCCGTTCCCTTAACCATAGTGCTAACTAACCCCCCGCTATGGCTTGAATGGGTGGTTTTTAAGAATTTTTCTTGAATGTCTAACTCGCTCAAATCCATCGTAAAGGAATCTAAAGATTCCCCACTCATAGGCTCTAGTATGGTAACCTTAATAAACCCGGCCGGGATTAAAACCCCTTCCATTTTATCCAAACCAGTGGAGAATAACAACCCGGGTTCTGATTTTTTCTGTATGGTTCTTTTAGGATCGGGGCGTAAAACAATTTCGCCATTCATAGCGACGGCCAAATACCCTTCTTTTTTTTGCGAAAAAGAAAGATCGTCTTTATCGCTGCTATCTACATTAATAACCTTGTAGCCCTGATTTTGCAAGATCTCTTCAACCTTAAGCGTGGTTTGATTCTTGAATTTGTTTTCATACTCTTTAGCAATATTATCGCTGTATTGAAAAGCTGGCCTTAAAAGCAGAATCTTTTCATCTAACGCTTGAACTTTCTCGCTAGCTGGATGGTAATTCAATTTCAAAGCGACTTCATTGGTTTCAATAATATGCGGGCTGCATCCCACTAATAAAGCCACCACGCTCGCGCCTAAAAGGCATTTTTTCCATGCAAAATCTTTAAAATGATTATTTGCTTTCATCGTTCTATCCTTGATTGTAATATTTCAGACTTCTATAACAACAAACCCGAAGCAACCAACACGCTTTTGTTGTCAAAATGTTATTTTACCCTAACATCTTTAGATTATCAGTTTTTTTCTATTTTTTAGCGTTATAATCCCCGCTTTTGCCTCCACTTTTATGCTCCAACATCACACCGCTAATTGTCATGCTCTTATCAATGGCTTTCACCATGTCATAAATGGTTAAAAGCCCTATGCTCACACTCATTAGCGCTTCCATTTCTACGCCCGTTTTAGCTTGAGTTTTGACTCTCGCATAGAGTTTAAAGCTGCAAGTCTCTTCTTCTTCTAAAATATCAATATCCACCCCATTGAGCATGATTGAATGGCACATGGGAATGAGCTCGCTTGTCTTTTTAGCCCCCATAATCCCAGCAATAATAGCAGTCTGTAACACCGGACCCTTTTTAACGCCATGATTGATAATAGCGTCATAAGCCTCTTTATTCATGCTGATACGACCGCTCGCTAGAGCGATTCTTTCAGTGGTTTCTTTATCCCCTATATCCACCATTTTAGGCTGATTTTCTTCATTCAAATGAGTGAGCGGCATTTTTTACCTTATTGTTTGGGGCGAAACGCTTGAATGTTTTTTTCATTCACTTGCATATAATTCCCTAAAATCAAATCCACGCAATAAGGAATCGCTGGAAAAACCGCCTCTAAGCATTCTCTAATGCTTTTTGGCTTCCCAGGAAGATTAATGATCAAACTCTTATTCCTAATGCCAGCGCTTTGGCGCGACAGAATCGCTGTAGGCACGTATTTTAAACTAGTCATTCGCATAAGCTCTCCAAAACCAGGAAGCATTTTTTGGCACACTTTTTCTGTGGCTTCTGGGGTTATGTCTCTTAAAGCAGGACCTGTGCCTCCTGTAGTAACGACTAGATCGCATTGGTATTCATCGCACATTTTAATGAGCGTTTTTTCAATCAAATCCCTTTCATCAGCGACAATTTCGTAATGGAATTCTAAAGGATTGAGCAGGTATTCGCTCAACACTTCTTGTATCGCTTTCCCGCTTAAATCTTCATAAACCCCTTTTGACGCTCTATCGCTTGCGCTCAAAACGCCTATATGAATCGTTTGCATTTGAACTCCTTTTTAAGCTAAAAGCCCACTCCCTTTTAAAGGGTGGCTTCTTTCTTTAGCGTAAATGCGTTTATTATCAATCAAATCGTATTTCCAAATAGGGGCGTTACGCTTAAAATCTTCAATAAAATTTTCGTATAGTTCTAAGGCATTTTTTCTATTCTTTCCCATTAAAACGCATAAAAATGAGCTTTGCCCTATCAAAACATCGCCCACGCTGTGCGCCATTTTTAACACCACGCCCAAATCTTTGGCTTTATGGCACCATTTTTCAAACCAAGTCTTTAATAGCGCCTCATAAATATCAAAACTCAAGCCTTGAACGTTACCCTCTTTTCTCACAATCCCCACAAACACACAAAACGCTCCAAAGTTTTTAATGCAAGCTTCCTCTTGGTAGGCTTTCAAAAGCTCACTAGTATCCAATGCCCCTTGAATGATTTTTAACACCTAGCCCCCACAAACCGGTGGCAACAAACTTATTACATCGCCATCTTTTAAAGGCGTATCCAAATTGTCTATTAAATGATCATTAAGGGCTATCGCGCAAACGCCCAACCACTCTTTTAAGCCCTCTTTTTCTTGTAAAATCGCTCTTAATTCCTTTAAATCACCCGCTTTGATGAAAAAATTTTCTTCTTTTATGGGTCCAAAAAATCGCACTTCTACCATCATTTACCCTTATATTCAATCTTTTAAAGCATGATCTTAATATTTTTAAAACCTCTTTAAAGCGCTCATAATTTTCACAATAAATGCCCCATTTTGAGCTTTTTAACTTCCAAATACCCTTGATTGTGCTCATTAGCGCACACGATCAAGCTCTCTCTTGTTACTTCAGCGTATTTTTCTAAAGCGGCGATTTTTTTAGGGTTATTCGTGAGCAAGCGCATTTTTTTAATGCGGTAATATTCTAAAATCTCACCCGCAATACTATAATCCCTTTCATCGTCTTTAAACCCTATCATTTCGTTGGCTTGAATGGTATCATAGCCCTTATCTTGTAAAGCGTAGGCATTGACTTTGTTAAATAGCCCTATCCCACGCCCTTCTTGGCGCAAATAAATCACTAGCCCCCCTTCTTTAGAAATCCTTTCTAACGCCATTTGCAACGCCCCTCCGCAATCGCATTTTTGAGAGCCTAGAGCATCACCCGTTAAGCATTCTGAATGCAGGCGCACTAAGGGGTTTTGAGAAAAATTAGGGGTGAAAATGACTAAATGATCTTTAGAGCCATTAGAACCCTTTTCTCTAAAACACTGGATATAAAACTCCCCAAATTGAGTGGGTAATTTGGCTTGGTTAGAAACTTCTAATCGTTTCAAGGATACTCCTAAAATTAGTTTTAAAACGCGTCTTTTAAAAAAAGGTATTCTATCAAAACTCTTTATAATTTTCTTAAAAAGTTACTAAGCGAACAACCCTATCTTTTAAAAACCGCACCGGTGAAAATGTTTTTAAAATCGCTTGATGCGGGGTCTCCTTTAAAATTTGTAGGTTAAATTCAAACCATTGGGGCTTAAGCTAGAACGGATTTCATGTTTATTATAAATCCCTAAAGCTTCCCCAAGCCCTAAATCCCTGATCACAAAACCGATAGGATCCATAAGAGCGATAACCAAACGCCCTAAAAATAAAGAGCCAAAAAGCTTGCCTTCGTTGCGTTGGATGTAGCGTGTGAGCTGGTAAAAACCTTCCCCTAAAATGGAGCCTAATAAAGGCGTGATCACTAAATCCTGCCAGCTAGGCACTTCCACAAACGCTTCCAAGCCATATTCCCAAAAAAGCGTGGAAGTGATAAAAGAAAAAAACGCTGATGCCATCCAACTAAACCCAGCCATGCGCGGTTGCATATAATACATAGCCCCAAAATAAGGGTGCAAAATTTCATTGAAAATAAAACTATCATTGTCTAGTTTTGGCCCCATGCGGACATTTTCAAACCAACTTTTGACGCCAAACTTTTCTCTATCCCAATTCGTTACGCTCTCTGGCATGAGATACAACCCCACAATCCCTATCACCAACGATACGCCCAAAATCCCTATACTTGCGCCTAAATATTTCCAACGGCTATTTGGGGCATAAGGGATCGTGTTGCTCTTTTTAAACTTCTTTTTAAAATAATGCCATGAGAGATTTTTAGAAGGGCGTCTGAGCGTTTCTTCTAATTGAACGCTGTTAGCGTTTAAAAAACTACAGCCTAACCCCCAAATAATAACGCAAACCATCCAAATCTTTTGGAAGGTTTTTAGGAACATTTTCAATAATATTTTTAGGAATGTTTTTAATGAAATCAGCATAAACTCTATTATTACTCTCATCAGGTTGCAAACTTTATTGCTTGACTTAAAAAGAGTTTATTATATCTTAAAAACATTACAACACATTCAATAAAACTTAACAAGCCTCTTAAAGACTAATCGTTTCTACAAGCTTAAGCCCAAACCCGCTCAAAGCCTTATACTGCCTGTCTTCACAAGAGCTTAAGAGCCTGAAATCCTTTATCCCCAAATTTTTTAACACCAACGCCCCGATCCCAAAATCTTTAACGATATTGTTTTCTTTAGAATGCGTGTTCATAAAGATCAAATAGCCCCCTTCGCGCTTTAAATATTCTAACGCCTTAAAAAACGCTTCAAACGCACCAGTCGTTAAAAAATCAAAATCCTCTTTGATAGGGTGGAAACGCACTAAAGGGGCTAAATCATGGGTTTTTGCGCCTTTAAACTTAAAAGCGTAATGGTTTTTTTGCTGGTGGTCTAAAAAAGTGTAGCATTGCGTTTGGTGTTTTAAAAATTCTCTCTCTTCTTGGCAAAACATTTTCAGCAAACTTTCATTTTCCAAACGATAGCTAATCAAATCAGAAACATAGAGGGTTTTAAGATTGTGTTTAAGGGCAAAGTCGCTCAAAAATTTATCCCCTCTCCTCGCCATAGAGCCGTCTTCTTTCATGATTTCACAAATCACGCTCACGGGCTTTAATCCGGCTAATTTGCACAAATCCACGCTCGCTTCAGTATGGCCCGTGCGCGCTAACACGCCCCCGTCTTTTGCGATTAAAGGGAAAATATGCCCCGGGCGCACAAAATCGCTCGGTTTGGTGGTGTCTTTACACAATAATTCAATCGTTAAATGCCTTTCAAAAGCAGAAATCCCGGTTTTGGCTTCTTTAGCGTCAATAGAAACCGTGAAAGCGGTCTCATGGTTAGAATCATTCACGCTAACCATAGGAGGCAATTCAAATTTTTTCGCTAAATCTTTGGTCAAAGACACGCAAATCAACCCCCTAGCATGCGTGGCCATGAAATTGATTTTCTCAGGGGTAGAAAAAATCCCAGCTAAAACCAAATCCCCCTCATTTTCTCTGTCTTCATCGTCCATAACAATAAGCATTTCGCCATTTTTATACGCTTCTAAAGCTTCAGTAACTCGTTTTAAGATCATTCTAACTCCCTAGTTTTATTCAATAATATTTAGTTTTATAGAAAAAAGAAATATAGCATATTTCACAAATCCAACAAAACCACACGCTAAAAACACGCATTAGCCTTTATTCGTGCGGTTTAAAGGCACTTGACAAATAAAGCAAAAGATGATTATAATCTAAGCGTTCTTTTAAAATTTGTTTTTTAGGGACGACAAAAAGCTAAAAACTTAAAAAAGACAGGTGCGAGTTTTTGGGGTTTGGGCGTGTTTTTTGGTGGTGGTGTTGGTTATAGCTTGTTTAATAACGATTATTACTTTATTGCTTTATTTAGCAAACCGCATTTAGCAAACCGCTAAGCCTTTAAATCAATTGAATGAAACTCCCCCTATCATGCAAGAAATACTAAAAGACTTATTCTAATGTTTGCCAATTCTGATTAATTTTTGGGCTATACCTAAAAACTTTATCCAAGATTTTAATTGTGCTTTTGTGTAAAAAACGGCCAATCCTAATGCTTAAAGGTAATTTTTTAGGCCTTTGTTTTTCTGTGTTGGAGTTTTGAGCGTTCATCCCATCGCAAGTGATCGCAAATTCTTCTAACACATAGTTTTTGACCCCATGCCAATAATGCCTATCCATCACGCAATCTATAGGCATCACCCATTCTTTCGCGCTGTATTTCAATAATTTTTGCGCGGCTTTGGGGGCTAAAACATACCCTTGAGTGCCAATGCCATCTTTAAAATTTAAGATTTGAGAAACCCCTTTAACGGGAGTCTTTTGTTTAGCCACATTTTCTTCTAAATGCATCAAGCGGATATAGCCTAATTCGTTGATGTGTTGGCAACAAAACTCTAGGCTCTCTTTAAAACGCTCTTTTACAATAATATCATCTTCTAAAATACAGATCGCTTCATTGAGTTCTATGCATTTTTGCCACAACGAATAATGGCTCGCATAGCACCCAAGCTCCCCAAACCCCATCCTCTTCCCGCAATGCTTGAGCGCGTAAAAGAAATTTTTTAACGCGCAAGGGGGGTGTTTTTCATTTTTACAAAAAGCCAATAAATCTTCAACCATAAAAGAAGGGTGCAAATGCTCTAAAATCAAGGGGTGTAATTGAGTGGGAGAGATTTTAGAATAGATCGCATCAAAGATTTCATAAGAGATCCCTTGAAGTTTAAGGCTCTCTAAAAGGGGGGTTATATGAGTTTCTTTTAAAGAAAAATTTTGACAGGTTTTGGGGCTTAAATGAATAATAAAAACACGCATGTTAGCCTTAATTCTTAATACAAATAAAATCAATATCAAACAGACTTACATTCTAGCGCAAATTTTAGTAAAATACGCATCATGTTAGATGATATTCCTATTACCATTCAAAAAAGTGAAAAAATCAAAACCCTGAGTTTGAATATCACGCCTTCTTTAGAAGTGATTCTCAAAATGCCTGATTCTTGCCCTCAAGCTAGAGCGAGCGCTTTTTTAAAAGAACAAGAATCTTGGCTAAAAAAAACCTTTTTAAGCATGCAAGAAAAACACTCGCTCTTGCGCGCTAACCTAGAAAAATATCAAAACAAAATCCTTGTGTTTGATGAGGTGAAAAACGCCAACGATTACACCCTAACAGATCTTAAAAAAATCTTAAAAACTTATTTGGAGCAAAAACTCCCCTTGATCGCTCAAAAAATGCAAACTTCATACACCCATTTCAGCATTAGAAATAACGCTAAAGTTTTAGGGAGTTGCTCCTATCATAACCGCTTGAGTTTTGCTCTTTTATTGGTTTGCACCCAAAAAGAAGCGATTGATTATGTCATCATCCATGAACTAGCCCACACGATCCACAAAAACCATTCTCAAAATTTCTGGCGTTGCGTAAAAACCTTTTGCCCTAATTACCGCGCTCTAAGAGATCATTTAAAACAAAGGGTTGTTTTTTATACCCAACTGCTCAAGCCATTACAACCATAAAGATTAAGCCTTAAAAATTATAGCTCACATACGCTGTGATGCTTCTAGGAGGCGCGGCTTCTTTCCCGTTAGGGCTAGTGCCTATCCCGCTAAACCAATATTTCATGTTAAAAATGTTATTGATTTGCAAGCTCGCACTAACGCTTTGCTTTTTACGCTCCCACAAAGTGCTAGAAATTTGCAAATTCCACACCCAATACCACGGCGTCATGCCCGCTGTTTTGGTGGTAATGGCCCCATTTTTAATCGTGGGCGCGTATTGTGTGAAAGGCACGGTGTTTAACACATCGCTATAAGCGCGGCTATAAAAGAAAGAGCTTAACCCAATCGTGGTTTTAGCGTAAGTGTAGCTTGCGTCTAAAATGAATTGGTGCGGGCTGACAAAAGGGAGTTTTTTGCCAAAAATATCTTTTTTAGGCCCTTTAGGATTAGCAGGGTTAGTGATCATCGTGTGGCTGGTGATATTAGCGTCTATGAAAGTGTAAGCCGCATGGAAATTAAGCCCTCTAATAGGCGTGTAGTAGAGTTCTAGCTCCACGCCTTGCGATCTCGCATTGACCGGCTCTTTATTGTCCCCATAGCGCCCGGTAAAATAGTTATTCGCAAAAATCACAAAATAATTTGCGTTAAAACTCACTTGATTGTTAAAATAATATCTTGAGCCACCTTCCATGACATTAAAGATTTGAAAATAATCCGTGCTTGTGCCTACAAAATTACCGATATTGCTGAATTGGGGCGGAATGTAGCTTCTTTGATAGTTGAAATAAAACAATAATTCTTTAATGGGTTTATAGCCGACATTGACTGCCGGATTCCACTGGTTATAACGCTCTTTCGTGGTTTTTCCTGTTTGGCCTGCTTTAAAAGGAGGAGCGTCTTTTTTTTCGTAATTTAAAAAAGTGTATCTCAATCCTGGCGTGATCGTTAGCATGCCGTTATTGAAATTGATTTCATCGCTGGCATACACAGCGGTATAATTGTTGAAATTATTGAGTGAAGTTCCTGCATCAAACCCACTGCTATTATTAGGCACGCTAGGGTTTTTCCTGGTGGTGGATCGGCGGTATAAATCTTCGGTTAAAAACCGCATTCCCATGTTAAAAGTTTGTTTGACTTTACCGGTATTAACAACGAGATTGAGTTTTGGCTCAAAGGCATTCACCACGAAGCGGCGGATCTGATCAAAAAATTGCCAGCAAGGGCTATTCGTATCGCTATAAGAATACAGACCGCAATTAGGGTTAGTCGCGCTAATCTCCCCCTTTCCCTTAAAAGGTAAAATCTTGTTTTGACTGCTCATATACACGCTTTGGTATTGGTTAGAAAAGCCAAAATCCCTGCTCATGTCATGCGTGAAATAAGTGAATTTAAAATCTCCCCCCACTTTCCTATCCGGATCGCCAAAATAGTTTTGATACACGATCCCAAAGCGCTTGGCTCGCCCTCCATCTTGATTGTCAGGGCGCTCGTTAATGAAGCGGTTATAAGCATAATCTTGCGCGCTCAAAGTGCCTGGATGGTAAGAGTTGTATTGATAATATTGGTAATAAGCTTTAAAAGTGTTGGTCGCATTGATCTTATAAATCGCATCAAGCAAGTAGTTTTGCACCTTTGTATGGCTGTTTTGTCTGAAACCTTGCCCATTAATCCAATTGCCCTGCATGCTAATGCCTACATGCTTACCCAACATCCCGGCCGTTCGCCCATAAGTGTTAAACAGCATTTGATTGCCTAAAGTTTGGGCTAAAGGCTTGCCTTTTTCCTCGGGATCTACAAAATTCCCATTAGAGGAGCGCCCCCAAAAAGTGATCCTTTCAGCCGCTTGATTTTCCCACTCTTTTGGGATTTCTTTAGTGATAACATTCACCACGCCTCCAAAAGTGTTAGGGCCGTATTGCACGCTCGTGCCCCCTTTAATCACATCAATCCTATCCACTGACTGGAAAGTTACAGGGAAAATCGCCAGTTCAATATTGGAATACGGCGCGCCATAAATGGGGATACCATTGACTAAAATCATGCCCGTATTGCTATGCCCGTTACCGCCCCCACCAAAACCGCGCACCGAAATTTTAGGCAGCACGCCCGTGCCTGTAGCGTCTCTGATTTGAATCCCTGGCACATTTTGCAAGGCGTTTTCAATATTCAAATTCCCCGTTTTTTTGAGTTCTTTGTTGGAAATCACCGTGCGAGAGCTTGTGGAATTACGCACCTCTTCACTTTGCCATGAAAGCGGCGCGCTGGAACTGAATTTTTGCTCGGTGGTTGTAACTTTTTTTAAAAAATGGTGCTTATCTTTCGCGCTCATAAAAGAATTAAAAGCCCAAAAAGTCAAAACGACCGACGCTAAAAAATATGGGGTTTTTACCCTCAAATAACCATTCATTATGATAACCTTTCTCATTTAATTCAAACCGATGCATATTATAAAAATAATTATTATAATTAGCTTAAGAACTGAAGTTTGATTTTTTTGATTTGCAATTTGTTATCAAAACGATTTGAAAAAGGTTTTTTTAGTGTTTTTTATTTTTTTGCAAACAGCTGTTAAGCGCTTTTTAAAACAGAATGTTACGGGAGTTTTAGAATGCGTTATTTATCAATTTGACGAAGAAACCATCACAACCGCTATCGCAAAACCAGCGTCATGGCTGATGCTCGCGCTCAAGCTTTGGATGTTAAAATAGTCCATTTTTTCTTTAGAAAGGGTGATTAAGGGGGCGTTTTTAGGGCTTTTAGAAATGCGTATATCCAAAAAGCTCAATTCCTTACCAATGCCTACTTGAAGGGCTTTAGAGCAAGCCTCTTTAAGCGCGAAAAACCCGGCGATACTGCTAAATTTATCCTTGCATAAAACAATCTCACTTGGCGATAAAAAACGCTCTAAAAACCTCATTTCAAAGCGTTTCACGCACTTTTCTACCCTAGCAATAGAGACAATATCTACGCCAATCATTTAAAACTATTGGATAATGAAATCAGTGAAAAAGACATTTTTAATAAAGCCATCAATCAAGAACGAATTCAAATGGCTCTTAATTTCATCTTTAAGCTTGTTTTTACCTTTATTAGTAACCACTTCTTCCACGCTTTTAGACGATAGAATTTCTATAATCGTGTCTTTAATCGCTGTGTCTTTAACCTTGACTTCATTTAAAAGCTTTTCATTACTCAATTCTAACGAAATAGAAGCCTTAAGGTAGCGTCTGCCATTTTGAGAGACCAAATTCACCGCAAAAGGCGCATCAATCGCATACAAAGGCCCAAGCACCAGGTATTGCTGGATATTAGAGCCTTCTTTGGCCTCTTGATTTTTGTTCGCCATAGGATTAGCTTGAACTTCTTGAGTGTTTTTAGAAGCGTTTTCTTTAGATTCTTCCTTATTCCCCATAAGCAGCATGATAATCACCCCTACCAATAAAAGCATCACTAGCACGCTTCCAATAATGACAAATAAAAGGGCTTTGCTTTTTTTTGGGGGTTGTTGCGCGGTATTTTCTTGTTCTTCTGCCATGCCTATTCCTATTGAAAATAAGTTAAAGTGGTTTTCCCAAATTTTTTCTGTTTGATTATAGCTAAAGTTGCGAGACTTTTAGGCATCTCATGCGTGCTTTCATGCTCAAAAACCACTAAAAGATTTTTTGGATCAAAGCGTTTCAATAACCTTTCTAAAGCTTGAAAACATTTTTCATAAACCCCTAAAAACCCGCTTGTTTCAAAAGGAGGATCTAAATAAATAATATTCAAAACGCCATTTTTTAAACACAGAGCGGGCAAAAGCTTGAAAGCGTCATCTAAAAAGGTTTGGATTTCAATTTCCTTTTTCAAGCGGTTTTTAAAAAGGGAAATATTTTCTAAAAGCGTTTTATAAGCGTCTTTATTTTGCTCAAAAAACACCGTGCTTTTAGCCCCCCTACTCAACGCCTCCAAACCCATAGAAGCGCTGCCTGAAAACACTTCTATAAAATGCGCTCCTATAATTTCTGCTTGCAAGGTGTTAAAAAACGACTCTCTTACGATCGCTTTGGTGGGGCGCGTGCTAGAAACGTTAGGCAAATTCAATCCCAATCCCTTACAAGCCCCCCCAATAATCTTAAATTTTTTTACTGGCTGATGATTTGGCATAATTTTTGGGTGTATTCTTCTAGTAATTGCTTAATCTTTTGCTCTTTAGAAAATTGGATTTCTTCGCAAGGTTTTTCGCTCGCCTTTAAAGCGCGATAAAAATTTTTGATATCTTCTTTCACGCTCTGCTTGGTGAAAGGCTTTCTTAAGCGTTCTTCTATAAAGCATAGGGGCTTATTAATCTCTAGCGTTTCATCATCGCTTAAAACAAAATCGCAAACTCCCATAGGAGAGAGACAATCGCTCAAATAAAATTCCAAACTTTTTTGAATCAACAAAGACTTGCAAGAAAGAAAAATTTTCAAAAAACCCCCTTTATCCCATCAATAGGCTTAAATTGTTTCAAAATTATAGCAATTCTTTCTTTTAAACACCAATATTAAATAAATAAATAAACTTAAAAAGTATTTCATTTTATAAAAAAGAAAAACAGAATGTTAAAAATAAAGCTCAAATAACATCTTTTTTTTTTTTGGTTATAATGCCGCTTAAGGTAAGAGCGAAAGGCGTATTATATTCCTTCCTTCTTTACTATAACTTAGCATTTTAATCAACTTTTTCATTAAAATGTCCTGATGCTCTTACCTTAATCGAGAAAGCAAGTTAGCTCCTCTCCAACTTTTCAAACAAACCGAGTCCCAAAAGCGTAGCGTTTAATAGTAAATACTTAGTATTTAATATTCTAAAAAATCTAAGATACCAATCCCCCCTTTAAAAATACGCAAACTCTTTATCATTATAATATATAATAGATTGTAAAAATATTTTTGATCATTTTTTATATTTTATTTTTTCACGAACTCTAACGCTTTGAAACGCTCCCCCAAACCCCCAGGGCTAATTAGGGGCTTGATTTTAGCCGCTTCTTTCAAATACCTTTCATAACTCACGCTCTTTGAAAACGTTTCCAACAATCCCATAAGCCCCATATCCAATAAAGCGTTAGCCTGCGATTTAAAGAATGAAAATCGCACATCGTGTTTTTCAAACAAAAAGCGCACTAAAGAAAAATTGACATCATAAGTCAAATCGCTTTGCTGATACAAAGAAGCTAGATGGTTTAAAATATCCTTAAAATCCAGCGCTTGGTGGTTTTTAAAGGCCCTTAAATGCATGTCTTTTCGCTCCATTTCATCGCCATAATCAAAGCTCAAAAACACCCAAGAAGAAGCCTCGTTCAATTTTTCTAACAAATTTTTAATAAAAGCCTCTAAAAATAACGGCACACACCCTTCTTTTAAATTCAAATTTTTAAGAAGTTCTTTAGTGGGTTCATCAATACCGCCCCAAACACCCTGATGATCATGGGTGATAAAAAGCATTTGATTGTCTTTAATGATCTCGCAAGCGAACGCGTCAAACAATTCGTTAGAGACAACAAACACGCTTTTATTCCCCTTGAAATCTAGATCTTTCAGATCGCAGATCATCAGATCCAATTGCGTGGCTTGTTTGAAAATGGTTCGTTGGAGTTTTTGCAATTCCTTTAAAGGTTCGCAGCTGACAAACTCGCATTTTTCCATTACGCCCACGCTCAAAGCGTTTAAAAAACTGGCTATATCGCTCAAAAAATGCCCATGATGAGAGCCAATTTCTACAATTTTTAAAGGCAAAAATAATTTTTCTTCTTCTAAAAGCTTGATGATATAAAACGCAACAGCGCCCCCAAAAAACTTACTCAAAGACACCGAAGTGTAAAAATCCCCTTTTGGACCGATTAGCGCCTTTCTGTAATACCCCTTTTCTCCATAAAGCCACTCTTGCATGTAGTTCCCAAACGATCGCACGATTTTCCTTTTATTCAAACTCATCTCAACCAACAATAAACCAACAATAATAGAAGCGCTATTCTAGTCAAAATCGCCTTATTTTTGCGCTATGATATTATAATTATAATGACTTTTAGGCTAGTTTGAAGGGAGTTTGGAGTGTGAAAATTTTAAGGCGAGAGTGTGGGGCAGTGGAAGAAAACGCTTATATTGTGAAGCTTTCTAGTGGGATAGATTTTATTATCGATCCCGGATTTTCTAGCAGCGAATGGGTGTTGGAAAACGCCAAAAACCCTAAGGCGATTTTAATCACGCATGGGCATTATGATCATGTATGGGATAGCGCTCAATTGTCAAAAGCCCTTAAAGACACCCCCATTTACGCCCCAAAAGACGATGTGTTCATGTTAGAAAATGATATTTTCCATTTGGGCATGCCGGTTTTTAGCCCCAATTTTAGCGTGCCTTGCAATAAGAGTTGCACCACTTTAGAGATAGCAAACACCACCATTAAATACTGGCATTTTCCCGGACACACGCCCGGTTGCTCTATCATAGAAATTGAAGGGGTGATTTTTAGCGGGGATTTTATCTTTTATCGCAGCATTGGCCGTTACGATTTCCCTTATTCTAATGAAAAAGACATGAAAGAGTCCCTGTTAAGGTTTCAAAATTTAGATTTTTCTAAAGACATAGAGATTTATCCAGGGCATGGGGATAAGACGAGTTTTTTTGCTGAAAGAGAGCATTCTAAAATTTGGGTTTCAAGGATGGCTTAATTGTTAAGCCGGCTAGAAAAAGAGCGTTATTTGTGCCATATCATGCTAGAAGATGTGGGCGAAGAAGGCCAATTGAAGCTTTTAAAATCTAGCGTTTTAGTCATTGGAGCCGGAGGGCTTGGATCAGCGGTTTTGATGTATCTGTGCGCTGCTGGGATAGGAAAAATAGGCATTGTGGATTTTGATGTGGTAGATGTGAGTAATTTGCAACGCCAAATTATCCATTCACAGGATTTTTTAAACCATTCTAAAACCTCTAGCGCGAAAGCCCGCTTAAAGCAACTCAATGCTGGTATTGAAATAGAAACCTTTGAAGAACGCTTTAAGGCCCATAACGCTCTTCCTCTCATAGAGCCTTACGATTTTATCATAGACGCTACAGACAATTTTAACGCTAAATTTTTGATCAATGACGCTTGCGTGTTGGCCCAAAAACCCTATTCGCATGCCGGGGTTTTAAAATACAGGGGGCAAAGCATGAGCGTTTTACCACATAGCGCATGCTTAGCGTGCGTTTTTGATAAGCCCCCTAAAAAGGGATTAAATCCTATTTCAGGGCTTTTTGGGGTCTTACCTGGGGTTTTAGGGTGTATCCAAGCGAGCGAATGCCTTAAATATTTTTTAGGGTTTGAAACTTTACTTATAAATACTTTACTTATAGCCGATATTAAAACGATGGATTTTAAAAAAATTCAAGCACCCAAAAACCCTGAATGTAGGGTTTGTGGCACGCATAAAATCACGCATTTACAGGATTATGAAATTTAGATTAAGGGGTAAGTTTTGGATCTATCAACCATATTAGGCTTGGTATTGGCGGTCGCTTCTATTTCGTTAGGCGATATTTTAGAAGATGGTAACCCGTTGCACATTATCCATTTGAGTTCAGTCATTATCATCGTGCCTACTTCGCTTTTTGCCGCCATGACAGGCACGCATGCTCGTTACGTGAAAGCCGCTTACAAAGAGATAAAAATTGTTTTTTTAAACCCTAAAATCAATTTGAACGAAACCATTAAAAATTTAGTGGAATTAGCCACTTTAGCCAGAAAAGATGGGGTGTTGAGTTTAGAGGGGCGAGTGGCGCAAATTGAAGACGATTTCACCCGTAACGGCTTGTCTATGATCATAGATGGCAAGGATTTAAAATCCGTTAAGGAAAGCTTAGAAATCAGCATTGAAGAAATGGAAGAGTATTACCACGGCGCCGCTCATTACTGGGAGACTGCCGGTGAGACCGCTCCTACTATGGGGTTAGTGGGGGCGGTTATGGGGCTTATGTTGGCCTTGCAAAAACTAGACAACCCGGCTGAAATGGCAGCAGGGATCGCTGGGGCTTTTACGGCTACTGTTACAGGGATTATGTGTTCTTATGCAATTTTTGGCCCTTTTGGGCATAAGCTTAAGGCTAAATCTAAAGACATTATCAAAGAAAAAACCGTTCTTTTAGAGGGGATTTTAGGCATCGCTAATGGGGAAAATCCAAGGGATTTAGAAAACAAACTCTTAAACTATATCGCTCCCGGTGAGCCTAAAAAATCTCAATTTGAGGGCTAAACATGGCTAAGAAAAACAAACCCACCGAATGCCCCGCTGGCGAAAAATGGGCGGTTCCTTATGCGGACTTTTTGTCGTTGTTGCTCGCGCTTTTTATCGCTCTTTATGCCATTTCAGCGGTCAATAAATCCAAAGTGGAAGCCTTAAAAACCGAATTTATTAAGATTTTTAATTACGCCCCCAAGCCAGAGGCGATGCAGCCGGTTGTAGTGATCCCCCCTGATTCAGGAAAAGAAGAAGAGCAAATGGCGAGCGAAAGCTCCAAACCGGCTTCGCAAAATACCGAAACAAAAGCCACTATCGCTCGCAAAGGCGAAGGCAGTGTTTTAGAGCAAATTGATCAAGGCTCTGTTTTAAAACTCCCCTCTAGTTTGTTGTTTGAAAACGCTACATCAGACGCTATCAATCAAGACATGATGCTCTATATTGAACGGATCGCTAAAATCATTCAAAAACTCCCTAAAAGGGTGCATATTAATGTGAGAGGTTTTACAGACAACACGCCTTTAACTAAAACCCGTTTTAAAAGCCATTATGAATTAGCCGCCAATCGCGCTTATAGGGTGATGAAAGTCCTTATACAATACGGCGTGGATCCTAACCAATTGTCTTTTTCTTCTTATGGCTCTACCAACCCTATCGCACCTAATGATTCCCTAGAAAACAGAATGAAAAACAATCGTGTGGAAATCTTTTTTTCAACCGATGCGAACGATTTGAGCAAGATCCATTCTATTTTAGATGAAGAATTCAATCCCCACAAACAGCAAGAATGAATCGCATGAAACCAATTTTTTTGTTAATCTTTTTGTTGTTAGCGAGCCTTATTGCTAGAGAGAAGGACGCTTCTTCAAACCTTTTTGATTTGATTGATAAAGGGATCAACAGAGAACAAGAACTAAAAGAGCAGGAGCAAAAAACGCGCTTGAAACTGGCTCAAAGCCCTTTAGTGGCGTTAGAGATTGTCCCCCAAGAAACGCCCTATTTAGAATGGCAAGGAGCTAGGGAGTCGTATTATTTAAAAGTGAGCGCTGTAGTGGAAAGCGTGGTTATTTTAAAGATTGACATCAATCAAGGGCGTTCTTGCTCGCTCTACCCCACGCCTAAAAGCGTTTCTTTAGTGAGGAATCAAAGCGTAGCCTATGAAATTTTATGCGAAAACCAACCCCTATGGATAGAAGTGAGCACCAATTTAGGCAAACGCACCTTTCAGTTTTAACCTACAACCAACATTAAAGAATGCCTTTAGCATTTTAAAACCCCTTTATTCAAATAAAGTTTGGTTATAATGCTAGGCATGGGCGTTTTTAAACAATTGATCAAAGAATTGTATGAATGGTTGCTCCATTTTGTAGATGTGGCTACGCAGCATTTAGTTGCCATAGTATTAAAAATAAGCGTGGTAAAATATTTGATAAAAGAATTTCATGATCGCTTCATTTATTTTATAGACTTGATCGCGCAGCATTTTATCATCGTTGCGCTTTCTAGTTTTCTCGTGTTGGTGTTTGGGGTTTTGATTGGGGTTTTTGTGTTTTATAACTCAAAGGCTAGGGCTTTTTTGCTCCCTGTGGTGAATTTTCTCTACACCATCCCATCGCTGGCGTTATTCGCGTTATTCATTCCTGTGATTGGGGTGGGGTTAAAAAACGCGCTTTTAGTGTTGGTCTTATACGGCTTATTACCCATTGTCCATAGCACTTATAACGCTTTAAAAGAAGTGCGAGAAGAGGTCATTAAGGCCGCTATTGGGCTAGGGTGTAACCCCAAAGAGTTGTTTTTTAGGGTGCACTTCTTGCTCGCTATCCCCCAAATTTTAGCGGGCTTAAGGATTGCGGTGGTGATGTTAGTGGCGATGGCTGGGATTGGGGCGCTCATTGGGGCTGGGGGTTTGGGGCAGGCGATTTTTAGAGGGCTAAACACGCAAAACACCACGCTTTTAGTGGCGGGCAGTTTGATCATAGCTCTTTTTAGTGTTTTAGCGGATAAATTTGTGAGCGTCTTTCAGCATGAAAACGCCTTGCAACGCCTATTTTCTCAAAACGCCACCCAAAAACAAAAAAGAAGAGTTTATCTTAATTTAGCGGTGTTTCTTTTTTTATTGCTAGCGAGCGCTTTATGGCTCATTCCTAGAAACGCCATAGAAGAAAAGCCCTTAGTCGTGGCGACAAAACCTAACAGCGAGCAGTATATTTTGGGCGAAATTTTAAGCCTTTTGTTAGAAAAACACCACATTCCTATCAAGCGGGCGTTTGGCATTGGTGGGGGGACGATGAATATCCATCCGGCATTGATTAGGGGCGATTTTGATTTGTATGTGGAATATACCGGCACCGCTTGGGTGAACACGCTCAAAAACCCTTTGACTCAAAAAGTGGATTTTGAAACGATTAAAAAGCGTTATGAGAAGGAATTTAATCTTTTGTGGGTGGGGCTTTTGGGCTTTAATAACACCTATTCTTTAGCGATTTCTAAAGAAGACGCTCAAAAATACGCGATTGAAACTTTCAGCGATTTAGCCTTTCATAGCCCCAATTTTGATTTTGGAGCGGAGTTTGACTTTTTTGAAAGAGAGGACGCTTTTAAGGGCTTAGTGAAAGCTTACCGCTTTCATTTTAGAAGTTTGCATGAAATGGATATTAATTTGCGTTATAAAAGTTTTGAATCCCATAAAATCAACGCTTTAGATGTCTTCACCACAGACGCTCAAATCAAAGAATTGGATTTAAAGGTGCTTAGGGACGATAAAGGGTTTTTCCCTAATTATCAGGCCGGTATTGTTATAAGAAAAGAAACTATAAAAAAGTATCCTGAAGCACTAGAAATCTTAGAAAAATTGGATTCAAAAATTAGCGATGAGACGATGCAGGATTTAAACTATCAGGTGGAAGTGTTGAAAAAAAGCCCTAAAATCGTAGCTAAAGATTTTTTAGAAAGATTAGGGTTATAAAGCATGAAAGAAATCGTTACAATAGAGAATGTGTCTTTTAACTACCACAATCGCACTATTTTTAAGGATTTTAATTTAAGCATTGAAAAAGGGGATTTTTTATGCGTTTTAGGGGAGAGCGGGAGCGGTAAAAGCACGCTTTTAGGCTTGATTTTAGGGCTTTTAAAACCTAATCTTGGGAGCGTTAAAATCTTTAATGAGACCCTTTCAAACAACGCTTTTTTACGCCAAAAAATAGGCTATATCGCTCAAGGCAATTCCTTATTTTCTCATTTAAACGCTCTACAGAACATGACTTTTTGCCTTAATTTACAAGGCATAAACAAACAAGCCGCTCAAAAAGAGGCCAAAGCCTTAGCGTTAAAAATGGGGTTAGAGGAGAGCCTTATGGATAAATTCCCCAATGAATTGAGTGGGGGGCAAGCCCAAAGAGTGGGCATTATTAGGGGGATTATCCACAGGCCAGAACTCATTTTATTAGACGAGCCTTTTAGCGCTTTAGATAGTTTTAATCGTAAGAATTTGCAAGATCTCATCAAAGAGATACACCAAAATTCTTGCGCTACTTTCATTATGGTAACGCATGATGAGGAAGAGGCGCAAAAGTTAGCCACAAAAACCCTAGAAATCAAAGCCCTTAAATAAGGGCAATGATTTTAAGGCTGATTTAAAAATTCTGGCGTGGTGTTGTTGGTGGGCGTTTGCATAGAAGAATTAGAGCTGTTTGAAGTTTTTTTAGCGGGTTTTTCGTTGAATGGAGGGGCTTTATAGCCACAAGCTTGAATCGTTAGCGCCACAAGCGTTAAAAAGCATGTTAAGATCAGTTTATGGAACAAAATATTTTCTCCTTACTCATTCAAAAAAAGTCTTATAAAAAGCTTGAAACTCTTTTGAAACTCAAAAAGCTTAAGGTTTTTATGCCTTTAAGTTTACAAGAAAATTTGCTTTTTATCTTTATAAAAGACTCTAAATTGCTTTTTGCGTTTAAAGATCTTTGGGCTTCTAAAGAATTTAACCAGCGATTCGCTAAAGAAATCAGCCATTTTTTGAACACGCAAGGGCATGCTTATGGGTTTGACGGGTTGAATGGGTTAGAAATTTTAGGTTATGTGCCTAAAGACGCGCTAAAAAAAGCCAATTTTTATGCCCCCATTAAAAAACAAGCCCGTTTTTTTCGCCCTAGTGCTTTAGGGTTGTTCCATAACCCCATTAAAGACGCTCGTTTGCATGAATGTTTTGAAAAAGCGCGCGCTTTGATCCACTACCAACGAAGTTTTTTTGAGAAATGAATGGCTGATTTATTGTCCAGTTTGAAAAACCTTCCTAATAGCAGTGGCGTGTATCAATATTTTGATAAAAACCGCCAATTACTCTATATCGGTAAAGCGAAAAACTTAAAAAAGCGCATCAAAAGCTATTTTTCCATCCGTAATAATGAAATCACGCCCAATCCTCGTGCAAGCTTACGCATCCAAATGATGGTCAAACAAATCGCTTTTTTAGAAACCATTTTAGTGGAAAACGAGCAAGACGCTTTGATTTTGGAAAATTCTTTAATCAAGCAGCTCAAGCCCAAATACAACATTCTTTTAAGAGACGATAAAACTTACCCTTATATTTACATGGATTTTTCTACTGATTTCCCTATCCCTTTAATCACACGAAAAATTTTAAAACAGCCTGGCGTTAAATATTTTGGCCCTTTTACGAGCGGGGCTAAGGATATTTTAGACAGCTTGTATGAATTGCTCCCGTTGGTTCAAAAGAAAAATTGCATCAAAGATAAAAAGGCATGCATGTTTTATCAAATAGAGCGTTGCAAAGCCCCATGCGAGGATAAAATCACCAAAGAAGAGTATTCAAAAATCGCTAAAGAATGTTTAGAAATGATTGAAAATAAAGACAGGCTCATCAAAGAGCTTGAATTGAAAATGGAGTGCCTTTCTAACAATTTGCGTTTTGAAGAAGCCCTAATTTACAGAGACAGAATTGCAAAAATCCAAAAAATCGCCCCCTTCACTTGCATGGATTTAGCCAAACTCTACGATTTGGATATTTTTGCTTTTTATGGCGCAAGCAATAAGGCGGTGTTAGTGAAAATGTTTATGCGTGGGGGTAAAATCATTTCTTCTGCGTTTGAAAAAATCCACTCCCTTAATGGGTTTGACACCGATGAAGCGATGAAACAAGCCATTATCAACCATTACCAATCGCATTTGCCTTTGATGCCTGAACAGATCTTATTGAGTGCTTGCTCTAATGAAACGCTTAAAGAATTGCAAGAATTTATCTCCCATCAATACTCTAAAAAAATCGCTCTTAGCATTCCTAAAAAAGGCGACAAGCTCGCTTTAATAGAAATCGCTATGAAAAACGCTCAAGAGATTTTTAGCCAAGAAAAAACCTCTAATGAAGATCTGATTTTAGAAGAAGCGCGATCGCTTTTCAATTTAGAATGCGTGCCTTATAGGGTGGAAATCTTTGACACAAGCCACCATTCAAATAGCCAATGCGTGGGGGGAATGGTCGTGTATGAAAACAATGCATTTCAAAAAGACTCTTATCGGCGCTACCATTTAAAAGGCTCTAACGAATACGATCAAATGAGCGAATTGCTCACTAGAAGGGCTTTAGACTTTGCCAAAGAGCCACCGCCTAATTTGTGGGTAATAGATGGAGGGAGGGCGCAATTAAACATCGCTTTAGAAATTTTAAAAAGCAGCGGGAGTTTTGTAGAAGTGATCGCTATTTCTAAAGAAAAAAGGGATTCTAAAGCTTATCGCTCTAAAGGGGGCGCTAAAGACATCATCCATACGCCTAGCAATACTTTTAAATTGCTCCCTAGCGACAAACGCTTGCAATGGGTGCAAAAATTGCGCGATGAAAGCCACCGGTATGCGATAAACTTCCATAGATCCACTAAACTTAAAAACATGAAACAAATCGCTCTTTTAAAAGAAAAGGGTATAGGAGAAGCCAGCGTGAAAAAATTGTTGGATTATTTTGGGAGTTTTGAAGCGATAGAAAAAGCGAGCGAGCAGGAAAAAAACGCCGTTTTAAAAAAACGAATTTAAAGGAAAAGGCATGAAAAAAAGATTGAATATAGGGCTTGTGGGTTTAGGGTGTGTGGGGAGCGCGGTCGCTAAAATCTTACAAGAAAATCAAGAAATCATTAAAGACAGGGCCGGCGTGGAAATTAAAATTAAAAAAGCGGTGGTGCGAGACGTGAAAAAGCACGAAGGCTATGCTTTTGAAATCAGTGATGATTTAGAAAGCTTGATAGAAGATGAAGAAATTGATATTATCGTGGAGCTTATGGGTGGGGTGGAAGCGCCTTATCTTTTAGCTAAAAAAACTTTAGCCAAACAAAAAGCCTTCGTTACAGCCAATAAAGCCATGTTAGCGTACCACCGCTATGAATTAGAGCAAATCGCTAAAAACACCCCCATAGGCTTTGAAGCGAGCGTGTGTGGAGGTATCCCTATTATCAAGGCTTTAAAAGACGGCTTGAGCGCCAATCACATCCTTTCTTTTAAAGGGATTTTAAACGGCACGAGCAATTACATTTTAAGCCAGATGTTTAAAAATCAAGCGAGCTTTAAGGACGCCCTGAAAGACGCGCAGCATTTAGGCTATGCGGAATTGAACCCTGAATTTGACATTAAGGGCATTGATGCGGCGCACAAATTGTTGATTTTAGCGTCTTTAGCGTATGGCATTGATGCGAAATTAGAAGAAATCTTGATTGAAGGCATTGAAAAAATAGAGCCAGACGACATGGAGTTTGCTAAAGAGTTTGGTTATAGCATTAAACTTTTAGGCATCGCTAAAAAACACCAGGATTGCATTGAATTAAGAGTGCATCCAAGCATGATTAAAAATGAATGCATGCTCTCTAAAGTGGATGGGGTGATGAACGCTATCAGCGTTATAGGGGATAAGGTGGGCGAGACTTTGTATTATGGGGCTGGGGCTGGGGGAGAGCCTACCGCAAGCGCGGTCATTAGCGATATTATAGAAATCGCAAGGAAAAAAAGCTCTTTAATGCTAGGCTTTGAAACCCCTCAAAAACTCCCCCTAAAACCCAAAGAAGAAATCCAATGTGCTTATTATGCACGCTTGTTAGTGAGCGATGAAAAAGGGGTTTTTTCTCAAATCAGCGCGATTTTAGCTAAAAATGATATTTCACTCAACAATGTCTTGCAAAAAGAAATCCCGCATTCCAACAAGGCTAAAATCTTATTTTCCACGCACACCACCAACGAAAAATCTATGTTAAACGCCCTTAAAGAGCTTGAAAATCTACAAAGCGTGTTGGATACCCCTAAAATGATCCGTTTGGAAAATTGAATGCGTTTTTTCAATAATAAACATAGAGAAAAGGGCTTGAAGGCTGAAGAAGAGGCTTGCGAATTTTTAAAAACGCTGGGCTTTGAAATGGTGGAAAGGAACTTCTTTTCACAATTTGGCGAAATTGATATTATCGCTTTGAAAAAAGGGGTTTTGCATTTCATTGAAGTCAAAAGCGGGGAAAATTTTGATCCCATTTATGCGATCACGCCGAGCAAATTAAAAAAGATGATTAAAACGATCCGCTGTTATTTTTCCCAAAAAGATCCCAATAGCGATTTTTGCATTGACGCTATTATTGTGAAAAATGGTAAATTTGAGCTTTTAGAAAATATCACTTTTTAGATTTTTATCCAAAACCCATGCGTTTTCATTAACATTCTTAAGCTAATATAATTCTCGTTAATCAAAATCATATATTTAGGAGTAACTAATGAGTCACTATATTGAATTAACTGAAGAAAATTTTGAAAGCACCATTAAAAAAGGGGTTGCGTTAGTGGATTTTTGGGCGCCATGGTGTGGTCCTTGTAAGATGCTATCCCCTGTGATTGATGAATTAGCTAGCGAATATGAAGGTAAGGCTAAGATTTGTAAAGTCAATACCGATGAGCAAGAAGAATTGAGCGCGAAATTTGGTATTAGAAGCATTCCTACGCTTTTATTCACAAAAGATGGCGAAGTCGTTCATCAGTTGGTGGGCGTGCAAACTAAAGTTGCTTTAAAAGAGCAATTGAACAAACTTTTAGGCTAATAGCATGATAGATTGCGCGATTATTGGAGGTGGTCCTGCAGGTTTGAGTGCGGGGCTTTATGCCACTAGAGGCGGTGTTAAAAACGCCGTTTTATTTGAGAAAGGAATGCCTGGAGGGCAAATCACTGGCAGTAGTGAGATTGAAAACTATCCGGGCGTTAAGGAAGTGGTGAGCGGGTTGGATTTCATGCAACCATGGCAGGAGCAGTGTTTCCGCTTTGGCTTAAAGCATGAGATGACCGCTGTTCAAAGGGTTTCTAAAAAAGACTCTCATTTTGTTATTTTGGCAGAAGATGGCAAGACTTTTGAAGCTAAGAGCGTGATTATCGCTACCGGTGGTAGTCCTAAACGCACAGGAATCAAGGGCGAGTCAGAATATTGGGGTAAAGGCGTTAGCACTTGCGCGACATGCGATGGCTTCTTTTACAAAAATAAGGAAGTAGCGGTGCTTGGCGGGGGCGATACCGCCGTAGAAGAGGCGATTTATTTAGCCAACATCTGCAAAAAAGTCTATCTTATCCACAGAAGAGATGGTTTTAGGTGTGCACCTATCACTTTAGAGCATGCTAAAAACAATGATAAGATTGAGTTTTTAACCCCTTATGTGGTAGAAGAAATCAAGGGCGATGCTTCTGGCGTGTCTTCTTTAAGCATTAAAAACACAGCCACTAATGAAACAAGAGAATTGGTCGTGCCGGGGTTTTTTATTTTTGTGGGTTATGATGTGAATAACGCCGTGTTGAAACAAGAAGATAACTCCATGCTATGCAAATGCGATGAATACGGATCTATTGTCGTGGATTTTTCCATGAAAACGAACGTTCAAGGCTTGTTTGCGGCAGGAGATATTCGCATTTTTGCCCCTAAACAAGTGGTTTGTGCTGCAAGCGATGGCGCTACGGCAGCCTTAAGTGTGATTTCTTATTTAGAACACCATTAAAATTATAGCTTATAACCCTAGATTTTAGGGTTATAAGTTCTCGCTTCAAACATTCATTGGATCTTCAAAACTTGTAAGGTATTTTAGGTTTTGTTATTTTAATCTTATTTTAGCCACAATGTCATTTCGTTCTCTTGCTTTGTTTTAATTAAATATTGATCACAAAATTTAAAAACGCTCAAAACATTTTTTACAATCAATATAATAAAAGAACTTGTTTGATCAGAAAAGCGCTCCTTAGGGGGTTGTGGGGATTTAGTTGGGGGTTGTAGGGAGGAGAACTATTTTAATACCCCCTATTCTCTTAAAAGTTTTATTGTAAAACAGAGCTTAAAACGATATACTCTATTAAAAATTATGGGAGTTTAAGCTTTGCATGTTTTTATCATTTCTTTAAATCAAAAAGTGTGCGATACATTTGGTTTGGTTTTTAGAGACACCACGACTTTACTCAATAGCATCAATGCCACCCACCACCAAGCGCAAATTTTTGATGCGATTTATTCTAAAACTTTTGAAGGCGGGTTGCACCCCTTAGTGAAAAAGCATTTACACCCTTATTTCATCACGAAAAATATCAAAGACATGGGGATTACAACCAATCTCATCAGTGAGGTTTCTAAGTTTTATTACGCTTTAAAATACCATGCGAAGTTTATGAGCTTGGGGGAGCTTGGGTGCTATGCGAGTCATTATTCCTTGTGGGAAAAATGCATAGAACTCAATGAAGCGATCTGTATTTTAGAAGACGATATAACCTTGAAAGAGGATTTTAAAGAGGGCTTAGATTTTTTAGAAAAACACATCCAAGAGTTAGGTTATATCCGCTTGATGCATTTATTGTATGATGCCAGTGTGAAAAGTGAGCCATTGAGCCATAAAAACTACGAGATACAAGAGCGTGTGGGGATCATTAAAGCTTATAGTCATGGGGTGGGGACTCAAGGCTATGTGATCACGCCCAAGATTGCCAAAGTTTTTTTGAAACACAGCCGAAAATGGGTTGTTCCTGTGGATACGATAATGGACGCTACTTTTATCCATGGCGTGAAAAATCTGGTGTTGCAACCTTTTGTGATCGCTGATGATGAGCAAATCTCTACGATAGCGCGAAAAGAAGAACCTTATAGCCCTAAAATCGCCTTAATGAGAGAACTCCATTTTAAATATTTGAAATATTGGTAGTTTGTATGACTCATAATAAAATTGTAAAAAATACTAAAGAGCGTTTTAAAGCTTTAGTTGTCCCTATTTGATTGGAATAATTTAATTAAAATAAGACTGATTTTTAATCGCTTTTAAAAATGGATTACAATCTTTAAATGGATTTCAAAAGAGTTTGTAGCCTCTTTTAGCTTCTATGCGCAATCTAAATAAGACGCATTAAAAGAATGAAACGCATTAGAAAATTATTTTCTAATTTTCTAATGCTTTAAGATTAAGACTTTTTAGGATTAGCTTCGGTTACCCTAATCGTTCTGCCCATAAAATCCGTATTATCCAATTTAGCAATCGCTTCACTAACGCCCTCTTCTTGCATCTCTACAAAGCCAAAACCTTTAGGTTTCTTCGTTTCTCTGTCATAAATCAGCTTGACATTAAAAACTTTGCCAAATTGACTGAAAAGCTCCTTGACTTGCTCGCTGGTAGCGCTATAAACCAAATTCCCTACATAAATGTTTTTCAAGATAAAATTCTCCGGTAAAAAAATGACAACATACCCATAAGAATATGAAAAAGTTATAAAAAAGTAACACTTCTAAAACCCAAACACATCCAAAACAGAAGTATGGTGGATTTTATCTAATGATTGCTTAAAAAATTATAAAAGCTATTAAAATTGGGTATTGATAATAAAATAGAACTTACACAAGCAAATTTTAAAAAGCGTTATCAAAGAATAAGGGGAACATGGTTTCAAAACCACCCCCCTATCCTTTTAAAAGCTTTACCATAAAACAAAGTTTAAAACACCATATCAAAGCCAAACAAGAACGCTTTATTTAATGCCCTTCATCGGTTAAAACAGCCCCTGCCAGATACACATAAGTGAGAATCATAAAAACAAAAGCTTGTAAAATCCCCATAAAAAACAAAACCATAAAGGGTGCTACAGGAACCGCCCAAGGCACTAATAAAAGCATGATGAGTAAGAACATGTCATCGCCCTTGATATTCCCAAACAAACGAAACGATAAAGACACGATCCTAGAAAAATGCGAGATGATCTCAATAGGGAACATGAAAGGGGCGAGCCATTTCACAGGGCCTGCAAAATGAGCGAAATACTTAAAAAAGCCCTGCACTCTAATGCCTTCAAAATGGTAATAAAAAAACACAATCAGCGCTAAAACCAGCGTAAAACTCCAGCTAGCTGTAGGGGATTCAAAACCAGGAATGATGCCTATCATGTTAGAAAAAAAGACATACAAAGCGATCGTGCCAGCTAGTGGGAAGTATTTGCGGGCTAATTCTTCGCCTATAATATCCTTAGCCACGCTCAAAATCGCGCTAATGATGCTCTCATACACATTCTGCAAACCCATAGGCACCATCTGCATTTTGCGCGACGCGCCAAGCGAAATGAAAAACATCAAAACCGCTGTCAAAACGACAAAAAACCCGGTGATAAAATCATGATTGGAGCTAAAAAAATTAGCAATAGTAAATACTCTGTGTTCCATGAAAAAGTTTCTCTAAGCCTTATTGAAAATTTCCTTAATTGTAGCAATTAAGTTTTAAAAACTCATTAAATCAAGCTTTTTAACGAGTTTTCTAACGATTTGTCTTGTTTTCTTTTACAATTCACCCATAATAATTAGGGGCTTCTTTAGTAATATCCACGCCATGCACATGGCTTTCTTTTAATCCTGCGCTAGTGATTTCTACAAATTCAGCGTTTTGATACAATTCCAAAATATTCTTCGCCCCCTGATACCCCATAGAAGAGCGCACGCCCCCTACTAATTGGAAAATCATATCCGAAACCTTACCACGATAAGGCACACGCCCCTCAATGCCTTCTGGGACTAATTTTTCACTCGCTACGCCCTCTTGAAAATATCTATCAGAGCTCCCTTTTGTCATAGCCCCAATGCTACCCATGCCCCTATAGCTTTTATATTGCCTCCCTTGGTAAATCATAAAATCCCCTGGAGATTCTTCTGTGCCAGCGAGTAAAGAGCCTATCATCACGCTTGATGCCCCCAAAGCTAAAGCCTTAGCCACATCGCCTGAATAGCGGATCCCTCCATCTGCAATCACAGGAATATCAAATTTAGACGCTACTTCTACGCAATTATCAATCGCGCTCACTTGGGGCATTCCCACTCCAGCCACAATCCTAGTGGTGCAAATGCTTCCTGGCCCAATACCCACTTTAACAGCGTCCGCTCCCGCGCTAATCAAATCGCTTGTGGCCTCTTTAGTCACCACATTCCCCACAATCACATCCACTACCAAGCTTTTTTTAATCTCTTCTAAAGTGTGTAAAATATTAGCTGAATGCCCATGCGCGCTGTCTAACACCAACGCATCTACCCCGGCTTTAACTAACATTTCAGCCCTATCCAACTGCCCCACTCCAATAGCCGCCCCCACTCTCAAGCGCCCAAAATCATCTTTATTGGCCTCAGGGTATTCAATGCGTTTTTGAATGTCCTTAATCGTGATTAAGCCTTTTAAAACATTATCTTTATCCACAATGGGCAATTTTTCAATCTTATGCTTGTGCATCAAATCGCTCGCTTCATCTAAACTAATGCCCACATGAGCGGTAACTAAAGGCATTTTAGTCATCACATCGCCCACTTTTTTACTCAAATCCGTTTCAAAGCGCACGTCTCTGTTGGTTAAAATCCCAATCAACAACCCCTTATCATCTACCACAGGCACGCCTGAAATCTTATAATTGTCCGCTATAGCCTTAGCGTCCGCTAGCGTCCTGTGCGCTTGGATAAAAATAGGATCATTAATCACCCCACTCTCACTTTTTTTAACCTTAGCGATCTCTTTGACTTGCGTTTGAATATCCATGTTTTTATGCACGATGCCAATACCCCCAAGGCGTGCCATAGCGATAGCGGTTTTATGCTCTGTAACCGTATCCATAGCCGCGCTAATAAAAGGGATATTCAAACCAATGTTTTTAGTTAAGCGAGACTTTAAGCTCACATCTTTAGGTAAAACGCTGGATTTTCTAGGCACCATCAACACGTCTTCAAAAGTCAAAGCCCTTTGTAAAATTCTCATTTTCTATCCTTAATCTAATTTTAAATCCAATTCTTGCTCTAAAGCGTAAGAAACGTCTAAAAGGCTTTGTTCATCAAAAGCCTTAGCAATGAATTGCATCCCTATGGGCAAGCCTAAAGGATCTTTAGCGACCGGCAAGGAAAGAGCCGGCAAACCGCTCAAATTCGCCCCAATCGTGTAAATATCGCTCAAATACATTTCTAAAGGGCTTGCATGGTAATTGAATAAATGAGCGCTCGTAGGGGCTACAGGGGTGAAAATCAAATCCACTTCTTCAAAAATCTTGTTGTATTGCTCTTTAATTATCAAACGCATTTGCTGGGCTTTCAAATAATAAGCGTCATAATACCCACTGCTTAAGACAAAATTCCCTAACATGATGCGCCGTTTCACCTCATCGCCAAAACCTTCACTGCGGCTTTTGAGATACAATTCTTTCAAATCTTTAATATTTTGAGCCCTCCTCCCATAACGCACCCCATCAAATCTGGCCAGATTCGAGCTCGCTTCAGCCATGCTGATAATATAATAGATAGAGATTTGATAATGCGAATCTAGCATCTTTTTTTCCACAATCTCATGCCCCATTTCTTTCAAGGCTTTAAGGGTGTTTTCATAAGCGAGTTGCACTTCATTGCTCGCGTCTTTAATGTGATCCCTTAAGATAGCAATCTTAAAGCGTTTGTCTCTGTTAAGGTTTTTAAAGGTTTGCGTGGGTTTGAGATTCGCACTCGTGGAATCCTTGCTATCATACCCACTAATTGCGTCAAATAAAATAGAAGCGTCTTCTACATTTTGCGTGATAGGCCCGATTTGATCAAAACTAGAACAATACGCGATCAAACCATAACGGCTCACCCTCCCATAAGTGGGCTTTAACCCCACGCACCCGCAATAGCTCGCCGGTTGCCTGATAGATCCGCCCGTATCGCTCCCTAAAGCCGCCACCGCTAAGCCCCCAGCTACCGCTGCCGCACTCCCTCCGCTGCTCCCTCCAGGCACTCTGTTTTTATCTCGTGGGTTTTTAGTGATCCCATAACAACTAGACTCTGTGGTGCTTCCCATCGCAAACTCGTCCATGTTAGAAAGCCCAAACCCTGCCATGCTGTTTTGGTGCAAATTTTCCATCACGCTCGCATGATAAGGGGCGACATAGCCTTCTAAAATCTTACTGGAGCAAGTGATTTCCCACCCCTTAACGCTGATATTGTCTTTAATGAGAATTGGCACCCCCTTAGCGCTAGCGCCATTAAGGCTAGGGGCTTTAATGTAAGCGTTCAAATCTGAAGCTCTAACCTTAGCGTCAATTTCGTTTTTAAGGGTTTCTAATTCATCTTGGGATAAAGAAAGGGCTTGTTTTAAAGTGATCATGTTTTAGCCTTACAAAAAATTTAATGGTAGTTTAACATGCTTACATATAAAACGAGCTTATAAGAGCGTTTTTAAAAAGCGTTCAACTTGCTTATTCAAATCTTTTAAACTAGAGCTGTTGTCTATAACATAATCGCTCATGGCACGTTTTTGCTCTATATCCATTTGACAAGCTAAGCGTTGCAAAATTTCAGATTCTTTGAGTTTGTCTCGCTCTAAAAGGCGCTCAATTTGTAAAACCCTAGGTGCATAGATTAACACCACCTTACTCACAGGATAGCGTTTTTTACCCCCCACTTCAAAAAACAAAGGGATGTCTAAAAAATACGCTTGATGATTTTTTTCTAATTCATAAGCTTTTTTAAGCATGCGTTCACGGATTAAGGGGTGTAAAAAATCCTCTAGCCATTTTAGTTTATTAGGGTCTTTAAACACGATCGCGCCAAGTTTTTTCCTGTTAAGAATATCTTTTTCTAAAATCTCTGATCCAAAATGTTGGGCGATTTTAAACCGGTGCTCTTGCAATAATTGATGAGCGATCTTATCCGCATCTAAAATTTCATAGCCTTGCGATTCCAATATTTTAATGGTGGTGCTTTTACCGGTGCCTATCCCCCCTGTGAGAGCGATAGCGTTTTTTAAGATCATTTTAAGATTTGATATTGTCTTTAAAGACTTCTTGTAAATTTTTAGGCAAAGCGAATGCGGCCCTATGAATGTCTTCGTTATAGTATCTCACGCTTTTTAGCGCTTCTATTTTTGGCGTCATTAGATCTTTTAAGGGGTGGGTTTTAAAAGAAGCGTAAATATAACCCTTATTGCTCAAAATCCTTAAAGGCGCTACAAAAGGCATGGCAACAGCAAAAAAGTCGCCCAAGTTTTTAAGGGCGTTTTGCATGCTCACATGCTCTAATAACGGGTGTTTGGCTACCGAAATAAACACCCCATCTTCTTTAAGCATTCTTTTTAAACCATCCACTTTATGAATATCCGGCTCTTGCAAGCAGAGAATCAAATCGTATTTTTTAATGTCTAAATCTAAGAGTTGTTTAGCGTGCGTGAAATTCTTGTTGTTTTTCACTTCATGGAAATGGGGGAAAAAACTAATGAAGCTATCCAAAATCTTTTCATCCGCTTGCACAAAATCTATATGCGTGTCGTATTTAAAAAGCTGGTGGGCTAATTCCAAATCAAACCCATCCACAATCAAAACTTCTTTAAGCTCTTTCTTGGTGCAACCCCCCATATGAGCGAGCAACTCGCTTTCAATATGCAAAAAATTCTTGAATAATAATTGGCGGTTAAGCATTGCAATTTCACCAAAATCCTTAGATTTAAAAATCTCTAAGATATTATGCTCGCTTCTAACATCTAATAATTTCGCTTCTATGGTGTATTCTTTACGCAAATACGGCGTGATTTCTTGGGTGATCCACATAAACATTCCTTACTTTTTAACAATATCCATGCCTTTGAAACGCTAACATGCTACCCAAAAAAATCTAAATTGTCGTAATAAACGCCCTAACTTTGGCATTCTAAAAAAAGTTCCGTATCGCTCTTAAAGCGCTCTTTTTTAAAATCCAAATCAATACTGATGGCTTTATGCTGGCTGTCTAATTTATCGGTTGAATGCTTTTTTAACACCATTTGACACTTTGAAACCTCAATGGCGTCTAAAGCCTTATTCTCTATCGTATAAACATTATCGCTCTTTTTTTCTAACAAAAACGATTCATAAAAAGGCCTTAAACTCAAATCGCTGTCATTGGTGGTATAAACATACGAAGAAATCTTGCCCTTAAATTGCGCGATTTGCGTTTTAGTGTCATTAAAAGTGAAAGTTTGGATCTGGCGATCTTTATCATTTTGATCTTTTAAAAAACGCTTCAAGGCTTTGGATTTGATTTCTATCAACCATTGATCCCCTTCTTTACTCATGATAATATCCCCGTTTTTTAGGGGGTAGAAATTTTGTTGGGAATATTCAATGAGTTTTGGATTTTTGGCTTTTCTTTTCGGTTTGTAAAGGAACGGGTTTTTTGTATCGTTATTGGCAGTGTTGTTATGGGGATCACTTGGGTATAAGGGCGGGTTTTTTTCATTATTATCGCTTGGCTCATTCAATAAAATCACAGAAGTTTCAGGGTTAAAAGAATTGTCTTCATCTTTAGTCAGTTGAAAAAAAGCGTTTCTTTCCTCTATAGGCTGATACACCATGTTTTGTAAAAAAATCGTTTCGCTAAAGACTTCATAATCCGAATCCACATAGCTAGGGCGTTGAGAGCCGTCATTTTCTTGTTCTTGGGCTTTTTTTTGCAATTTAATAAACCTCTCTTGCGAGCAAGCTAAAAAGCATATTAAAATCATTATTACCACGCCTATTTTTTTGACTAAAAACAATACTAGACCCTTATTTAAGCTTTAAATAACTATAATATTGTAATCTAATTTTGATTAAATTGAAGCGATAAAAAAGATGAATACAAGCTATAAAACTTTAAAAACCATTGCGATTTTAGGCCAACCTAATGTGGGGAAAAGCTCGTTATTTAACCGCTTAGCTAGAGAAAGGATCGCTATCACTTCAGATTTTGCAGGCACTACACGAGACATTAATAAACGAAAAATCGCATTGAATGGCCATGAAGTGGAGCTATTAGACACAGGAGGCATGGCTAAAGACACTCTTTTGTCTAAAGAAATCAAAGCCCTTAATTTAAAAGCCGCTCAAATGAGCGATTTGATTTTGTATGTTGTGGATGGCAAGTCTATCCCTAGCGATGAAGATCTTAAGCTTTTTAGAGAAGTTTTTAAGATCAACCCTAACTGCTTTTTAGTGATCAATAAAATTGATAACGACAAAGAAAAAGAGCGAGCTTATGCGTTTTCTTCTTTTGGCATTCCCAAGAGTTTTAACATCTCCGTTTCGCACAATAGGGGCATTAGCGCATTAATTGATGCGGTATTGAACGCGCTGAATTTAAACCAAATCATGGAGCAAGATTTAGATGCGGATATTTTAGAAAGCTTAGAAACCCCTAATAACGCTTTAGAAGAAACTAAAGAAGAAGAGATCATTCAAGTAGGCATCATTGGGAGGGTGAATGTGGGCAAAAGCTCGCTCTTAAACGCGCTCACGAAAAAAGAAAGGAGCCTTGTTTCTAGCGTGGCTGGCACGACCATTGACCCCATAGATGAAACCATTCTAATAGGCGATCAAAAAATCTGCTTTGTGGATACCGCTGGCATCAGGCATAGGGGTAAAATTTTAGGCATTGAAAAATACGCGCTAGAACGCACGCAAAAAGCCTTAGAAAAATCCCACATCGCGCTTTTAGTTTTAGACGTGAGCGCTCCTTTTGTGGAATTGGACGAAAAGATCAGCTCTTTAGCGGATAAACACTCTTTAGGCATCATTCTTATTTTAAACAAATGGGACATCCGCTACGCCCCTTATGAAGAGATCATGGCAACCTTAAAAAGGAAATTCCGCTTTTTAGAATACGCCCCTGTGATCACAACCAGCTGCTTAAAAGCGCGCCATATAGATGAAATCAAGCATAAAATCATAGAAGTCTATGAGTGTTTTTCCAAACGCATTCCCACGAGTTTGCTCAATAGCGTGATTTCTCAAGCCACCCAAAAACACCCCTTGCCAAGCGATGGCGGGAAATTAGTGAAAGTGTATTACGCCACGCAATTTGCCACCAAACCCCCTCAAATCTCTCTTATCATGAATCGCCCTAAAGCCTTGCATTTCAGTTACAAACGCTATTTGATCAACACCTTAAGGAAAGAATTTAATTTTTTAGGCACGCCTTTAATCCTTAACGCTAAAGATAAAAAGAGCGTCCAACAAAATTAAATTTTTTATGCATTAAACCCCCTTAAAAAAGCGTTTTTGCTTGATTTATCTTTAGGATTTGATTATAATTACCGCTCAATCAGTCAGGCTAAGCACTAAATCGCTTGGTTTTAGCATCTATTAGAAAAGGGGTTATCCACATGAACAAAGCGGAATTTATTGATTTGGTTAAAGAAGCGGGTAAATACAACAGCAAAAGAGAAGCCGAAGAAGCGATCAGTGCCTTTACTCTAGCGGTACAAACAGCTTTAAGCAAGGGTGAAAGCGTGGAGTTGGTTGGTTTTGGTAAATTTGAAACCGCAGAGCAAAAAGGCAAAGAAGGTAAAGTGCCAGGAAGCGATAAAACTTATAAAACCGAAGACAAACGAGTACCTAAATTCAAACCCGGCAAAATCCTTAAACAAAAAGTTGAAGAAGGCAAGTAATTCTGATCCACTCAGCAAGGGGCTTATCAGTTGGTAAGTTTCTTGCTTGCTTAATAAAATGTCCTTGTAGCTCAGCTGGATAGAGCGTATGATTCCTAATCGTAAGGTCGTGGGTTCGAATCCCGCCAAGGACACCATTCGCACTATTTCTACTACCATAGGGATTTAAAATAGTCGTTGTTTGTGTTTTTGATGAAAAAGGTTGGTAATTAAAAGAACTTAAAAACTCTTTTTGAATCATTTTAAAAATTTAACCTTATCCTTAAAAAGCACTCAAAAAAATATTTTATTTTTCATCTTATTTAAAAAATATTCAAAGCATTTTTTACAATTAAAAAGCTTGCGAAAAGCAAGCGATAACCTCTATAAAAACGCTCTTTAAGGGGTTTTTAGTTGTGGGTTGTAGGGGAGGATTTTTCAAAATGCCCCCTATCCTATTAAGAAAATGGGTTTAAAAATCAAACTTAAAAAATGAGTTTTATCGTAAAATAAAACCTCAAAACGATACAATCAAGCCATTAAAATCCCTTTTTTAAAAAATTGAGTGATCCCTATTAAAAATTTTAGGAAAGCCAAAAACAAATCATAATCCCCTAGATCTTAAATTAAAACCCACTAGCCTTATAAGCTTAAATAAGAATATCCGCATGACAAATCCATTCAAAAATGATATAATAGACTTGATCAACTCATTTTAAGGAAATGCCCATGCGTTTGCACTCTGCCTTTTTTGGTATTAATTCGTTACTTGTCGCCACTCTTTTGATAAGCGGTTGCAGTCTCTTTAAAAAGCGTAACACTAACGCCCAGCTAATCCCCCCTTCAGCTAATGGCTTGCAAGCCCCCATTTATCCTCCAACCAATTTCACCCCCAGAAAGAGCATTCAGCCTCTCCCAAGCCCACGCTTTGAGAATAACAATCAGCCCATCATTAGCTCTAACCCCACTAACGCTATCCCTAACACCCCCATTCTCACGCCTAATAATGTCATTGAATTGAACGCAGTGGGCATGGGTGTGGCTCCAGAATCCACCATTTCGCCCTCTCAAGCTCTAGCTTTGGCCAAGCGGGCGGCTATTGTTGATGGCTACCGCCAATTGGGTGAAAAAATGTATGGTATTAGGGTGAACGCTCAAGACACCGTCAAAGACATGGTTTTACAAAATTCCGTGATTAAAACGAGAGTCAATGCTCTCATTCGTAACGCTGAAATCACTGAGACCATCTATAAAGACGGTTTGTGTCAAGTGAGCATGGAGCTTAAATTAGACGGCAGGATTTGGTATCGTATTTTGAGCGGAGCGAGAGGATGAACCATCTTACTCTATAATCATGCGGTATTTTAAAAACGCTTTTTTATTATTTTTCATGACGCTTTTTTTTGTCTCTTGCTCCAAGCACCCTTTTTCTAAGCAAACCCCCAAAACTAGGGAGCAAATCAGACAAGAAGAGGCCCGTAAAAAAAGAGAAGAGACTTTGAATGCCTTGCGCCAATTCAGGCTCATTTATATTAACACGCCGGTTTTTCGCTTTTATGATTACGGCACGATTAAAACCGATAAAGACCATAATATTGAAGTAACCCTTTACAAGCTCAGCCAAAGAGTGGGCGATATTTACATGACTAAACGGAACATTTGTTTTAGCCAAAAATGTTCGGCCAAATGGATTGCTGCAAGGGATTTGTTTGGCAAGGTGAGCTATGGGGATTTGTTTGATGACATTGTTTTAGGGAGGGATATTTTTAAAGGTTTAGGGAAACGCCACCTAACCCCTGAATACGTGATCCAAAGGTTTCAAAAAAGCGGGGAAATTATCCTTTATGAAAGAAAAAATGGCCTGATTTCTTTCCAAAACTTGACGCAAAAAATTGCTATTAGGATTGAACCCTATGAGCCTTCTTTGCAAGATTTAGAAGACAATGAAAACGCTGATAGCGAGCTCCAATGAAAAACTTTTCCCCACTTTATTACTTTAAAAAGCTCAAAAAACGCCATTTAATCGCTCTGAGCCTGCCCTTGCTTTCTTATGCCAATGGCTTTAAAATCCAAGAGCAAAGCTTGAATGGCACGGCTTTAGGCTCGGCGTATGTCGCTGGGGCTAGGGGCGCTGACGCTTCTTTTTACAACCCGGCTAACATGGGCTTTACTAACGATTGGGGCGAAAACAGAAGCGAATTTGAAATGACCACCACCGTGATTAACATTCCAGCCTTTAGCTTTAAAGTCCCTACGACCAATCAAGGCTTGTACTCGGTAACGAGTTTAGAAATTGATAAAAGCCAACAAAATATTTTAGGCATCATCAACACTATAGGGCTTGGCAATATCCTTAAAGCGCTTGGCAATACGGCCGCTACCAATGGCCTGCAACAAGCTATCAATCGTGTTCAAGGGCTTATGAATCTAACCAATCAAAAAGTCGTAACCCTTTCTTCAAAACCTGACACTCAGATCGTGAATGGCTGGACAGGCACGACTAATTTTGTTTTACCCAAATTCTTTTATAAAACGCGCACACATAACGGCTTCACTTTTGGGGGGAGTTTCACCGCTCCTAGCGGGTTAGGCATGAAATGGAATGGTAAGGGGGGGGAATTTTTGCATGATGTGTTTATCATGATGGTAGAGCTTGCCCCTAGCATGAGCTACACTATCAATAAACGCTTTTCAGTGGGTGTGGGCTTAAGGGGGCTTTATGCGACCGGGAGCTTTAATAACACCGTTTATGTGCCTTTAGAGGGCGCTTCGGTTTTGAGCGCGGAGCAAATCTTAAACTTACCCAACAACGTTTTTGCCGATCAAGTGCCAAGTAATATGATGACTTTATTAGGCAATATTGGCTATCAGCCGGCGCTCAATTGCCAAAAAGCCGGTGGGGATATGAGCGATCAGAGCTGTCAAGAGTTTTATAACGGCTTGAAAAAAATCATGGGCTATAGCGGCTTAATCAAAGCGAGCGCGAATCTTTATGGCACGACTCAAGTCGTGCAAAAATCTAACGGGCAAGGCATATCGGGGGGCTATAGAGTGGGTTCGAGTTTGCGTGTGTTTGATCATGGCATGTTTTCGGTGGTGTATAATTCTTCAGTTACCTTTAACATGAAAGGCGGTTTAGTGGCTATCACAGAGCTTGGCCCTTCTTTAGGGAGCGTTTTGACTAAAGGCAGCTTGAATATCAATGTTTCACTCCCCCAAACCCTAAGCCTAGCCTACGCCCACCAATTTTTTAAAGACCATTTAAGAATAGAGGGGGTGTTTGAGTGCACCTTTTGGAGTCAAGGGAATAAATTTTTAGTAACCCCTGATTTTGCGAACGCCACTTACAAGGGCTTAAGCGGGACGGTGGCTTCACTAGACTCTGAAACGCTTAAAAAAATGGTAGGCCTAGCGAATTTTAAAAGCGTGATGAACATGGGGGCTGGCTGGAGGGACACCAACACCTTTAGATTAGGGGTAACTTACATGGGCAAAAGCTTGCGTTTAATGGGTGCTATTGATTATGATCAAGCTCCAAGCCCCCAAGATGCGATAGGCATTCCGGATTCTAATGGCTATACCGTAGCTTTTGGGACTAAATACAATTTTAGGGGTTTTGATTTGGGCGTAGCGGGGAGTTTCACTTTTAAAAGCAACCGCTCCAGTTTGTATCAATCCCCAACCATTGGGCAATTGAGAATCTTTAGTGCCTCTTTGGGCTATCGCTGGTAAAACATGCCAAATCATCAAAACATGCTAGATAACCAAACGATTTTAATCACCGGTGGCACTGGGAGTTTTGGCAAACGCTTTGTGCGTAAAGTTTTAGACACCACCAACGCTAAAAAAATCATTGTTTATAGCCGAGACGAATTAAAACAAAGCGAAATGGCCATGGAATTTAACGATCCTAGGATGCGTTTTTTTATCGGCGATGTCAGGGATTTAGAACGCTTGAATTATGCTTTAGAGGGCGTGGATATTTGTATCCATGCAGCCGCGCTCAAGCATGTCCCTATCGCTGAATACAACCCCCTAGAATGCATTAAAACCAATATCATGGGAGCGAGCAATGTGATTAACGCATGCTTAAAAAATGAAATCAGCCAAGTCATCGCTCTAAGCACCGATAAGGCCGCTAACCCCATTAACCTCTACGGCGCAACCAAATTGTGCAGCGACAAGCTCTTTGTGAGCGCGAATAACTTTAAAGGCTCTTCTCAAACGCAATTTAGCGTGGTGCGTTATGGTAATGTGGTGGGGAGTCGTGGGAGCGTGGTGCCGTTTTTTAAAAAATTAGTCCAGAACAAAGCGAGTGAAATCCCTATCACCGATATCCGCATGACACGATTTTGGATCACCTTAGATGAGGGGGTTTCTTTTGTGCTTAAAAGCTTGAAAAGAATGCATGGGGGGGAAATTTTTGTGCCTAAAATCCCTAGCATGAAAATGACTGATCTCGCTAAAGCCCTAGCCCCCAATACCCCTACTAAAATCATAGGGATTCGCCCGGGCGAAAAACTCCATGAAGTGATGATCCCTAAAGATGAAAGCCATTTAGCCCTAGAATTTGAAGACTTTTTCATCATTCAGCCCACTATAAGCTTCCAAACGCCTAAAGATTACACGCTCACCAAACTCCACGAAAAAGGCCACAAAGTCGCCCCTGATTTTGAATACAGCAGCCATAATAACAGCAAATGGCTAGAGCCTGATGATTTATTGAAATTGCTATGAATTTTTTAGAAGATTTGTTTTACCCCTTAAGATTATTAGAAAACAAGCGCGTTTTATTGCTCGTGAGCGGCTCTATTGCGGCGTATAAATCCCTAGAATTAGTGCGCTTGTTGTTTAAAAGCGGGGCTAGCGTTCAAGTGGTGATGAGTGAGGGCGCAAAAAAATTTGTTACGCCCTTAAGCTTTGAAGCCTTGAGTCATCACAAGGTTTTGCATGATCATAATGAAAAATGGTATTATAACCACCAAAACGCATTGCACCATAACCACATCGCATGTGCTGCTAATGCTGATTTACTCATCTTTGCCCCCTTAAGCGCTAACAGCCTGTCTAAAATCGCTCACGCTTTAGCGGATAATATCATAAGCGCGACTTTTTTAGCTTGCACTTCCCCTAAAATCCTAGCCCCTAGCATGAACACTAACATGCTCAATTCCCCTATCACTCAAAGTAATTTAAAACGCTTGAAAGATTCCAACCACATTATTTTAGACACCCAAAACGCCCTTTTAGCATGCGACACTAAAGGCGATGGGGCGATGGCTGAGCCTTTAGAAATCCTTTTTAAAGCCGTTCAAACGCTTTTAAAAGACGCTTATTTTGAAAACAGAGAAGTCATAGTCATGGGCGGGGCGAGCGTGGAAAAGATTGACAGCGTTAGAGTTATTAGCAATCTTTCTAGCGGGATCCAAGCGAGCGCGTTAGCCCTAGCGTTATATTTTAAGGGAGCCAAAGTAACTTTGATTGCATCAAGCTTCCCCACTCCTTTGCCTAAAGAAATCACAAGCGTTTTAGTTAGCGACACCGCTTCTTATGAAAACGCCCTAAATAATGCCGCTAACAACTTGCAAAAACATGCCTTAAAACCCCTACTCTTCAATTTAGCCGCCATTAGCGATTATTTGCCTAAAACTTCTTTTAACCATAAGCTTAAAAAAAGCGAACTGGGCGAAACCCTAAACATTGAATGCGTTCAAAATAAGGATCTACTGGCTTCTGTCAATCCCAATCAATTCGTTAAAATCGGTTTTAAAGCCGAAGACGATCAACAAAACGCCATTAAAAACGCTCAAAATCTTTTAAAACCTTCTCAAGATAACGGCAAAGATTGCTCTGTGGCCGCTTTGAATCTCATTAAAGATTCACGCCCTTTTGGCTCATTAGAGAATGAATTGTGGCTCTTTAGCCATCATAAAACCCAAAAAATCCCTTCTATGAACAAATTAGAAGCGAGCTTTAAAATCCTTGATTTTATCAAAGACAACGCCCTTTAATGCTAGAAGCCCTAAACGCCCTAAACCAGCTTAACGCCCTTCATTCCAAAAACGCCGCGCACCATTTTAACGCCACTTTACCCATTCTTTTAAAGGTTTTAGAAAAACAAGATAAAGACCTTTTTCTTTTGCAAGTGGGTAATAAAATTATCCCCACCAAAAGCGAACAGGAATTAAAAATCAATCAGCCCTATTTTGCGGTTATGCAAAGAAATCAGCTGGGCGATATTGTGCTTAAAAATTTAGTGCCTGCCCCAAAAATCTTAGACGCATTAGACGATTTGCCCGCTCTTGAAATGAAAAAAATCAAAGAAATATTGAGCGCCAAAGACAACACCCCTTTAAAAGAATACAAAGAACTTTTGAGCGAAAAATTAATCCATGCTAAAAGCTCGCAAGAGTTTTTGAATACAGCCAACATGCTTTTAAGCTTGCAATCGCAGGTTTTAAGCTTTGTGGTTGAAAACGAACGCAAAAAAGCTTTTTTACAGATGAAAGCCAAAAAACAAAGCGTTGATTTTTACGCTCTGTATCCTAACTTGGGCGAAATTGGAGGCGTTATTTATTTGAAAGAAAAAGAAAAACAGCTTTTTTTAAAAACCACCCTCCAAAGGACTCAAGAGGTTTTAAAAGAGGCTCAAAACACCCTTTTAGGCTTTTCTTTTGTGGAAATTGTGTGCGAAAAAACCCCCATGCTTTTCGCCTTTGAAGAGCGCTTATTGGACACGATAGGATAAAACTTTTAGCGTTTTAAAAACGCCTTTATGATGGATTTAAGCGCTTTTTTATCCAATAAAAGAGCGATACCCTCTTTTTACATTAATCCATGCGGAATTTTAGAATTCCTCACGCATTTTTTAAAAGTGTTTCAACCGCTAAGGCTTTATCTTTGGCTTGTGTGATCGTGCTAATGACTGCGATACCCCCATATTCCCACAATTTTGAAGCGTTATCTGTCGTGATGCCCCCAATCGCTATCAGGGGTTTTTTCACCCCGCTATCGTGTATTTTTTTTAAAAGATTGACGCCTACAACTTCTTTAGCGTCTTTTTTAGATGGTGTGGGGAAAATAGGGCCTACCCCTAAATAGGCTACGCCGTCTAAATGGCGCGCTTTTAGGGCTTGCTCTAAAGTATTGACGCTCAAACCGATAAAAAGGCGCTTTTTGCATAAAGTTATTACCTCTTCTATAGCCATGTCTTCTTGCCCCACATGCACGCCATCAGCCTTTAATTCTAGTGCGAGTCGCACCTCATCATTAATAATAAAAGGCACGCCGTATTTTTTGCATAATTTTTGACACTCTAGGGCTAATTGTTTGATTTCAACAGGATCTTGTAAGGCTAAATCGCCTTTTTGGCGGAATTGAAACGCTGTGATTTTAGATTGTAAAGCTAATTCTAAAGTGTCTAAAAGCGCGTTTGTCCTATCGCCTTTTATATGGTAGAAATCTTGCGAACCAGCCACAAACATGAGTTTCAAACAATCCGCATCAAACATGCTTTTTGATGCTCCACAAATTCAAAGGCCCATGCCCATGCCCAATGTTTAAGGGGTTTTGAATGATAATAGTTAAAAGCTCTTTAGCCTTTGTGATAGCGTTTTTTAAATCCAACCCTTGAGCGAGTAAGCCCACAATCAAGCTAGACAGAACGCAACCCGTGCCATGCGTGTTTTTGGTGTTAAAGCGCTTAGCGTTTAAGATAAATTCAGCGTCTTCTAAAAACACCCAGTCGTTGCTAAATTCCCCTTGAAAATGCTCTGTATGCCCCCCTTTAATCACGGCGTTTTTAACGCCTAAATCCCTTAAAATACCCATCGCTTTTGAAGCGCTTTTATCGTCTCGCACTTGAACGCCTGTGAGCGCATAGACTTCAGGGAGGTTAGGGGTTAGTAAATTGGTTTTAGGTAAAAGGCGTTTTTTTAAGCTTAGAATCGCCTCTTCTTCTAAAAGCAAAGCCCCATTCTTTGCCACCATCACCGGATCTAAAACGCACAACCCAAAATCGCAAGTTTCTAAAGTGTCCGCTACGCATTCAATGATTTGAGCGTTGCATAACGCTCCCATTTTGAACGCTTTGATAGAAAAATCATCTTTGATGGCTAAGATTTGCGCTTTCACGCTCTCAACGCTCAACGGATAAACCCCATGCACGCCCTGTGTGTTTTGCGCGGTGATGCAAGTGATCACGCTTGTCCCAAACACGCCCAAAGTTTGGAACGCTTTCAAATCGGCCTGTATCCCAGCGCCCCCACCGCTATCGCTGCCAGCAATGCTTAAAACTTGCGGATAAACTTTCACAATACTTCCTTAATAAGGCTATTTTCTAACTTTATGGGCAAGCTTAGAGCGTCTAAAAAATAAAACAAAAACGAACCATTAGAGCCGTTATTTTCTAACGCTTTTTTTTGCGCGTTAAAAGCGGCTTGTTTATAGAAAGCGCAAAGTTGCGCCATAGAATCTAAGGGGTCTTTTTTCAAACTTAAAAAGCTCGCGCACGCCGCGGCATGCAAACACCCAGCCCCAGTAATTGCAGTCAAATATTCGCTCCCCCCAGTAATACTAAAAACTTTTTTCCCATCGCTCACGTAATCTGTTTTACCCGTCATTACCGCTATCACAGAATACTTTTGAGCCGCTCGTTTGACAATTTCTATAGGCGTGGTAGAATGCTTGGAATCTAACCCCTTACTTTCGCAAGAAATACCCACTAAAGAGCCTAATTCGGCGGCATTGCCCCTAAGCGCGCTAATCCCACCACTTTTCAAAAGCTCTAAGCTTGTGTCATGACGCAAAGCGCTCGCTGAACACCCCACAGGATCCAACACGATGGGTTTGTTCAAAGCCTTGTAACGTTTGATCGCCTCTTTAGCGCATAAAATGGTGCGATCATTAAGGGTGCCAATATTGATAGCGAGCGCGTCAGAAATTTTCGCTAAATCTTGCATTTCAGCGATCGCATCGCTCATTAAAGGCGATGCCCCTAAAGCTAATAATCCATTAGCCACAAATTGCGCCGCCACATAATTGGTGATATTATGCACTAAAGGGCGTTTTTGGCGTAATTCTTTTAACATCACAAGCCTCCTTAAAATTTCTTTTATTTTACAAAAAATCCATTAAACGGCGCTTTTTTTGAGCCTTAATACAAAAGCGTTCATGAACTATTTTTCATTAACCTCATCTTTTTTAACCCCATTTTTCTTAAATATAGCGCTAGTGAGATCACAAAAGCGGTGGAAAAAACGAGAAAGGCTTGCAGCGACTTTTTCTTTCACCTCTTGATAGCGCGAATTTTTATCAAACCTGGAGACTTTTTCTTCAATGATTTCAGGAAATTCCGTCCCGCTGAAATTGATTTCACCCCCACTAAAGGCATGCTGCATGAACGAATAGGCTTTTTCTTCATTCAAGCGGTTTTCTTCTATGATATTTTGGAATTCCTCTTCTCTTTTTTGGTGGATATAGTTTTGAAAATACGCATGGACTTCTTCATCTTTGTTGTATTTGTCAATGAAACCCATGATCAAATCTCTTTTATTCCTTAATTCTATGCTGGAGTTGATGATCGGCTCTATTTTGGTTTTAACGCCTTGAATTTCTAGATCATTCTCTTTAGCGAACTTTTCAATCAAAGTCAAAATGTAGTCAATATTGACTTCCACTTGCTTGATGAGTTCAATTTCAAAGATCAAGTCGTCGTTAATCTCTTCTTTATCCTTCCCTTTTTCTGGCCTCATTTCATCGTAAAAATCAAGGTATTTGCTTTGATAGTCTTGAAAATCCCTTGGATTGATGTGATCGTCTTTGTTGAAATTTTCAAAGCTGTTTAAAATATTTTCTAATTTCAAAATCTTGCCAAAAAGCTTGATGAAATCCTTTTTCTGGCTTTCTGAAATGATTGGCTCTTTTAAGGGAAATTCGGTTAAAAGCCTTCCAATCAAACCCTCATAGCCCTCGTATTCTTTATGATTATCTGTGTAGCCTTTCAAATAATCTTCATATTTTCTTAATAGCGCAATAGACCTAGCGTCCTTATTGCCAAAAAGCATGAGCGCATCATTCAAATCTTGCTCCAAATCCCTAAAACACACGATATTCCCATGCGTTTTGACGCTGTCTAAAATGCGGTTCGTGCGTGAAAAGGCTTGGATTAGCCCATGGTATTTCAGGTTTTTATCCACCCAAAGGGTGTTGAGCCTTGTAGCGTCAAACCCGGTAAGAAACATGTTTGCCACCAGTAAAAGATCGATTTCACGCTCCTTCATTTTTTGAGAAAGATCCTTATAATAGCTTTGGAATTTTTGATCCGAAGTGTCAAAAGAAGTTTTAAACATCCCGTTATAATCCGCAATCGCGCCCTCTAAAAAATCCCTTGAGCTTTTGTCTAGCTGGCAAGCGCTTTCATTGTTTTCATCTTCTAGCGCTTCAATTTCTTCATTAGCGCTATAACTGAAAATGGTAGCGATTTTAAGGTCGTGTTTTTCTTCTTTAAAGGCTTGGTAGTATTTTTTCAGAGCTTCTATACCAGAACATGCCAGAATGGAATTGAATTTTTTACTTTTAGTGGCTTGATGGAAACGCTCTACAATGCATTTTGCGATTTCTTTAATCCTCCTAGTATCTAAAAGAGCGTTTTTTTCATCAACCGCTCTAACCTCTTTATCTTTAATGCCCTCTTTAGCTTTAATGGTGTTGTGGTATTCCACTCTAAAGGGCAAAACGTTTTTATCCCTGATCGCATCAATAATGGTGTATTGGTGGAGGCATCTCCCAAATTTTTGCTCTGTCGTGCCTAACGGGTTGTTTTTATCGCAATTTTTTTCAAAAATGGGCGTGCCGGTGAAGCCAAAAAGGTGGTATTTTTTAAACGCTTTAGTGATAGCTTGGTGCATCGATCCTAGCTGACTCCTGTGGCATTCATCAAAAATCATCACCACCTCTTCATTAAAAATCGCATGCCCTTTAAGGTGGGCTTTAACGAATTTGTCTAATTTTTGGATCGTGGTGATAATGATTTTAGCGTTAAAATCTTCAAGCTGTTGTTTTAAAATCTTGGTGCTGGTGTTGGAATTAGCGCAATCTTTTTGGAATTTATCGTATTCTTTCATGGTTTGATAGTCCAAATCCTTCCTGTCCACCACAAACAAAACTTTTGAAACGTGTTCTAATTCTTTAGCCAAAGTCGCGCTTTTAAAGCTCGTTAAGGTTTTACCGCTCCCTGTCGTGTGCCAGATATAGCCTCCGCTTTGGCTTTTCTTATAAGTTTTACTATCATGAGTGGCTTTGATTTTTTCTAAAATCCTTTCGGCCGCCACGATTTGATAAGGCCGCATCACCAATAAAACCTCTTCGCTTGTGAAAACGCAATAGCGCGTTAAAACGTTCAAAAGGCTGCGCTTCGCAAAAAACGACTTGGCAAAATCCATTAAATCCTCAATATTACGATTCTTGCTGTCCGCCCAATAATTCGTGAATTCAAAAGTATCGGCTTTGTTGTTTTTTTCAATTTGGGCTATTCTGGTGGTGTTTGAATAGTATTTACTACTCGTGCCGTTACTGATGACAAAAATCTGCACGAACTCAAAAAGCCCGTCTTCAGCACTAAAACTATCCCTTTTATAGCGCTTGATCTGATTGAACGCCTCTCTGATCGCCACACCTCTTTTTTTCAATTCCACATGCACTAAAGGCAAGCCATTCACAAGGACACTCACATCATAGCGGTTCTCATACTTCCCCCCTTTATTGCTGTATTGGTGGATCACTTGCAAGGCGTTTCTATGGATATTTTTCTTATCAATGATTTTAACGTTTTTGGTTTTTCCATTCTCAAGCGTGAGATTAAAAATCGGATCTTCTTGGATCTTTCTTGTTTTAGCCTTATAGTCCTCGTTTTTATTAGCGATGAATTGAAAATAAAGAGTGTCCCATTCTTTGGGCGTGAAACAATGATCGTTAAGCTTTTCTAACTGCTCTTTTAAATTGTCTTTCAATTCTTTTTCATTGTGGATTTGTTTAAATTCATAGCCTTGTTTTTCTAAAAGCTTAATAAACGCCCTTTCTAGCTCTGCTTCGCTCTCATAAGTGCTTTTCCTTTCACTATCGCTATGAAATTGTGCTACTACCGTGCTTTCATTGCTTTCTGCGATCGTTTCGTAATTCATGTTATCCCTTATTTTGGAGGGGTTTGAAAGTCAGTAGTTTTTCTCGGTAATATTCGTATTGCTTTTTTCTGGCTTTGATTTCAGCGGGGATACCGGCTAACAAATCGGTGGTTAGGGCCAAAAATTGATCCAAAATCTTAACGATCTCTTGTTGGATTTCTAGGGGTGGGATGGGGATGGTTATTTGTTTTAAATCATTTTCATGGATACGCATAACTTTAGTTCCTGTTATTTTCTTTTCCTTTTCTTTTTGAAAAAAATAAGTTTGAAAGTAATAAATGATAAATTTAGGGTTTTCATTTGTAGAATAGCTATACATCTCACCCGAAAAGGCAACCTCTTCATTTCCTAGCCATGCGATACTTTTTCCTACATCTTTTACATTTTCTGAAGTTGTAACGATGAGAATATCGTTTGGTTTTGCTTTTTTTAATTTATGGAATAAAGCTTCATTAACATATGAAATTGTCTTATCAATTGAAAGATTGTATTGAGTGTGTATTTGTCCATAATGAACAACAGGTCTCCCCTTATCTTTTAAATCACTTTTCAAAAGCCCATTACCTCTAGTAAATTCCCCAATATCCCCCAACTTCCTAAACTCCACCCCCTTAGGCGCTAGAGTGTGGAGTAAGGTTTTCAAGCGTTTGGGGTAGGGTTTTTGCGCTAATTTTTCTTTGGCGTCTTTGCGGCTTTGATTAATATCATTAAAGTCTAAAAGCATGTTTTGGTAATACTGGTATTGTTTTTTTCGCGCGTTTAATTCTGTGTTTAATTCTGTGTTTAATTCTGTGTTTAATTCTGTGAAAGCGTCCAAAATCTTAACGATCTCTTGTTGGATCTCTAGGGGTGGGATGGGGAACTTATATTTTTTAAAAGCAGTCATATCCACAGAAGCAAAACCTGAAACATTGGTATTGTTTTTACACCATTCCCCCAAAAGAAAGCATTGGTAAAAAAAGAATTTCATGTCTAAAGCAAGATCACAATTCGCTTTTTTGCTTAAAAAAGTGAATTGTTGATTCGCTAGCGAATCAACAATTAAAAGGGCATGCTCTCCTATCGTTGCTGTTGTAGAAATAATAATAGAGTTTTTAGGGAATAGTTTCTTACCTTTCAAAGCCTTTGGGGTAATGTGTTGGATAGAGTCTTTTAAAATCCTCCCATTTTCTCTAATATCTTCCATTCTAAACCAAGGGATAGTCCCATTTTTCCAAAATTCAGGATTGTTTTTTGATGGGGTGTAACCATTTTTAATTTCAAAAACCTCTTCAAGCGTTTTAAACTCCACCCCCTTAGGCGCTAAAGTTTGGAGTAGTTTTTCTATGTGGTTCATTTTGCCCCCTTTAAGCTTCTAATTCTTTGATAATGGATTCAAGGCGGTTTCTTAAAGCGCTCTGTTTTTCTACGATTTGAGCGATCTCACTATTAAGCGCTTTAATGTCAATAATCTCTTTCGTGTCTTCTTGCTCCACGTAGCGGTTCACGGATAGATTGTAATCGTTTTCTTGGATTTTCTCTATATTAACTAGAGCGCAAAAGTGCTTAACCTCTTTTCTTTCAATATAGGTTTGCAAAATCTTTTCTCGGTTGCGCTCTTTGAGCTTGTTTTTCTTGCCATCTTTGACAAATTCCTTACTCGCATCAATAAAAAGCGTGGTGTCGTCTTTTTTGTTTTTCTTAAGCACTAAAATGCAAGTGGCGATATTCGTTCCAAAAAAGAGGTTTTCAGGTAAAGCGATCACGCAGTCAATGCAATTTTCTTTCACTAAATATTCTCTGATCTTTTTTTCCGCGCCGCCTCTATAAAGCACCCCGGGAAATTCCACGATCGCAGCCGTGCCGCTATTGGACAGATAAGAAAGCATGTGCATAGTGAAAGCGAGATCGGCGGCGTTTTTGGGCGCTAACACACCAGCCGGGCTAAAGCGCTCATCGTTGATTAAAATGGGGTTGCTATCGCCCACCCATTTAGTGGAATAGGGAGGGTTGGAAACGATCGCATCAAAAGGCTCATCGTCTTCATGTTTTGGGTCTAAAAGCGTGTCCCCTAGCGCAATGTGGAATTTAGAGTAATTGATGTCATGCAAAAACATGTTGATTCGGCAAAGGTTGTAAGTGGTCAAATTGATTTCTTGCCCAAAATACCCTTTTGAAACATTTTTATCGCCTAGCACTTTAGAAAATTGTAAGAGTAAGCTCCCGCTCCCACAGCATGGGTCATAAACTTTATTGATGCTTTCTTGGCCGTGCAGGGCGATTTTAGCGAGCAGTTCGCTCACTTCTTGGGGGGTGAAAAATTCCCCTCCGCTTTTGCCGGCGTTGCTCGCATACATGGCCATTAAATATTCATAAGCGTCGCCAAAAACATCAATCCCGCTTTTTAAATAGTCGCCTAATTGCATGCCCCCTATGGCTTGAAGGATTTTAGTCAATTTTTCCACCCTTTTTGAATGAGAGCTCCCTAATTTATTGCTATTGACGTCTAAATCCGCAAACAAGCCTTTGACATTTTCTTCTGATGGAGTGCCAAGGCTGGATTTTTCTATTTCGGTGAAAATATTTTGTAGGGTTACATTGAGATCTTCGTTACTAGGCGCATTTTTTAGCACGTTACAAAATAAAGCGCTTGGCGGGATGAAAAAGCCTTTTTCTTCAATAAGCCCTTTTCTTGCACGCTCGGCCATTTCATCGCTTAATGAAGCGTAATCAAAACTCGGATCGCTTTCTCGCTGATTGATGTAATCAGTCATGTTTTCTGAAATGTAGCGGTAAAAAAGAATGCCTAAAACGTATTGCTTGAAATCCCAGCCATCCACTGAGCCTCTCAATTCATTAGCCACTTTCCAAATGGTGTTGTGCAATTCGTTGCGTTCTAATGAAGAAGATGCATGCTCGTTGTTTTTCTCATTCGCTTGAGTGTTTTTGTTTTCCATGATAATAAGCCCCTTTTTTGTTTTTTTGATTGGCGGTTTTGTTTGGCGTTGGGCGCACACCCTTTAAAGGGTTCATTATAGCAAAGAATATTATTTTTATTCCTTGCGTTTTGTGTGCGTTTGTGGGGTAAATAAGCTATAATCGCCTTTTTTAAAGTCATTTTTTAAAAGGGGTTTGAATGGTATTTGACAGAACGATAAGCGTGAGAGAGAAAAAAGCGGCTAAGGCACTTGGAATAGTAGGGGTGGTCTTTTTTATATTGTTTGGCATTGTGATAAGCGGGGTGGCTTTTCAAAAAGAGTGGGTGCAACAATTGGATTTGTTTTTTATAGACTTGATCCGCAATCCTGCCCCCATTCAAGGGAGCGCGTGGCTTTCTTTCGTGTTTTTTAGCACTTGGTTTGCACAAAGCAAGCTCACCACTCCTATAGCCTTACTCATTGGCTTGTGGTTTGGGTTTCAAAAACGCATCGCTTTGGGGGTGTGGTTTTTCTTTAGCATCTTATTAGGTGAATTCACCTTAAAATCCCTTAAGCTTTTAGTGGCGCGCCCACGGCCTGTAACCAATGGCGAATTGGTTTTTGCGCATGGCTTTAGTTTCCCTAGCGGGCATGCTTTAGCTTCAGCGCTTTTTTACGGCTCTTTGGCGTTGTTGTTATGCTATTCTAACGCAAATGCTCGCATTAAAACTATTGGTGCTATTATTTTACTTTTTTGGATTGTTTTAATGTCGTATGATAGGGTTTATTTAGGGGTGCATTACCCTAGCGATGTTTTAGGAGGGTTTTTGTTAGGGATTGCTTGGTCGTGTTGCTCTTTAGCGCTCTATTTAGGGTTTTTGAAACGCCCTTATAAAGCCGCTTAAAGCGTTTTTTAAAAAGAAAGCGATGGGTTAGGGTATAACTCCTCTTTCTTTTTAACCTCATCAAATTCATCTTTATAGCGGTATGAGTGAGCCGGGTCATAATCCACGACGCTCTTTAAAAAACCGCTGAATTTTTCATTTTTCGCGCTAAGCTCTGAAGCCACGGTGTAATCAATTTTTTCTTTGTATTTAGCGTTCAATAAAATAGTGCTTTTATCCTCATTAGTTCTTAAATCAATCACGCCAATCCCAAAACTCGCATGCAAACGCTTCAACAAATCCATGAGTTGGGGATTGTGCGTATCAATATGACGGCCCACTAAATACCCCTCATTAGAGCTGTTAGAAATCGCTTGAAAATAACACTCCCTGCAATTATGCACGCTGATTTCTTTTTTCAATTCAAAACTCACCAGTTTAACGGGCAAAGTGTCAAATTTCTTAGAAAAAGCGATTAAATTTTCATTGGATAATTCAGCATGCAAAAACCTAACCCCCACCATGTCCGGATAAAGCCACCTGTCTGTGCCTTTTGGCGATTTCACACTCTCTTCGTGAAAAATGGTTTTCGTGTAGCATTTCAAATTTTCATTATGAATAGCCATGTAAGTTAAAAAGGGGTGCAAATCCCTTTCATGCGCGATTTTATTATGCACGATTTTAGCGTTTGGAACGCTTATTTTTTCAGTATTCAAAACCGGCTCTTTAGCCGCGCTTTTTAAAGCGATTAAGATTGGGTTTTCTTGCGCTTTCAAAAAAGGCAGCTCTTCGCCCTTGTTTAAGGCTGTATAAATATAAGCGCTAACGCTTTGGTGTGGTGTGTTGCCCCCACAATCAAACATTTTTGTAATCTCGCCTTTTTCAAAAAGCTCTTTAGCTCTATCATAAATCTCAGTAACTTTGATAGGCTCTTTAATCGCTTCTAAAACGCTTTGAACGATTTCAATATCTCGTAATTTCATTTTTTACTCGCTAAATACTCTTCATAACTGCCTTTAAAATCAATGATTGAAGCGCCTTTAGGGCTTGGGACTAATTCAATGATCCTATTAGCATACGCATCAATGAGCTCTCTGTCATGGCTTATGCAAATCACTGCCCCATCAAATTTAAAGAGCGCTTCACCTAGTGCGATAATCGCTTCTAAATCCAAGTGGTTGGTTGGCTCATCTAAGACTAAGAAATTCCCCCCCTCTAGCATGAGTTTGGATAAAACCATTCGGTGTTTTTCGCCTCCGCTTAAAGCGTTCACGCACTTTTCTTGCTCTTCGCCATTAAACAGCATCCTCCCTAAAGCGTTTCTCACCTCTGCGCTTTCAATCTTTTTATTGAAATTAAAAAGCCATTGATACAAGGTCTCTTCCCCGCTAATTTCTTCGCTCACGTTTTGAGGGAAATAGCCTTTTAAAACCGTCGCTCCCCATTTCACCACGCCCTTATCCGGCTTTAACTCTTCTACTAAAATTTTACAAAGCGTGGATTTACCCACACCATTTGGCCCTATGAGAGCGATCTTATCTTTAGGCATCACTTTCAGGCTCACTTGATTTAAAATAATTTGGTCGTCATAACTTTTAGAGATGTTTTCGCATTCTAAAGCTTCATTCCCAATGGTGCGTTTGGGTTTAAAAATAATGCTAGGATCCCTCCTGCTAGATACCGCTAAGCTTTGAATGTCTAATTTATCCAGTTGTTTTTGGCGGCTGGTGGCTTGCTTGGCTTTGGAAGCGTTAGCGCTGAAACGAGCGATGAATTTTTCTAGCTCTTCTTTTTCTTTGAGTTTTTTATTGCGTTCGGCCTCTTGCTGTTTAGCAATCAGAGTAGAAGCGATATACCAATCGTCGTAATTCCCGCTAAATTCGCGCACGCTGTGAAAATCCAAATCCAAAATATGTGTGCATACCGCATTTAAAAAATGCCTGTCATGGCTAATGACTACCATCGTGCCTTCATGGCGTTTGAGGTTGTTTTCTAGCCATTCAATGGCGTTTAAATCCAGGTTGTTGGTCGGCTCATCTAACAGCAAAATGTCCGGTTTAGGGAATAAGACTTGAGCGAGAAGGATTTTAAACTTGTCGCTGCTTGGCAAGGTTTTCATCAAATCGTTGTGTTTAGAGCTAGGAATGCCTAAATCTTCTAGGATTTTTTCAATCGCCACTTCGCATTCATACATGGGATCTTCTTCCACGCAAATGGTTTCTAACTCCCCTAGCCTAGCATTCACTTTATCATCGCTCAAATCGCCTTCGGTGTATAAGCGCTCTTTTTCTTTGATAGCGTCATACAAACGCTTATTGCCTATCAAAACCGCATCTTTAAGGCTCAAATCTTCAAAAGCGTATTGATCCTGCCCTAAAACCCCCATTCTCATCCCGCTTGTAATAATGACTTCCCCACTGCTGCAATCAATACTCTTGCTTAAAATCTTTAAAAAAGTGGATTTTCCTGCACCATTAGCCCCAATCAGCCCGTAGCGCTTGTTTTTATCCAGCTTGATATTCACGTTTTCAAACAATTTTTTAGTCGCATAGCGTTGCGTTAAGTTGATGGTTTGCAGCATCTTATGATTTCCTTATTTTTTGTAATTAGAGAAAGTTTATTGTAGCGTTTTCTTTGCAATATTGTAACCCTTGCTTATTATGGTTATTCATAAGGCCTTTGACGCCCAAAATTTGATCGAGCCTATATCATTTTCTCTTGATTTTTTATTCAATTTAAGGTAAAAATAATGTTTTAAAGCAAAAAAGGATCAAGTCATTGAAAGTATTTGATTACGAAGATGTCCAACTCATTCCTAATAAATGCATTGTGAATAGCCGTTCAGAATGCGATACGACCGTTATTCTAGGCAAACATGCGTTTAAAATGCCCATAGTCCCGGCCAACATGCAAACAATCATCAACGAACCGATTGCAGAATTTCTGGCAGAAAATGGCTATTTCTATATCATGCACCGCTTTAATGGATCGGCAAGAATCCCGTTTGTCAAAAAAATGAAAGAACGCCAGTGGATCAGTTCAATCAGCGTTGGGGTGAAAAAGGAAGAATATCTTTTGATAGAAGAGTTAGCCAAACAAGGATTAACGCCAGACTATATCACAATCGATATTGCGCATGGCCATTCAAATTCTGTCATTGAAATGATCCAACGCATCAAAACGCGTTTGCCAGAAACTTTTGTGATTGCTGGGAATGTTGGCACGCCAGAAGCAGTCCGTGAATTAGAGAACGCCGGTGCTGACGCTACGAAAGTTGGCATCGGGCCTGGGAAAGTGTGTATCACTAAAATCAAAACAGGCTTTGGCACGGGTGGTTGGCAGCTGGCGGCTCTTAGGTGGTGTGCTAAAGCAGCAAGAAAGCCCATTATTGCAGATGGCGGTATTCGCACGCATGGGGATATTGCAAAATCAATACGCTTTGGCGCGACAATGGTAATGATTGGATCGCTTTTTGCAGGGCATGAAGAATCATCTGGAGAAACAAAAATAGAAAATGGTGTCGCATATAAAGAATATTTCGGTTCGGCATCAGAGTTCCAAAAAGGTGAAAAGAAAAATATTGAAGGCAAGAAAATTTGGATCCAACATAAAGGATCATTAAAAGACACGCTGGTTGAAATGCATCAAGATTTGCAATCTTCAATCTCCTATGCAGGCGGGAGAGACCTTGAAGCGATTCGAAAAGTTGATTATGTCATTGTGAAAAATTCAATTTTCAATGGAGACGCCATCTAAAAAAGATCGTTGGAACGAAAGCAAAGGCAGAAAAAATGGTCTTCAATCTGTTTTTCAAACGATTTGCTCTGACTTGGGTTTTTTGTTATTTTTTGATCCTTTCTTTGATTTCACTGCATTTTGTGGGATCATTTTTTTAAATTCAAGCACATAGCCTTTAGGGATAATTTTTATGAGCGAAATGCCTTTCAATGCAATCGCATAAGATGTGGATCATAAGAATATGCATTTCTTGGATTCGTGGGGTATCATCGCTAGGGACAATCAAAGCCATATCGCTTAAAGGCTTCATTTTCCCCCCATCACGCCCCGCTAAACTAAGCGTTTTTACCCCTAAATCTTTGGCTTTTTCATAAGCTTTTAGGACATTTTTGGAATTACCGCTTGTAGAAATCCCTATCAAAACATCGTTTTTTACCCCTAGTGCTTCCACTTGTCTGGCAAACACTTCTTCATAACCATAATCGTTCGCAATGGCGGTGAGAGCTGAGGTATCCGTGCTTAAACTTATCGCACTCAAGCCTTTCCTTTCTAGTTTATAGCGCCCAGTCAATTCAGCGGCAAAATGTTGCGCATCGCTCGCGCTCCCCCCATTACCGCAAATAAGGATTTTCCCTTGATTTTCTAAGGTTTCTATCAAAAGATAAACGCTTTGTTTTAACGCTTCTTGCAAACTTTCTAAACTTTTTTCTAACGCTTCCTTATGGGCTAAAAATTCTTTTTGAATCAAATCATCAATCACTGCATGTCCTTTTAATTTTTTCTATGATAGCGCTTGTGGAATAACCTTCTTCAAACTCCATCAAATGGGTTTCTTTAGCAAACTCGCTCCCTATGACTTCTTTATTGAGATAGTCCGCTCCCTTGACTAAAATATCAGGCTTTAGGGCTTGAATTAATTTGATTGGCGTGTCTTCTTCAAACACCACAACATAATCCACGCAAGACAAACTCGCTAAAAGAAACGCTCTGTCTTTTTCGCTCACTATGGGGCGTTTATCCCCCTTAAGCCTTTTGATGGAAGCGTCGCTATTTAACCCCACAATGAGAATATCCCCTAAAGCTTTAGCCTTTTGCAAATAACTCGCATGCCCTTTATGGAGGAGATCAAAACAGCCATTGGTGAAAACGATTTTTTGCTGATCTAAAGTTTCTAACAGCTTTTCTAAAGGGAGGATTTTAGGGTGCATTTGGTTCAAAATCAAAGCGATTTCTTCTAAACTCGCTAACGCGCTCCCCATTTTACCCACCACCACCGCCGCAGCCGCATTAGCAAACTCGCAAGCTTCTTTTAGGCTCTTTGATTCTAACAAGGAAAGCGTTAAAGACGCTATCACCGTATCGCCTGCCCCCGTTACATCATAAACTTCTTTAGCGATAGTGGGGCAATTGACTAACTCGTTTTTTTCTAAAAAAGCGATGCCTTGTTCGCTCAAAGTTACTAAAGGCATAGCGATTTGATAAGTTTCTTTTAAAATTTGGAGCGCTTTTGATAAATTCGCATGGCTGTCTAACTTCAAATGGAGCGCATGCTCTAATTCAGCGCGATTAGGCGTGATCAAACTCGCATGGGAATATTTGTTATAATCCTTTCCTTTAGGGTCGCATAAAATGAGCTTGTGGTGTTGGTTGGCTAGAGCGATCATTTTTTGAGTGAGTTCAAAATCCAACACGCCCTTATTGTAATCTGAAAGGATCACGCCGTCTATTTCTTGGATTTTTTCTGTGAAAAAATCTAAAAGTTTTTTTCTTAAATCAGCGTTTAAGGGGTCTTTGATTTCCTTATCCACGCGCGCGATTTGCTGGTTTTGCGCGATGATGCGCGTCTTAAGCGTGGTGCAACGGGTTTTATCTATTAAGACGCCTGAAGCGTCAATCCCTCTTGTTTTTAAAGTGCTAATGAAATGCTCGCCCTCTAAATCATCGCCCACTACCCCACATAAAAAGACTTTAGCTTTTAAAGAGATAAGATTATTAGCCACATTGGCCGCTCCGCCTAAATTCTTGCTCTCTTTTTTGACTTCTAAAACAGGCACAGGGGCTTCAGGAGAAAGGCGTTCGCTCTTCCCCCACAAATAATAATCAGCGATCAGATCGCCTACGACTAGGATTTTTTTCATGCGTGCTGTTCCTTGAAAATCGCATGGATATGGGGCAAATAATCTTTAATACCGCTTTCTAAATCGTATAAAGGGGTGTAATCTAAATCCAAAATAGCAGGCTCAATATGCGCTTGGGTGTGCTTTTGGAAAAAAGCGTAAGGGTTTTTAATATAGCTCACTTTAAAATCCCCTAAATGCTCTTTTAAAATGCTAACTATTTCATTATAACTTCTGGCTTGGGAATAACCCACATTATAAACCCCGCTTTTTTGAGCCTTCATCGCTTTCACATTCGCTTGGATCACGTCTTCAATATAGACAAAATCCCTTAATTGCTCGCCAAATTCAAAAAGCTTGACTTCCTTAAACGCCATCGCGCCTAAGGCGAGCTGTAAGATCATAGAGGCGGTTTTTTCTTTATAAAATTCCCTAGGCCCATAGACATTAAAATACCTTAAGCCCACTTGAATGTTATCGCTTGAATGCGAAAGAATAAATTCGTCCATGCAAAGCTTGGAAAAGCCATAAACGTTTTCAGGGCTTTCGTTTTTGCCCACCACATTGGGGGCTTTGGTGTTGCCATAAACGCCCGCTGAAGAAGCGTAAATCACCTTAGCCTTTTTTGATTGAGCGATTTCTAAAAGGTTTAAAAAAGCCTGATAATTGGTTTTCATCACTAATTCTTGATTGAGCATGGTCGTATCAGAAACAGCCGCTTGGTGGAACAAATAATCAAAATGCAACTTTTCTAAACGCCTTAAATCTAAGGGGTTATTAATATCAGCCGTGATCACTTCACCCTTAAAACCGATTAAATTCTTAAAATGCCCTAAAGAACTGGGGCGGTTATTACTGAAAAGCGTGTTACTGCGGAATTTATCCAAAATGATTACTTTAGCTTTAGGGTGGTTCTCTTGAAAATAAAAGGCCAAACTACTGCCTACAAAGCCAGCCCCACCGGTGATTAAAATCGTTTGATTTTCTAATCCATCATCAATATAACGCATTATTATCCTTATTTAATCCAATCAATCATCTCTTTAAGATCTTTACATTGTATCCAAGAATGAGGAGTTTTTAAAAAATTTGTGCTCAATAAAAGGTTATTTTTAACTTTAGCGTTCAAGCCGGCTAACATGTCGCTCTCCTTATCGCCTATCATAAAAGATCGCTCCAAGCAAATTTGATGCTCTTTAGCGGCTTGTAAAATCAAAAAGGGTTTTGGCTTCCTGCAAGCGCAATTTTCTTCTGGGGCGTGCCTGCAAAAATAGACGCCATCCAAATTAAAACCTAATTCTTTAAGCAAGCTTTCTTGGAGGTATTCAGTGAGGTTTTCAAAAACTTTAAGGGTGTAATAGCCTCGGTTGATCCCGGATTGGTTAGTGATTAAAAGCAGTTTGTAGCCTAAAGATTTCGCATGCTTTAGCAATTCAAAAATCCCTTTTTGAAACTCAAAATCTTCTTTTTGACTCACATAGCCTTTATCAATATTGATAATGCCGTCTCTGTCCAAAAAAAGGGCTTTGTTAGTGTTCATGGTGGCTCTCTTGCTGTGGTGTGGCGTTGTTTTGATGGTGCATTATATCGCTTTTGTGGTGCATCGCATGAGACATTTTGTGGCTAATGAGCATGATCCCCATATAAAGGACATAAAGCCCAAAAACCCCCATTAAGCCTTTAGACAAAAGATTGAAAAATTTCCTGTAAGAAATGGAAATTTTGCTTAAAAAAATCCCCATTAAAAACAACGGCACGCTAGTGCCAAGCCCAAAAGAAAGGCCTAGCATCGCTCCCATAAACGCGCTATGACTGAGAATCACGCTCGCTAAAAACGAATACACCATCATGCAAGGTAAAAACCCGTTCAACACGCCTAAGAAATACAGCCCTAGAATGTTTTGAGATTGCAAGGTTTTTTTCATCAAAAAAGAAATAAAAGGGATTTGAAAGCTTAATTTTTCCGCTTTAGATCCCAAGAGCGCTAAAAGGATTAAAACAACTCCCATGCCAATCAATAAAATGCCCCTAAAACCCATGCTCACGCTAAGACTATGCCCTAAACCTGCCGTTATAGCCCCTAAGAGCATGTAGGTGCTGATCCTTCCTACATTATAAAGGGCATGGCAAGTGAGCTGGTAAGAAAAGCTTGTAACTTTAGAAAATCTTATTTGACTAAACGCGCTCACAATCCCCCCACACATGCCCACACAATGCCCTAAAGACATGCTCAAAGCGGCTAAAAACATGCCCAAAAAACTCAAATTCTGCATCATTTGCATTCTAGTATCCCTGCTTTTTTAAGAGCGATTTCCATCCCGTCAAAAACCAAACGCTCCTTGCAAACAGAATGGGGTAAAAACGCGCTCAAATACTTCGCATCGCCCCCACAAAGATAGATTTTTTGATCTTTGGCTAAATGCTGGATACAAGAGATGACGCTCAAAACCATGCCGTAATTCACAGCGTCTCTGGTGTTTTTAGGTAAAACTTCTAAAGAATCTAATGCTTTGAAAGGTTGCTCTAAAATTTTAGCGCTTTTTTTATACGCATGAATATATTGGGCTAAACCGGGCAAAATACACCCTCCTAAATGCTTGCCCTCTTTAATTAAATCAATCGTAATCGCACTCCCCGCATCCACCACCACGCCATTATTTAGCGCTAAACATGCCATTTGCCGGTCTATCCCAAGCCCTACATAGTCGGTTTCTAAATGAAAAAACCCTGCAATATTTTTAGCGTTAGGGTAACAATTTAAAAGGGCTTTTTCATTTTCTTCATTCACGCTAATGTAAAAAATTTCCTTTTGAATACCCAAACGCTTTAAATCTTCTTTAGCGCTTGAAAAGAGCTGGTAGTTTTGTGCGAAATGGATGCGCGTGTTGCCTATATCGCATAAAATTAGGTTTTTCAAATCTGTAAAAGATCGTCTAGCTGGCATAGGCCTACTTCTTATTCATTTCTAAAGCTCTTCTTCTTTCTTCAAGCTCTTTTTCATCTCTTTCTTGATGCTCTCTCGCTCTTTGTTCAAATTCTCTCGCTCTTTGTTCGGCTTTGGCTTTTTTCTTTTCTTCTTTCAAGCGGCGTTTTTCTTCTTTAGAATTTGGTTTTGGCGCTTCTTTTTTAGCGGCGTTTTCTTTTAAGACAGGAACGTTTTTACTTTCATTGTTTTTTGTTTCGCCTTGTTGGGTGGCGTTATTTTGATCCCTAATAGGCTCAGGCCTTCTGGTTTTAACTTCTTCTTCAAACCCACTATTTCTTGGCTTAACTTTGTTTTCTTCTAAAGTCTGTTTGTTTTCTTTGACTTTATGCCTTTCTTGCAAATAAATAGGAGCGTTCCCTTTTTCGCCTTTTTGAGATTTTTTAGATGCAGATTTTTCCACAACGGGATAAAGTTTTGGTTTAAAATCGTTATAATCTAAATAGTAGCGATCGTAATACACCCGATTTTTATCATAAAACACCCCTTTATCCAAACGATTGGATGAAAAAAACTTAAAACTGCCTATAGTTGGTGTTTTATAGACATTATACGAATCAAAATCATTCAAATCCACCTCTATCACATACCCACGCTTTTCTAAAGAATACAATTTATTATGGTTTAATACAATGGTATTGAGCGAAGCAAAGGGCAGTTTCACGCTGTTTAATTCCCTCAAACTCTTATCCATTTGCAAAATCTGCCCATCTAAAGTCAGCACATATAAAGTCCCCTTATCATAAAGCAAATCCACAATATCCCCATCATAGTTGAACTCTTGACCGCTCACGACTGAGAGTATTCTTTTCCCTGTAGAAGCGATCATGTTATTGCCATCTACGATAAGGTAAGTGATGTTGTTGAAAAACTTATCGCTGCTGATAACAATGTTTCTAATGGGCGTGGGATTTCCATGCACATAATCCACGACTAACAAGCGCCCATCTAACATAGGGAACACCACGACCGTATCCATAAAAATAGGCATCGCCATTAAAGAATTGATCGTGGTGCTTGGGGAACCTTTTTCGCTAAAAAGCAATTTTTGAGAAGTGATGTCGTATAAATTCGCTGAATTGTCCGCTAACACCACCGCTAAAAGATTCCCTTTAACGCTCGCGCTCAAGGCAAAAGTCTCCAAAGGAATAATGATGGATTGTTGGCTGGCGTTAGGATTATTGCTAATCAATTCCACTTGATGACAGACTTTATCTTGGACTTCCGCTTCAACGCCCTTTAATTTCAATTCCGTTTCTTCAGTCTTAGCCACCTTGCTTTTGCTTGTTTTTTTATCAATCTTGTTCAAACAATCTTGCGCAAGGATGAAAAACCCCTGACTCTCATTTAAAAAACTGCTTTCATAATTGAAATTCTTACCGATTCTTAGCTGCGTTAAACCTTTATCGCCTATAACCGCTCCATTTTTCAAAATGGCTCCATAACGATTAGACGAAACGATACTTTCTTGCAAATGGTTAGGGAAATACGCTTCGCCTTTAACCTGGTGTTTAGCGGGTTTGAAATATTTTTTCATGTTACAGCCGCTAAAGACAATTAGGGCTATGAGTGAGATTAAAAATGGTTTATTCATCAAATCAATGCGTTCCTTGAATAGTTTCTTTCTTTAGATTGGTTGGTTTGGAAGGGTTTTGCTGAATATCTTCTAACATTCCATAGTGTTTTAAAACAGAGATTATAGCATATAGTGAAGAACTTAGAGGGATAGCGGATAAACTTTGATGCGCTTTTTTGATCGCGTCTTTAGAATTTTCTTCATACAACAAGTTCACTTCTTGTAAAGCACTCATTTCTTTAAGAATGGGGCTTTTTTCAAGCAAGTTTTTATCTCTAGAGAGCGATGCGTAAGAATATTTGGCAAAAGTTTTAACGATTTCATTAGAAGATTGCGAAAGTTTTTTAAACTCGTTTGCATCGTTTCTTTCACTCGCTCTGGCGAATTGATACAAATCATACAACTCTGGGGCGACTTCTTTCAATCTTTTTTGCAAGGCTATATTATTAGGACTCTCTAGCACTTCATTATAAATTTGAGTGATCCGTTCTCTCGTTTGCTCGTGCTTATAATCTTGTAATTTTGTATCCCCTAAATAAGCGATAAAAGCCACCACGATAAACAACAACACCCACTTGTAGCGTTTGAAAAACTTTTCTAACCTAAACGCCCCCTCTAAAAGCTTTTCATCGCTTTTAAATTCGTTTCTAACTTGCTCTAAATTTTCCTTAATGCTCATGCCTTACTCACTCCTGTGCTGCCAAACCCCCCACTACCCCTTGAAGTTTCATCTAATCGTTCGCATTCTATAAATTCGGCTTTATAAGTTTTTTGAACCACCCCTTGAGCGATCCTATCCCCTACTTGAACTTTAAAATCTTTATCGCTTAAATTCGCTAAAATGACCTTAATTTCGCCCCTATAATCATTATCCACCGTGCCAGGAGAATTCAACACCACCACCTGATGATTCAAAGCCAAACCGCTACGGGTGCGCACTTGCAATTCATACCCCACTTCTAAAGACAAACAAATCCCTATTTTCACCAACCCCACGCTATGAGGTTTGATCGTTACTTCTTCTACAGCATGCAAATCAAAGCCTGAAGAACCTTCGGTTTGGTATTTAGGGATAAGGGCGTTCGGGTGGATTTTTTGGATTTTAATTTTCATCAAAACAAATCTCTTTATAATAAATGTCTAAAATTTCAAAATCGCTCTCCCCATTAGGCAATTGAATACTCACCGCATCGCCCTTGCTCTTACCGATCAAGCTCTTAGCGATCGGCGAACCAAAAGAGATTAACCCTTTAGCCGGATCGCTCTCCACGCTCCCTACTATCGTGTAAGAAAACTCTTTATCGTTGTCTAAATTAAGGATTTTAATCGTGCTCCCAAAACTCACTTTATTATGAGCCAAAACGCTCGGATCAATCACTTGAGCGTTAGCGACAATTTCGCTTAAATCCACGATTCTCGCTTCAATGAAGCGTTGTTTTTCTTTAGCGGCATGGTATTCAGCGTTTTCTTTCAAATCCCCATGCCCTCTAGCAATATCAATTTCTTTCACAATATTAGGCCGTTCCACCTCTTTTAATTGCTTTAATTCCGCGCAAATTTTATTGTATCCATGCATACTCATAGGTTCTTTGTTCATTTAATCTCCTAAGCTTATTCAGTAGAGATTATAGTAAAAATTAAGTTAAATTCAGCAAAAAAGCCATTCCATTAGCGATTTTTCTCGCGCTCCCACTGGCTAAATATTCCCTTAATCTCAAACTTTCTTTAAAATAGCGCTCTCTATCCATTTCTTCATACGCTTTTAACAAGCTCTCTACGCTCAAAAAATGCTGGATCAATTCCGGGTGTAATTGGCTCTCCCCAAGCCCTGGAGTCTCATCATTTAAGGCGTTATAAAAGATGTTCGCTAAACCTATATAATGCAAATTGACAAACATTCTAGCGATCAAAAAATCCATCGTTTTAGCCCTATACGCCAACACAAAAGGCGTGCCAATCAAAGCAGCCTCTAAAGTCGCTGTGCCGCTGCAAATGAACGCAAATTCCGCTTCAAACAAACTCTTATGCGCATCATAAGAAATTTCAAATAATTTAATGCCTTCTCCATAAAGGGCTTTCAAATCCAACCCCTTAAAGAAGCTCGGCACGACCAACACACGCCTTTTAAACCCTTCGTTTTGTTCTAAAATTTGAGCCGTTTTGACAAATAAAGGGAATATTTTAGCGATTTCGCTTTTTCGACTTCCTGGCATAAACACCAGAGTTTCGCCCTTAATATCTTTTTTATAATATTTAATTTCATCTAGTAAGGGGTGTCCCACATATTGGGCTTTTTTTTGGTAATAGCCCACTTCAAAAGGCAAAATCGCCCCCAAAAAGTCGCAGTATTTTTCAAGGCTTTTAGCGCGCCATTTTTTCCATGCCCAAACTTGAGGTAAAATATAATACATGATTTTTTTATACGGGTCTTGTTTTTTGATTTTTTTGGCTAGGGGGATATTGAAAGAAGAAGAATCCATTAAAAGCACCATGTCCGCTTGCTTAGCTAATTGGACCATTTCTTTATGGGCTTTGAGTAAAAACCCTAAACGGCCTATCACGTCTCTAAAACCCATGACAGAAAATTCTCTAGGGCTATAGAGCGCTTCTTCCCCTTCAAACACCCCAATGAAACGATAATCTTTAGGCAAATTGTGGCGTAATTCCTCTAAATGTGCATTAGAGCTCGCTTCTAAAGCGCTCACTAAAATCGTGGGCATTATTTGTCTTTCAAAAGGTTTTGGACTTGATAGAGCTTGATTTCTTTATGCAAATCTCTCAATTCAATTTTGAGCAACGAATTTTCAAAATCTTTTTTAGAAAGATGGTTTTTTAAAAGCCTGTTTTCGCGCAAAACGCTGCGGTATTGCAAATAAAGCCCTTCATTGAATAAACGCTTACATGGTTTAGCCATAATAACCTGATTGTCTTTAGCATAAACCTCCACTTCTTCAAGGGCTTTGGGGAAAATCACATCTTCTTCTGTATTTTGTGTTTCTTTGTTTAAGCGGGAGTTTTCTTTTTCTAATTTCTTTTGACAGATTTCTTGCTTCAAACCTTTTAAAACGCTCTTTTTCTTACGCAAGATTTCTTGGACTTGCTTCAATTCCAAACGGATTTTTTTTAAAATTCCTCTAGTGTCTTCAATTTCTTGCTGGTAAGCGTTCAATTCTTCTTGCATCAGTTATTCCGCTAACATTTCTAAAGACAACAAACGCATTTCATTGCCTTGAGTGATAATGACATTCTTGCTGTGGCATTTCTCACACACCCCATAATCTAATGCGTTAGGCTTAAAAACATGCGAACAATCCTTGCATTCCAATTCAACCTTTTCATCCACAATGTCTAAAACAGCGTCCTTACACACCAAAGATTCTTCTCTAAAAGTCTCAAACGCGCTCACGAACAAGCTCTTATCCATAGCGCTTCTTTCACCAATACCGACCACGACTCTTTCAATCTTATGGGCTTGATTCTTCTTCGCATGCTCTTCGCAAAGAGCGATTAAAGAAGAAACGACCGAGTATTCATGCATACTAAACCTTAATCTTTAAATTAGCCCCTATTATATTGTATTAGAGTAATCCTTTGGTTTATTGCTTGAGATTCAATAGGGTATTAAGGATTTGATCGGATGTGGTTACCGCTTTAGAGTTCGCTTGAAAGCCCCTTTGAACCACAATCAAATTCGTTAAGCTCCGGCTCAAATCCACATTACTAGACTCTAGTTTGGATCCTGAAATTGAACCCCTGCGCCCCGTATTAGCCGCACCGATTAAGGCTTGCCCTGAGTTTCCGGTTTGAGAAAAGACATTCCCGCCCAAAGCCTGTAAGCCCGCATCGTTAGCGAAATTCGCTAAAGCCACTTGAGCGAGCGCTAAAGTCCTGCCATTACTGAACGCTCCTAAAAGCACCCCGTCTGAATCAAAGCGGACATCCATCAAATCGCCCGCCTGATAGCCGTTTTGCTCAATCGCATAAGTTTCAGAAATCTTATCCACGCTCGTTAGCCCATCAAAACTCCCTGAGGAACCAAAAGCTAAATTGATGCGTTGGGGGGCATCAGCGCCATTTTTAGGGTCAAATTGCAAAAGAGGCGGGTTCATGCCTGCAAGCGATCCGTCGTTATTAAAATGCAAACGGCCTCCTTCAAACACATTAGGCCTAGCCGCTGACCCCCCTACTAATTCCCCAGGCTCAGGCACGATCACTCTAAAATTCCATTCCGCCCCCCCACTCCTATAAAACTCAATGCGCATGGCGTGTTTAGTGCCTAAGCTGTCTATCACATCAATGCTTGTCGCATGCGTAGCGTGGGTGAATTTAGAACTGCTCGCTGACGCTCCTCCTTCAATCAAAGAAGCGGTATTAAGCCCTTTCATCGCGTTTTTAAACAAAACATTGTTCGTTACGCTGTCTGAAGAATACCCGCTCACAAAGATATTAAGATTTTCTTTAATGACATTTTTATTGTCTTTATTGTTGATTTCAAACATGCCGTATTGGTTGATTGTAACCCCTATAGAAGCGGCTGAATCTTGATAATTGTCCGCTAAACTAGGATCTTTAACGATATTAGCATCATGCTGGATTAAGGCGCGCAAGTCTTCAGTGGTCCTAAACTGCCCAATATCCGCATTAGGGCTAATAGAATGCGTATAACTGTATTTGAAAGCCGTTACATCTTTATCGCCATCTAAAAAGTTAGCGAACGCCCCGGTCCCGGCTTGAGTGACCACAATGTTTTTAAGCTTTTCATCGCCGTCTAATTCGTTGGTGTTTTCCAAACGCAATTGCTTGCCGTCTAAATAAGCTTCAATGCCCGTTTGGCTTTTGACCGCATTGATCGCATTTTTAGCCGCCACTAAGCTTGAAGTCCGGCTCACCGCTGAATCGTTAGTGAAAGAAATCTTAACCCCATTCAACTCAAGCGTGCTGTTTTCTGCAGAGGGGAGGATGTCTTTGACCATTTTCGCGCTTTTATAGCTCACCCAAATCCCTTGATTTTCATTCAATAAAAGAGCGTCGCCATCTTCATTGTATAAAGATCCCATGTCTTCAGCGACTTGAGCTAAATTCGTGCCTGAATCATACACCGGATTAATGCCATCTGAAGGGGTTTTGGCTGAAGAATCCAAAGCAAATATCGCCGCTGTTTGATCCGCATGCCTTCCAGCGTTTAAATTCGCCCTCATAGAAATGCGGTTACTCGCTCTAGCTGGCATCACCATTCCAGGATCAATTCTAATGTTTTCTAAAGGACCGGTGTTATCCACTTTTAAAGCGTCTGTATCGCTCCCTTTATTGCCGGTATCGCTCCCGTTTCTCACCCACCCTTGCACCACAAGCCCGCCGGTGGTAACCAAACTCCCTTGCGAGTCAAAAAGAAACTCCCCATCTCTAGTGAAATTGCGCGTGATCCCCCTATCAGGGCTAATGATAAAAAAGCCATCGCCTTGAATCGCTAGATCGGTTTTGACATCCGTGTTTTGGATATTGCCTTGTGAAAAGATTTTAGTCGTCGCATCCACGCCTACCCCAAGCCCCACAGAAAAGTCATTCTGCCCTGCCAACCCATTTTTATAGGGCGCGGTAGCGATGAGTTTGACTTGAGAGAGCATATCCACAAAAGAAGCCCTAGAATACTTAAACCCAGTGGTATTCACATTCGCAATATTGTTACTCTCAATATCCAAAGCGATTTGGTGGGCTTGCATCCCATTGACACCAGACCATAAAGACCTAAGCATGGTTATCCTTTAATTTAAAGAAATTCAATCTATGCAGAATAAAGCAAAAGTTGTTCCTAAATAGCTTTTTAGAATGATTGGTTGCGGATTTTAAAGTTTTGTTAATCAAAAAGATCGGTCAAATTCATAAGGAAATAGGGGGTTTTGTAACACTACCCCCATAATGCTTTTTAAAGACTATCGCTCAAGCTTAAGAATCTAACTCGCTTTAGCGCAAAATCGCGCATTCATGATCTTGAATCTCTTCGGCTGAAGCGCGATTTGAAGTCAATGGGTTAAATTGTGTCGCTAATAAGACAAAGGAGTTATCGCTTTGTTGCACCACCGCCAAGCCATAGTCCCCCATGCGTTTATGCGCGTTAGGCACTTCTTTAGCAAGCATGATAAATGGGCTTTTTTGCGCTAATTCGCTCTCTGTTACCCGACGCGCCAAATATTTATGCCCGTTCAAACCGCCCGGTAATGGCGACCAACGGCTGTTGATTTTTTTTAGATTATTATCCAGCTGTTTGCGCACATCAAGGCTAATGCAAGAAATATGGATGTGAAAATGGTTTTGCGATCGCCCTTTTTTAGAGTTGATCGTCAAAGAGATCGCATAATCAGGAATGGGTTTGCCGTATTTTTTACTCATAAAATCGCGCGCTTGCCAGGATAAGTAAAAAAAGTTAGGCGTAGAAGGATCAAGCAACAAAGGGCTTTCAATACCGCTAATGTGAGTCGTTGGCATCAACAAATATTGCAACGGGCCGTTAATATCTTTTAAAACCACATAGCCGGCATCGGGTTTGACTTCTATGCATGGCGAAGGATTCTGATTTTTCTCATAATTAGGCAGACATTTCTCAAAAACAATCTTACGCAACACATTCGGATCTTTAGCGTTTAAACTCATAACAGCGATAGCTACCACCGCTAAAAAAAGAAAGCCCGCTTTTTTCATCTTTTTTGCTCCTTGTTTTTCTTGTTTTTAATGAGAGTTTTTGCAAACCCTCTTGTTATTTTTCTACAATAGTGGTTAAAAGCTTTAATCATTATGATTATTTTAATAAATTTTAACTTATTAGTAACATTTAGTAACCTATTTTTAGAAAGAGCTTTTTGAATACTAACTAGAAAAAATTTAAATTGATAGCATTAAAAAAATCTAAAAGAATTTTTTAAAATATTAAATGGCTTGCGCTAAGCAAGTGGTAATTTTTCATCATGCGATCTTATGGGGTTGATACTTGTCAAAATAAAGCGTTTTATAACCTTGATTTAGGTAATATCGTCAACCTAATACCACGATAAGGACGATTATCATGCAAGATTTACCCCCATGTCCTAAATGCAACGACGCCTACACCTACCATGATGGCACGCAACTGATTTGCTCTAGTTGTTTGTATGAATGGAATGAAAATGAAGTTAATGATGAAGAATTGATCGTTAAAGATTGCCACAATAATCTTTTACAAAATGGGGACTCGGTCATTCTCATTAAGGATTTAAAGGTTAAAGGCTCATCTTTAGTGCTTAAAAAAGGCACCAAAATCAAAAACATCAAACTTGTCAATAGCGATCACAATGTGGATTGTAAAGTGGAAGGGCAGAGTTTGTCTTTAAAGTCTGAATTCCTCAAAAAAGCTTAGGAAAATACAAAAGCTTAAGAAAAAGCTTAGTGGCTTTTTGAGCTTATAAAGTCATTTTTTAGAAAAAATCAACTTATCCAACTTGAAAAAAATCACCGCTCCAATGGTTTGCCCTAAGAAAAGATTGAGCCACAACGGAAAATTGAAATAATAAAAAACCTCCATAAAAGGCAACATCACCAACGCGCTCAACATCCATCTAAGCCAATAAATTAAAAACAGCTTGGAAGCGTATTCTGTGCCAAGTTTCTTAAAAAATTCTCGCATAAAGATAACCCTTTAAACCCTTTTTGCAAACTCTCCCTAAAAAGGAAAGCCCGCTATCAAGGAATATTCCTAAATCTCATACCTTTAGACAATCGTATAGGACACTCTTTTTTCAAAAAGTTTGCTCTCGTAATTGCCTAAATCCCTACCATCCACAAGGGCAAAGGCATCGCCAAAAGTCGCCAATAAGGCAGAATCTAACTGCATGTCTTTATGGCGATTCAATGGGATAAAGACTTCCTTGTGATTATTTTGAAAATCAAACGCTAGAAATGAATCTTTCAAATACACTTCCACTCTAGGAGCGTTTTTCACCACGCTGTTTTGAGCCAATTTCAAGCCTTGCACTTCAGCGCTTTTAATCCCGCACGCATGGCATAAGGACACAAACATGCTCTCTTGTGAAATGGTTGCAAACCAAGGCAAACTATCTCGTTTAGGCAAATTTTCTTTACCCTCTAAAGCCTTCTGTCTCTTAGGCATGTCATGCTTGATGAACGCATAAAAGTTACGGACGCTTTCTTTAGGGGTTGTTCCCTTGAGCTGGTTGGCAATGTTAGCCACGCTCGCATCGTCTCTTTCATAACGCCCCATTGCTACAAAATCGCTCGTTTCAAACAAACGCTCATTCAATTGATAGCTAGCGATCTCATAAGACAAATGGACTTGCTTTTTTTGAGCGCTTTTTAAAAAATCCACTTGCAAATAAGGCACTCCAAAATTAAGCATGCTTTCATAGCTAGCATGGTTGCCTTGTAAATGCACATTGCTCGCTACAACACTTGGCATGGGAATGAAAAGTGAAGTGTGTTCTGCAGAATCAAAATCAATGCTGTACTCAGCCTCTATTTTATATTTTTTTGCAACACTCCCTTTGCTTTCTTCTGCCTGCAAAATCTGTGCTCCTAAAACAGCACCTGTAGCGCCTAAAGCAGTCGTTTTAATAAAATCCCTTCGTTTCATAACTATAACTCTTTATTGTAATTTTTAAATTCGTTGAATGAATGAAAAAGTAGGACACACCACCAAAGGAATGATGAGTATCCAAAAACCTAAATTTTGAAAGACAAAGCGTCCCTAAAAAATAAGAACGCTCAAAGAAAAGAGTTACTTTTTCTTTTTCGTGTGGTGCATGTCTTTTCCATGCATGTCTTTCATCATTTTTTGGTGCTTTTCAAGAGCTTTTTTAACTCCCTCAGCGTATTTGGGGTCAGCTTTCTTGAAATGCTCCAATTGTTTATCCACAATTTCCTTATGGGTAACATGAGCTAAAGACTCTCCAATAGTGTCATGCAACCTTTCTTTTTCATCAGCTGGCAATGAGCGGTAGTAATCACCTGGTTGGGTGTAGTAATCGCTATCATCAGCTCTGTAATCCCAATTCCACACTTCAAACTCTTTCTCAATATGAGCTAAGTTGAACTTAGGATCTCTCGCGCTCTTATCTTCTTTATAGCCAGGCAATGAGCTAGGCGTATAGTTTTGTAAAGAGCCGTAATACCCATTTTGCATGTAACCATCTCTGCTAGAAGAGTGGAATGGGCATCTTGGTTTATTAACCGGTATCTGAGGATAATTAACCCCTAAGCGGTAGCGGTGTGTGTCTCCATAAGAGAACAAGCGCCCTTGTAACATCCTATCAGGGCTATAGCCAATTCCAGGAACCACATTAGCCGGAGTGAATGCCGCTTGCTCCACTTCTGCGAAATAGTTTTCAGGATTTTTATTCAACTCTACGATGCCCACTTCCATCAACGGATAATCTTGGAGATACCAAATTTTAGTTACATCAAACGGATGGAATCGATACTTCTTAGCGTCCTCTTCTGGCATCACTTGAATGCTTAATTTCCATTTTGGGAAATCCCCTCTAGCGATCGCATTGAATAAATCCCTTTGATTGGAATCTGGATCGTATTTTCTGATTTCTGCGGCTTCTTCATTAGTCAAGTGCTTAACGCCTTGCATGGTTTCAAAGTGGAATTTCACCCAAAAGCGTTCGCCCTTAGCGTTAATAAGACTGAAAGTGTGGCTGCCAAAACCATCCATGTGGCGGAAAGATTTAGGGATACCCCTATCGCTCATAACCCATGTGACTTGGTATAAGCTTTCAGGAACATTACTCCAAAAATCCCATACCATGTCATGGTTAGGCAAATTGGTTTGAGGATCTCGTTTTTGAGTGTGGATAAAATCAGGGAATTTGATCGCATCACGGATAAAGAAAACAGGCGTGTTGTTCCCCACTAAATCCCAGTTACCTTCTTCAGTGTAATACTTCATCGCAAAACCTCTAGGGTCTCTTACCGCATCCGCGCTGCCTCTTTCACCAGCCACAGTGGAAAATCTGAAGAAGCATTCGGTTTTTTTGCCCACTTTAGAGAAAATTTTCGCTTTAGTGTATTTAGTGATGTCTTTAGTCACGGTGAAAGTGCCATAAGCCCCGCTTCCTTTAGCATGCACTACCCTTTCAGGAATCCTTTCTCTGTCAAACGCCGCTAACTTTTCCAAAAACCAAGTGCTTTGCAATAAAACAGGACCTCTAGGGCCAGCCGTAATCACATTGTTGTCATCCCAAACGGGAGCACCAAAAGCAGTGGTTTGTTTCACATCTTTATTAACCATCTTTTTTCCTTTATTTGATCTTAAATCTTCGTAATCTAGCACTAAGCCAATTACTTGTGGGGATTATTACATAATTTGTTATACAAAGACTAACAAGATTCAATTTCCTTAAAAAATCCTTTTTTTAAGAATAAAAAAACCCCTTAAGTATTTCTATTCGTAACAATTAATGAAAATAAGAAAGATTAAAAACAAAATTTTATTTTTAATCTGGTTTTAATAATAATTATTATACTATTCTACCTCAATGTTTTAGTGGATTTTGTTTTTTTTTTTGATTTTTATTTTTTGAATTTTTAAATTTAAGGAGAGTTGTTGGATGTTTTTAAGATCATACCCAAAGCTTAGATACGCTTTATGTTTGCCCCTACTCACTGAGACTTGCTATAGTGAAGAGCGGACTTTAAACAAGGTTACCACCCAAGCCAAAAGGATTTTCACTTACAATAATGAGTTTAAGGTTACTTCTAAAGAATTGGATCAACGCCAAAGCAATGAAGTCAAAGACCTGTTTAGGACTAACCCTGATGTGAATGTGGGCGGAGGGAGCGTGATGGGGCAGAAAATCTATGTGAGAGGCGTTGAAGACAGGCTTTTAAGGGTTACGGTGGATGGGGCTGCACAAAATGGCAATATCTACCACCACCAAGGCAACACCGTGATTGACCCTGGCATGCTCAAAAGCGTGGAAGTTACTAAAGGCGCGGCGAATGCGAGTGCGGGGCCAGGAGCGATTGCGGGAGTGATTAAAATGGAGACTAAAGGAGCGGCTGATTTTATCCCTAGGGGGAAAAATTATGCAGCGAGTGGGGCGGTGAGTTTTTATACTAATTTTGGGGACAGGGAGACTTTTAGATCGGCTTATCAAAATGCACATTTTGACATTATCGCTTACTACACACACCAAAATATTTTCTATTATAGGAGCGGTGCTACAGCGATGAAAAACCTTTTCAATCCCACACAAGCCGATAAAGAGCCAGGAACCCCTAGCGAACAGAACAACGCTTTGATTAAAATGAATGGCTATTTGAGCGACAGAGACACGCTCACTTTCAGCTGGAACATGACACGAGATAACGCTACACGCCCTTTAAGGAGCAACGCTATAGGGTTAGCCTATCCTTGTGAAGCCCCTTTTAGCCCTGATGGCGCTCAAGGGTGTCCTAATGTGCTAGATAGTTTCACTAGATACATGTATCACTCCATTAATAGCGCTAACAATCTTTCATTACAATATAAAAGAGAGGCGGGAAATTCTTTTGGCGACCCACGATTAGATTTTACCCTTTATACAAGCATCAGGAACGCTCAGTTTGATCCTTTATTTGATCCTAATGGCGTTTATGCCAAATTCCCCACTTCTTTAGCGAGTGCATGGGAAAGAGAAAATTACCCATGCGTTGAAGGCGGGTATTGCACCCCAAGCTTTTCTGATGTGGATAAACCAAGCTCACAACCTAGAAATCTGTTTTTAAACAACACCGGCTTAAACCTTAAAGTCGCGCATGTGATTGATGAAGCCACAGACAGCCTTTTTGAATACGGATTCAACTACCAAAATTTAAGCGTTTTTGACGCTCGTATCCCTAAATCAGAATTATACAGGCCTAATCAAGTCTATACTGATGATAAAGGACAAAAACAAATCGCTTGCTCTCTTGTGGATAATAACCCCAATGACCCTACGCTATGCCAAAGAGGGAAAGCGAACGGGAATATTTATGGAGGCTACGTGCAAGCGAATTACTCGCCTCATAAAATCATCACTTTTGGAGCGGGGGTTAGGTGGGACGCCTACACGCTTTATGACAAGGATTGGAACCACCGCTACACTCAAGGCTTTAGCCCTAGCGCGGCTCTTGTGCTAAGCCCCATTGAGCCTTTATCTTTAAAAATCACTTATTCTCAAGTTACAAGGGGGGTTATGCCAGGAGATGGCGTGTACATGCGTCAAAACGATTTACGATACGCTAAAAACATCAAGCCTGAAGTGGGCTCTAACGCTGAATTTAATATTGATTATTCAAGCCAGTATTTTAGCGGGAGGGCTGCGGCGTTCTATCAAGCTTTGGATAATTTCATCTCACAATACGCGCAAAATTTGATCGTAACCAATTTAAATCAAGCGATTCGCATTTATGGCTATGAAGTGGGTGGGACTTTTAGATACAAGGGCGTGAGTTTGAATGTAGGGATCTCGCGTACCTGGCCCACCACTAGGGGGTATTTAATGGCGGATAGCTATGAGCTTGCCGCAAGCACCGGTAATGTTTTTATCATTAAATTGGATTACACCATCCCCAAAACAGGGATCAATCTTGCATGGCTTAGCCGCTTTGTTACCGGTTTGGATTATTGCGGGTTTGATATTTATTTGCCCGATTATGGGACGGCTGAGAAACCCAAAACCCCTACCGATTTAGCCAAATGCGGATCTAAATTAGGGTTAGTGCATATGCACAAACCGGGCTATGGCGTGAGTAATTTTTATATCAATTGGAGTCCTAAAACCAAAAGCCGCTGGAAAGGTTTGTTGCTTTCAGCCGTGTTCAATAATGTTTTCAACAAATTCTATGTGGATCAAACAAGCCCCTATGTCATGAGCCCGGATATGCCAGGCACTGACGCTATTAAAAGAGCGATCGCCGAGCCTGGTTTTAATGCGCGTTTTGAAGTGGCTTACAAATGGTGATTAGTGGAGCTTTAAGCGTTGCGCATGCGTGATAGCAACGGCTATCGCATCGCTAATATCCAAAGGCTTGATTTCGCTTGTGATGTTAAGCAAGCGTTTGACCATAAAGGCCACTTGCTCTTTAGCGGCTTTCCCGTTACCAGTTAGGGCTTTTTTGACTTGCAAGGGCGTGTATTCGCTGAAATTACCAATCCTTTCTAAAATCTTTAAGGACAACGCCCCCCTGAATTGCGCGAGTTTGATCACGCTTTTAGGGTTATACCCAAAGAAAATATCCTCAATCGCTACTTCATGGACTTCGTAACGATCCAATAAACAATCTAAGGCTTCTATCAAGTCTAAAATTTGCTCTTGCAAGCGTGTCGTGGTGATATTAATGAACCCGGCCGTGATTAAAGAAAGCTTGTTAGAAGCGTGAGAAATGATAGCATACCCGCATTTCCTACTGCCTGGGTCTATTCCTAAAATACGCATCAATCATTCCTATTATTTAATTGCAAGGTTTAAAAAACGCTATTATTATATCCATGTTTCTTGTTGGCGCAAAAATACAAGATTGCATTAAGAACTTTTAAAAAATTTAGCGTATAAATAAGGGAGCAATAAATGAAAGCAAACACAATCATACTAGTGGATTGGGAGAATTTCAGGCGCGATATTAAACAAACAAAGTGCGTTAATTACAATATCGCTTTAGATGTGATCGTTACTATCAGGGCTTTTTTACTAGATGATGAATGGATCAGTCGTATTTACTTTTATACCACCCCACCCTTTGATTTTGAACATGCGTTATGGGATAAAAGGAATGACACGCTCCAAAATGAAAAAAATCCGGGAACAGAAATGAAAATCTTCACCAGTAGCGACATTGAAGAGATCTTACAAAGCAGTGAAGCGACTAAATGGGAAAAGATTTATAGCGATGTGGAAAATTTCCAACATGATCTCGCTTCATTGGATCAAGTGGAATTGAGGTTAGGGAGGACTAAGTTAAACGCAATAAGAGTGGAGTTTGATGGGAGTTATAGAGCGTTATTGGAACAAAAACAGGTGGATATGCTCATGGGTCTTGACATTCAAAGAATCGCCTTTAAAAAAATAGCTGATAGGATTTTGATATTTTCAAAAGATACGGATCTAATCCCCGCGCTCAAATTAGCCAGAGATGAGGGGCTAAGGGTGGATATTGCCGATTTATCTAACAGATTGTCTCTTCTTAGCCAGGATTTGAAATACAATTCGGATAAAGTGAGGAAATTGAGCAGTAACGAAGTCAAAGACAAGCTGTTTTCCATCAGAGAAAATCTCACTAAAACCAACTGGGCTTTAAACTAAACCCTAAAAAGGGTTATTTCATTTTTATAGAGTTTAAAAAATCATTTTTTAAAAGCTCAATTATTGGCGTTTGATCAGAACAAAGCCAGAATTTTAAAGGGGTTTTTAGGCTTATTTTTTTCATACTGACTGGGTAAGTCTGGGTAGTTTATTGCCTTGCTTATTCTTTTGTGGTAGGATTGGGGTTATTAGAGTTTAAAGAAGAAGCTAAACGCTCTCCATCTTTTGTAATTAAGCTAGGGTCTATAAACTTAGCTTGCTCTCTAAGATTTCCTGCTTTCTTTTCAAACCCTATAATAACCCACTCACTCTTTAATGATTCGCTTTATCCATTATCATTCTCGCTTCCTCTATGATTTGATTGTAGCTATACTCTTCGTTAGTTTTTCATTTCCTGACTTCCTTGACTTTTTCAAGTTTTTGTTTTATAGTTTCAATGGTAGCCCACTCATTGCTTTTTAGCATTTTCAGCTATCCTGCGGAATGAAAGAGTGGATAATGTCCGCCTTGTCAATCTCTGCTTTAACATTATTTTTTGTTTGCATTCATTCTCCTTGCGTTCTCCTTGAAAAGATTTAGGTCGTTATTTGACTTTGTTGGGGTTTTTATGGTAGCATCCTTACAGACATCGCTATAGGAACTCAACCTATGGTTGCCCCTTAGAGGGTTTGGTGTCTTGCATTAAAGCTTTGATTGATACATCATTTTTAAGATTAATTCATTTTTCACTCCTTGACTTATTAAAGTTTTTTAAGTATTGTTCTTTTTAGCACCACCATGGGAACTCGACCTATGTGGCACCTTCGCATTAGCGTTGAGTGAGGTGCTTGAAAATTCTTTATAAGCCTTGTTATTCTTATAATCTCCGTTACTCTTGAACATTGTTTTTAAAACTAATTCACTCTTTCTATTATTTAATATTTTTGTGCTAATATTGTCAAGGCATGGGTTGGAGAATAACTTTCTAACCCATACTAAAAACACTTTGAGTGTGCCAAGAGACCCTGACACATAAGACGCAAGGGCTTGTGTATGGTCAAGGTGAGACTTTTTAATGCTTTTCATTCCTTACTCCTTGTGTTTAATTTTTTATGTTAAAGTTTCAAAACACATTAGCTTTATCAAATATGTCTAGCACTCAGCTCATAACTGATGGTCAATTGCTATTCTGAGATTTTGCTAATGTTTTTCTATGGGCTACACTATCCTTATAATTTCGTTTTATGCTTCGTTTTTAGTATTAATTCATATTTTTCGGCGTTGGCTTGTTCTAGGGGGCTTAAAGGCTCTTGCGTTTTAAGTGCGTTTGTGGTAGGATTAGGTTCTGTGAGTTTAGGGGTTCCCAAACCTACCCCTTGTAATTGAGCCATAAGGAGGAACGGTGACTCACTCTCGCTATTATAGATTTCATAACTGCTTACTACCCACTTATTTCCTAGTCTCGCTCGTGTTCTAATTTCTTTTTTAAAGCGGCTTTTCGTTGGCTCTCTTGCTCTTTGGCTTTTAAAAATTCTTGTTCGCTTTGTTCTTGCTCTTTTTGTAATTTAGCAAGCTTTTCAGCTTCTGCTTGTTCTAAAGGGCTTAATTTGGTAGCGTTTTGTGTGGTTTCGTTTAAATTTTCGCTTGTTTTTAATAAATCCTCTTGATCTGTTAGCGGTTTTGGTGTAGGATTAGGTTCATCAAGGGTAATGGGTTGTGTCCCGTTATCCTTTGAGGTGCTAGGTTGTGGCCTGGCATCTCTAAAATCTTTAAAATTCCTATGAAAATCAAAAATCTTATTCCCATCGTTTAAATCATCTACGACTAACCTAATCTTAACGCCGTCATTCTCCCATTCATAAGAATATCTAAACCCATTTTTAAGCCTTTCAAAACTCTCTAATAACACGCTCCCGTTTTTGATCGCTTCGCTCATGTTGATTAGCTCGTCGTTCGTGAGGGCACCTGTGCTTTCTGCTCCGTTCTGTTTAACTAAAATCTTTTTAGTGGTCGCATGCCTTGTGCCTTGATCTAAAATGTAAAGATCGTTTAAATCTATCTTTTTAATCTCGCCTTTGTCTAATTCTCCTTTAAAAACCTTTAAAACTTGTTGCTGTTCTTTAGTAAGCTTGCTTTCATCAATCTTTTGCAATTCTTGTAAGGCTTTTTCGTATTTAGTAGCCTTTTCCTTGATTTCTTCGCTCGCTTGTTTAACGCCATTATTAAGCTCTTCAATGATTTTAAGCGTGTTGTTGCTAAAGTGGGATTTTTGTGCGCTTAATTCTAAATTCTTACTAAACTCACTTATTGAGTGGCTTCTTTCTAAAGCTCGCTTTAGGTGATACTTTAACGCCGCGCCTGCGGTGGCTTCGTTCAAAGCGTAGCCGCTAAACTAAAACCTTTTTTTAAGAGCGCAGTTGTTGTAAGGCTTCTTTAATCGCTGCTTCTATGCTGAGATTGGGTTTTAGGGTTTTTAAGACTTGGTTGATTTCAGTGCTTTTAAAGCCCAAACTCTCTAGGGCTAAAAAAACCTCATTGCGTGCGGGTCTGTTTTCATCTTGAATGAAAAAGCCAATCAAATCCACCATGATCTTATCAGCGAGCTTTTTCCCTATACCTGGGACTTGCTGGAGTCTTTTGACTTCTTTAGTGGCGATAATGTTTTCAAATTCATTCGGCGAAAAGCTTGAAAGAATGGTTAAAGCGATACGCCCCCCTACCCCATTGATTTTTAAAAGCCTTTCAAAAAGGATTTTTTCACTCTCTTCTAAAAACCCGTATAAAAGATGCGCGTCTTCTTTGATCACTTGCAAGATCTTCAAACGCACTTTTTGGCCCGCTTGAAGCAAAGCAGCCGTTCGCATAGAAACTTGCACCCCATAAACAACCCCTTGCACTTCTATATGCGCTTCTAAAGCAGAAATTTTTTCCACAACCCCTATCAAACCCACTATCATTTTATCCCTTTTTTATTTCTTGCTCTAGCCTTTTATAGCGCTTTTAGGGACTTTTTTGATTTTATGGTCTTCATAGATCACGTTCACGCTTTCATTGTGGCTTAACATGGCGCTCAAGTTGCTCACTTTTGGGTAATTGCGATGATAAATCACGATATTTTCTTGCTTGAAAGGGTTTTTAGTCGTAATGCTTGCATGCTGGAAGCTGTTTTCTATGCTGATGAGTTTAGCGTAACATTCATTATTGATTTTTTGCAATTCTAGCATTTGAGCTTTTAAGATTTTCAAACGCTTTAGAGCAAACATAAACTCGCTATAAGCGTCTTTCACGCTTTCTTGTTGCATTAAAGAGCGTTTGATTTCTTCGGTGGCGTTTTTAAGCTTTTCCATGATGATTTGATTGTTTTTGACCAAATGGTTTAAGGACTGGTGCTGAGCGATGATTTTTTTAGATTTTACCCCTAAGGCATTGAGTTTTTGTTTAGCGTTTTTCAATTCTTCTTGGTTTTCTCGCCCCCCAAAAGCGTAAAAAATAAAGCGGTTGCCATTACCATCCACCTCATCAATCCAACATTGCTTGGAAAAATACAGCTTGTTGTCGCTTTTAAGCTTTTCTAAAGCGATTTCTTTCGCATAGACCACGCTCCCCGCGCTCGCTTCCACTTTAACGCTATTGGCATACACTTTAGCGCGCTCTAAATACTTGCACTCAAACTCTTTAGCGTAGCACACGCCCTTATGGTTAGTGATACGCGCTTGATTGGCATAGACATAGCTTTCAGGGTGGATTTGCCCCTCTATAGTGATTTCTTTAGCCACTAAGATCACATTCTTACCCACATTGCCCTTAACGTTAATTACGCTCGCTTCTAAAATGAGGTTAGAATCGATCGCATCGCTCAATTCGTCTTTAGCTTGGATTTCTAAAGCTAACCCGCTCTCCACTCCCCCTAAAAGATTAGGCGTTTCAATGGATTTGATCCCGTTTTTAAAGATAAAATTTTGCTTAGAAACCAAACGCCCTTTTTCCATTTTAACCCCTTGTAAGGCTTTGGAGTAATACACTAAGGCGTTATTTTCTTCTCTTTCTTCAAAAGCGTTTTTGTCATGCCCTATGGGGGTGGGCGAATGGGCAACTTTAGGCAATTCAATATAAAGGCCTTTAAGATTACGGCCGTCTCTGCCTTGTTTGGGGCAATTCACGCAAGCGACTTTTTGATTTTCTTTAGCGATATAATAATTTTCTTTAACAAAAGATTCTTCTTGATCGCTTAAAGGAATGGTATGGGTTGGAAGGTATTCTTCTTCTAGTAAAAAATGGGATTTTTCTTCTGTATTAGGGATAAAAGTTGGAGAAGCGTATAAAATAAAGCGCTTGTTTTGGGCTTCTTTTTGATATTTTCTTAACTCTGTTTTTAAATTTTCATACATTTGTGAAAAATGCCTAAACACCACGCCCTCAAAAGCCAAACGCTCTTTAATATACGCAAACATTTCTTGGTAATACTCTTCAGTGTCTAGGACAATAAAACACTCGTCTAAAATAATTTCTATTTTACTTAAATCTTCATCCACTTTTACTTCAAAAAAGCGTTTGTAAGCGTTTGATTTGATTTTAATGTCATGGGTTTGATAAAGGGTTAGCTCTTTTTTTTCATAGTATTCCTCTTCTTCTAATTGCTGCAATTCCCCACCAAAAGCCTCGCTAAAATCGTCTTTAGCGCTGTTTTTGATAAAAATAGAAGTTTTTAAAATCTCAAACCACAGATCTTCTGTTTGTAATTTATTTTCAGCGGCCGCTTTTTTTAATTCTTTTTGAATGTCTTTGCACCGCTCAACTTTTATAGGGGCAAAACGCTCCAAGCTCATTTTTTAATCCTTAAATGGTATTATAAAGATTTAGAAAAAGGAATATGCTAACAAAAAAACACTGAAAATTAGGTAATAACTGCGACTGACATGCTAAAAAAAATATTTTTAACCAATAGCTTAGGGATTTTATGCTCTAGGATTTTTGGCTTTTTACGGGATTTGATGATGGCCAATATTCTAGGGGCTGGGGTGTATAGCGATATTTTCTTTGTGGCTTTCAAATTGCCTAATTTATTCAGGCGTATTTTTGCGGAGGGTTCTTTTTCTCAAAGCTTTTTACCAAGCTTCATACGAAGCTCCATTAAGGGGGGTTTTGCGAGTTTGGTGGGGCTTATTTTTTGCGGCGTTTTATTCATATGGTGCTTGTTAGTAGCGCTCAATCCCTTATGGCTAACCAAACTCCTAGCTTACGGCTTTGATGAAGAGACGCTCAAACTATGCACCCCTATTGTAGCGATCAATTTTTGGTATCTTTTATTGGTGTTTATCACCACTTTTTTAGGCGCGCTTTTACAATACAAACACAGCTTTTTTGCCAGCGCTTATAGCGCAAGCTTACTCAATGTATGCATGATTTTAGCCCTTTTCATTTCTAAAGAAAAAACGCATTTAGAAGCGTTGTATTATTTGAGCTATGGCGTGCTTTTAGGGGGCGTGGCTCAAATTTTATTACACTTTTATCCTTTAATGGAATTAGGCTTATGGGATTTATTGTCTAAAGGGTTGTTGGGTTTTAAGACTAAAAACGCAAACAAAAAAGAATATCGTTTGAATAGGGCTAAAAGGGATCTGAAAGGGTTTTTCAAGCAGTTTTTCCCTAGCGTTTTAGGCAATTCTAGCGCTCAGATCGCTTCTTTTTTAGACACCACGATCGCCTCTTTTTTAGCGAGCGGGAGCGTGTCTTATTTGTATTACGCTAACAGAGTCTTCCAGCTCCCTTTAGCCTTATTTGCTATCGCTATCTCCACAGCCCTTTTCCCTAGCATTGCGATCGCGCTTAAAAATAATCAGCAGGATTTAATCTTACAACGCTTGCAAAAGGCGTGGTTTTTCTTGGTGGGCGTTTTGCTCTTTTGCAGCATTGGGGGGATCATGCTAAGTCAAGAAATCACCGAGCTTTTATTTGAAAGGGGGCAGTTTAGCCCTAAAGACACCTTAATCACTTCGCAAGTCTTTTCGCTCTATCTTTTAGGCTTGCTCCCTTTTGGGCTAACTAAACTCTTTTCTTTATGGCTTTATGCGAAATTAGAGCAAAAAAAAGCGGCTAAAATCTCTTTAATTTCGCTTTTTTTAGGTTTGGTGGCTTCTTTGAGTTTAATGCCTTTGTTAGGGGTTTTGGGTTTAGCGTTAGCGAATAGTTTGAGCGGGTTGTTTTTATTTGTTTTAACGATAAAAGCGTTTGGCTTTCAATTATTCTTGGGTATAATCAAGAATTTAAAATCATGGCTTGTAATCCTTTTCCTCGCTTGCGTGGAAATCTTATTACTCTTAGCGTTCAAATCGTGGGTTACACATTTATATTTATTTTATTATTTTCAAGGTTTTTAAATGTTTATTTATGATACCAAATCAAAACAAAAAGTCCCTTTTGAGCCTTTAGTTAAAAATAAGGCGAATATTTATGTGTGCGGGCCTACGGTGTATGATGACGCTCATTTAGGGCATGCCAGGAGCGCGATTGCTTTTGATTTGTTAAGGCGCACGCTTGAGTTGAGCGGCTATGAAGTAATGCTAGTAAGGAATTTCACGGATATTGACGATAAAATCATCAACAAAGCCTTAAAAGAAAACAAAAGCATTCAAGAATTAAGCAGCATTTATATTGAATCTTACACGAGGGATTTAAACGCTTTGAACGTGAAACAACCCAGCCTAGAGCCTAAAGCGAGCGAGTATTTAGACGCTATGGTGCACATGATTGAAACGCTTTTAGAAAAAAATTTCGCTTATAGAGTCTCTAATGGGGATATTTATTTAGACACGAGCAAGGATAAAGATTACGGCTCTTTGAGCGTACATAATAGCAGTATGGAATTTAGCCGTATTGGTTTGGTGCAAGAAAAACGGCTTGAGCAGGATTTTGTGCTATGGAAAAGCTATAAGGGGGATAATGATGTGGGCTTTGATAGCCCTTTAGGCAAAGGGCGCCCTGGCTGGCATATAGAATGCTCTAGCATGGTTTTTGAAACTTTAGCGCTCGCTAACACCCCCTATCAAATTGATATCCATGCTGGCGGAGCGGATTTGTTATTCCCCCACCATGAAAATGAAGCGTGCCAAACCCGTTGTGCCTTTGGCGTGGAGATCGCTAAATACTGGATGCATAACGGCTTTGTGAATATCAATAATGAAAAAATGTCTAAAAGTTTAGGGAATAGCTTTTTTATTAAAGACGCCCTGAAAAACTATGATGGCGAAATTTTGCGCAATTACTTGCTAGGGGTGCATTATCGCTCTGTTTTGAATTTCAATGAAGAAGACTTGTTAGTGAGTAAAAAACGCTTGGATAAAATCTATCGCTTGAAACAGCGCGTTTTAGGGACTTTGGGAGGAATAAATCCAAACTTTAAAAAAGAAATTTTAGAATGCATGCAAGATGATTTGAACGTTTCTAAAGCGTTGAGCGTTTTAGAAAGCATGCTTTCTTCCACTAATGAAAAACTGGATCAAAACCCCAAAAACAAGGCTTTAAAAGGCGAAATTTTAGCGAATTTGAAATTCATAGAAGAACTGCTTGGTATTGGGTTTAAAGACCCTAGTGCGTATTTCCAATTAGGCGTGAGCGAGAGTGAAAAACAAGAAATTGAAAGCAAGATAGAAGAAAGAAAACGCGCCAAAGAGCAAAAAGATTTTTTAAAAGCCGATAGCATCAGAGAAGAGCTTTTGAAACAAAAAATCGCTTTGATGGACACCCCACAAGGCACGATTTGGGAGAAGTTTTTTTAAGCGCCTCCCATTTTACCTTTTTACACATTCTAGCCAAAATTTTCAGCCATATTACTTTTTAATCTTGTTAAGTTTTATGTTCATTTACCTTAATTTGATAAAAATTGAACACTGGTTGTAGATACTATATATTTATAGCCTTAATCGTAAATGCAACAGAAATTTTCTAGTCTAAAGTCGCACCCTTTGTGCAAAAATCGTTTTACAAAAAGAAAGGAAGAAAATGGAAATACAACAAACACACCGCAAAATCAATCGCCCTTTAGTTTCTCTCGTTTTAGCAGGAGCGTTGATTAGCTCCATACCGCAAGAGAGTCATGCTGCCTTTTTCACAACCGTGATCATTCCAGCCATTGTTGGGGGTATCGCCACAGGCACCGCTGTAGGAACTGTCTCAGGGCTTCTTAGCTTGGGGGCTCAAACAAGCCGAAGAAGCCAATAAAACCCCAGATAAACCCGATAAAGTTTGGCGCATTCAAGCAGGAAAAGGCTTTAATGAATTCCCCAACAAGGAATACGACTTATACAGATCCCTTTTATCCAGTAAGATTGATGGAGGTTGGGACTGGGGGAATGCCGCTAGGCATTATTGGGTCAAAGGCGGGCAGCAGAACAAGCTTGAAGTGGATATGAAAGACGCTGTAGGGACTTATAAACTATCAGGGCTTAGAAACTTTACTGGTGGGGATTTAGACGTGAATATGCAAAAAGCCACTTTGCGCTTGGGCCAATTCAATGGCAATTCTTTCACAAGCTATAAGGATAGCGCTGATCGCACCACGAGAGTGGATTTCAACGCTAAAAATATTTCAATTGATAATTTTGTAGAAATCAATAATCGTGTGGGTTCTGGAGCCGGGAGGAAAGCCAGCTCTACGGTTTTGACTTTGCAAGCTTCAGAAGGGATCACTAGCAGTAAAAACGCTGAAATTTCTCTTTATGATGGCGCCACGCTTAACTTGGCTTCAAACAGCGTTAAATTAATGGGTAATGTGTGGATGGGCCGTTTGCAATACGTGGGAGCATATCTGGCCCCTTCATACAGCACGATAAACACTTCAAAAGTGACAGGGGAAGTGAATTTTAACCACCTCACTGTTGGCGATAAAAACGCCGCTCAAGCAGGCATTATCGCTAGCAACAAGACTCATATTGGCACACTGGATTTGTGGCAAAGTGCAGGGCTAAACATTATCGCCCCTCCAGAAGGCGGTTATAAGGATAAACCTAAGGATAAACCTAGTAACACCACGCAAAATAATGCTAACAACAACCAACAAAACAGCGCTCAAAACAATAGTAACACTCAGGTCATTAACCCACCCAATAGCGCGCAAAAAACAGAAATTCAACCCACGCAAGTCATTGACGGGCCTTTTGCGGGCGGCAAAGACACGGTTGTCAATATTGATCGCATCAACACTAACGCTGATGGCACGATTAGAGTGGGAGGGTATAAAGCTTCTCTTACCACCAATGCGGCTCACTTGCATATCGGCAAAGGCGGTGTCAATCTGTCCAATCAAGCGAGCGGGCGTTCTTTATTAGTGGAAAATCTAACCGGGAATATCACCGTTGATGGGCCTTTAAGAGTGAATAATCAAGTGGGTGGTTATGCTTTGGCAGGATCAAGTGCGAATTTTGAGTTTAAGGCTGGTACGGATACCAAAAACGGCACAGCCACTTTTAATAACGATATTAGTTTGGGAAGATTTGTGAATTTAAAAGTGGATGCTCATACAGCTAATTTTAAAGGTATTGATACGGGTAATGGTGGTTTCAACACCTTAGATTTTAGTGGTGTTACAGGTAAGGTCAATATCAACAAGCTCATTACGGCTTCCACTAATGTGGCCGTTAAAAACTTCAACATTAATGAATTGATTGTTAAAACCAATGGGGTGAGCGTGGGGGAATACACTCATTTTAGCGAAGATATAGGCAGTCAATCGCGCATCAATACCGTGCGTTTGGAAACTGGCACTAGGTCAATCTTTTCTGGGGGTGTCAAATTTAAAAGCGGCGAAAAATTGGTTATAGATGAGTTTTACTATAGCCCTTGGAATTATTTTGACGCTAGGAATATTAAAAATGTTGAAATCACCAGAAAATTCGCTTCTTCAACCCCAGAAAACCCTTGGGGCACATCAAAACTTATGTTTAATAATCTAACCCTGGGTCAAAATGCGATCATGGACTATAGTCAATTTTCAAATCTAACCATTCAGGGGGATTTTATCAACAATCAAGGCACTATCAACTATCTAGTCCGAGGCGGGCAAGTGGCAACCTTAAGCGTAGGCAATGCAGCAGCTATGATGTTTAATAATGATATAGACAGCGCGACCGGATTTTACAAACCGCTCATCAAGATTAACAGCGCTCAAGATCTCATTAAAAATACAGAGCATGTTTTATTGAAAGCAAAAATCATTGGTTATGGCAATGTTTCTACAGGTACCAATGGCATTAGTAATGTTAATCTAGAAGAGCAATTCAAAGAGCGCCTAGCCCTTTATAACAACAATAACCGCATGGATACTTGTGTGGTGCGAAATACTGATGACATTAAAGCATGCGGTATGGCTATCGGCAATCAAAGCATGGTGAACAACCCTGACAATTACAAGTATCTTATCGGTAAGGCATGGAAAAATATAGGCATCAGTAAAACGGCTAACGGCTCTAAAATTTCGGTGTATTATTTAGGCAATTCTACGCCTTCTGAGAATGGTGGCAATACCACCAACTTACCCACAAACACCACTAATAATGCGCGTTCTGCTAACTACGCCCTCGTAAAGAACGCTCCTTTCGCTCACAGCACCACTCCTAATTTAGTCGCTATCAATCAGCATGATTTTGGCACTATTGAAAGCGTGTTTGAATTGGCTAACCGCTCTAAAGATATTGACACGCTCTATACTCATTCAGGCGCGCAAGGTAGGGATCTTTTGCAAACCTTATTGATTGATAGCCATGATGCGGGTTATGCCAGACAAATGATTGATGCTACAAGCGCTAATGAAATCACCAAGCAATTGAATGCGGCCACTACCACTTTAAACAACATAGCCAGTTTAGAGCATAAAACCAGTGGCTTGCAAACTTTGAGCTTGAGCAATGCGATGATTTTAAATTCTCGTTTAGTCAATCTCTCCAGGAGACACACCAACAATATTAACTCGTTCGCTCAACGCTTACAAGCTTTAAAAGGCCAGAGATTCGCTTCTTTAGAGAGTGCGGCAGAAGTGTTGTATCAATTTGCCCCTAAATATGAAAAACCCACCAATGTTTGGGCTAACGCTATTGGGGGAGCGAGCTTGAATAATGGCTCTAACGCTTCATTATATGGCACAAGTGCAGGCGTAGACGCTTACCTTAATGGGGAAGTGGAAGCCATTGTGGGCGGTTTTGGAAGCTATGGTTATAGCTCTTTTAGTAATCAAGCGAACTCTCTTAACTCTGGGGCTAATAACACTAATTTTGGCGTGTATAGCCGTATTTTTGCCAACCAGCATGAATTTGACTTTGAAGCTCAAGGGGCGCTAGGGAGCGATCAATCAAGCTTGAATTTCAAAAGCGCTCTACTGCGAGATTTGAATCAAAGCTATAATTACTTAGCCTATAGCGCTGCAGCAAGAGCGAGCTATGGTTATGACTTCGCGTTTTTTAGGAACGCTTTAGTGTTAAAACCAAGCGTGGGCGTGAGCTATAACCATTTAGGCTCAACCAACTTTGAAAGCAACAGCACCAATAAAGCGGCTTTAAAAAATGGCGCGAGCAGTCAGCATTTATTCAACGCTAACGCTAATGTGGAAGCGCGCTATTATTATGGGGACACTTCATACTTCTATATGAACGCTGGAGTTTTACAAGAGTTCGCTCACTTTGGATCGAATGATGTGGCGTCTTTAAACACCTTTAAAATCAATGCCGCTCGCAGTCCTTTAAGCACCTATGCAAGAGCGATGATGGGTGGGGAATTGCAATTAGCTAAAGAAGTGTTTTTGAATTTGGGCGTGGTTTATTTGCACAATTTGATTTCCAACGCAAGCCATTTCGCTTCCAATTTAGGAATGAGGTATAGTTTCTAATACCAATCTAAAAACCCATGCTCAAAGCATGGGTTTGAAATCTTACAAAACATTTAACCCCTACAACGCATACACGACAAGCTTATTATCATGCCAGATCGCTTCTAAGGGCGTGTCATAAAGCGCGCTTAAATTGTGTGAAGTCATAGCGATTGGCGTGGAAGCTTGCAAAAAAAGTTTTTTATCTTTGAGCATGACCACATGCGTGGAGTGCCTGGCAACCAAATTCGGGTCATGGATATTGACTAAAACGCTCAATTCTCGTTTTTTCATCTCATCTTTAATCGCATCAAAAAAAAGGGCTTGGTTTTTTAAATCTAAAGCGCTCGTAGGCTCATCTAATAACAATAAGGGCGTTCTTTGCAACAAGCTTCTGGCTAAAAGCACCATTTGCCTTTGACCCCCGGACAAATCGTTAATGCCTTGATCTTTTAAGGACTCTAAATCCAAGCGCTCTAAAACGCTAGTCGCTTCTTTAATGTGCTTGGCTTTAGGCATAGCGAACAGATTCAAATGCGTCGCTTTCCCCATTAAAACAAAATCCAACACGCTGAAATTGAACGCATAATATTCCACTTGGGGGATATAAGCGATCAATTTGGCTTTTTCATAAGGCTTTAAGGGTAAAATATCTTTGTTACACGCTTTAATTTCGGTTTCTTCTAAAGGCTTCAAAAGCCCTAAAAGGCATTTTAAAAGCGTGGTTTTACCCGATCCATTAGGCGCTAATATACTGGTAATGCTGTTTTTTGGCACGCTAAAACTCAATTTATCCAAAATGAGTTTTTGAGAATATTTAAAGGATAGGTTTTTAACTTCTAAGACCATCACACCCCCCTAGTCCTGAATAAAAGCCATAAGAAGAAAGGCGCTCCTAAAACGCTTGTCGCAATGCCTACCGGTAAATCATAGGGGGTAATGGTTTTAGCCACCACATCCGCTAAAAGCAAGAAAAACGCTCCCATTAACAAAGAGCTTAAAAGCAGTTTTTGTAAATTCGCCCCAAAAAACAACCTAGCCACATGCGGAATGACCAACCCAATCCAGCCGATCGTGCCGGACACGCTCACCGCTAAAGCGCTCGCAACGCTCACGCACACCAAACAAAGCGATCGCAACAGCACCGGATTAATCCCCAAACTCAAACTTTGTGCATCGCTCAAGCTCAATAAATTGATGCGCCACCTTAACAAAAAGAGCGGGATAAAGCCCAAAGATAGCCCTATGAAAGCGATCAAGCAATCCTTATAACTGCTCAAAGACAAGCTCCCTAAAAGCCACACGACAATCGCTTGCGCTTTTTGGGGGATCACAAAGAATTTGATCGCTCCGGCTAAAGCGCTTAAAAACGCGCTCAACACCACCCCTGAAAGCACCAACGAAAGGACGGAATTGCCTAAAACCCTATTCATCGCCAAAACAGCAAGGCTGGCCAAAATCGCCCCAAAAAACGCTAAAATCGCAATGTTAGACTCCACTACCGCTATCGCCATCGCCACGCCTAGCATCGCCCCGCTAGAAATCCCTAATAAAAAGGGATCCACTAAGGGGTTTCTAAAAATCGTTTGCATCACCACCCCACTCCCGGACAAACTCGCCCCCACTAAAAGCGCTAAAATCACTCGTGGTAATCGTATTTCTAAAATAATAACACTTAAAGAGCTCAGTTCTTCATTGTGCAAAAAGTGGTTTTTCACATTAAGGCACACTTCTTGCCATTCTTCCAAACTCAAGGACTCCCCTCCAAACAACAGCACCACCACCGCTAAAATCACGCAAGCTAATGCAATATGATAGGTTTTAAGCATCACGCTTCCTTTTAAGAACGATTAATCTGAACAAAGAATCATACCAACTACTCGGGAGGATTTGATACAACGCCAACAACAATTGGGTTTTTAAGCCGATCAAATAGCGAGCCTTGATTTTTTGACTCATGCTAAGAAAAACGATTTTTTGCGCCACGGCTTTAGGGCTTAGGGCGTTTTGATACACGCCAGAATAAAAGCTTTTAGCCGCATTCACTTCTAACGCATAAAGGCTATCTTCGCTCTCAAAATTCTCAACTGAAAAAGCGGTTTTTTCCCAATTGCTTTTCACTGGGCCTGGCTCAATCAAACACACTTGAACGTTAAAGGGTTTAAGCTCTAAACGCAAGGCATCGCTATAAGCCTCTAAGGCATGCTTACTCGCGCTGTAATGGCCTAAAAAGAGCATGCTCACACGCCCTGCTATGGAAGAAAGGTTAAAAATCTTAGAATGGGGCTTGTTTTTTAATAAGGGCAAACAAAGTTGCACCACTTCACAAAGGGCGAAAAAATTCACGCCAAATTGCTTTTTAACCTCTTCAATAGGCGTGTCTTCTACGCTCCCAAACACCCCATAACCAGCAGAATTGATCAAAACATCGCAATGATCTTCTTTAGCGCTGATGTTTAAAAACACTTCTTTTAAAGCGTTAGAATCGCTCACATCAATATCAACGCTCTCGCACAACGCATGGTTTAACGCTACGCACAAAGTCGCATGCCTAGAGAGCGCATAGACCTTATAGCCTTGATCTAACAGCATTAACGCGCACTCTAACCCAATCCCAGAACTCGCCCCAGTGATAACCGCCACCTTTTGGCTTTCTTTTTTCTCTCCAACGCCCATTATTTAACGCCAACCCTCTTATTATTTTTATAATTCCTCTAATATTCACTTAATATTACTTAATTTTGACTAATATATAGTTCTTGGAATGTTTTTTACAAAAGACATTTTTAACACCAATTTTAATCAAGGAGAAACAATGCCTCAAATACAATCATCGCATTCTAGCCATTTTGATTTTACTATAGACACAGCGGATCGCACTAAATTATTGATGAGCTATTTAGTCGTGCCTACAACCGCTAATTTCAACAATGTCATGCATGGGGGGGAATTATTGAGTTTGTTGGATAAAGTGGCTTATGTGTGTTCGACTCGTTATTGCGCTAAAGGAACGGTCACTTTAAGCGTGGATGGGGTTACTTTTAAATACCCCATTCCTGTAGGGAATTTGCTCACTTTTTTAGCCAGCATCAATTACGTGGGCAACACCTCGTGCGAAGTGGGGATTAAGGTTTTGAGCGAAGATATTAAAACTCGTGAAATCACGCACACCAATTCATGCTATTTCACGATGGTGGCTGTAGAAAATGGCAAACCCACCCCCATGCCTAAATACGAGCCTAAAACAGAGGTTGAAATCCGCCGCTATGAAGGGGCTTTGAAGCGTAAAGAAATGCGCACACGAGGGTATTTAAAAAGCGGCAAACACGAGAATATTTAAAAAATAAAAAAGCGTGATCGGTGTTTTACCCCTGAATTTTATCCCTAAAAAGGGGTAGTTGGTTTGAGCGGTTAGTTTAAGCGTTATTAAGTTGTGTGGGTGGGTTAAAACAGCTCGCTATGACTGCCTAACCTTAACAAAAAGAGGGTGTTTTTTGGTTTTTTAATTTGATAGACAAGCAATAAATCCGGTTTTAGGTGCATTCCCTAAAATCTTTTAAAGTGCCTTTGAGTGGGTGGTCTTTGTATTTGGGAGCTAGGGGTTGCTCTGTGGCTAAATTTCCAACCACTTTATACAAAAGCTTTAAATCAAACCCGTTTTTAACAAGAATTTTAAGATCCTTATCAAATTTTTTACTGGTTTCAATTGTCAGCATTTTTAAATCTTATTTACAAGTTTTCACAATGTTTTTTAAAATCCTCTATGCTTTTAAAACAAAAGTGGTTCTTTGTATCTTTAGCCCTTGCTAAGATTTCTCGCTCTTCTTCTATGGTGTATCCGTTTTCGGTTAAATGGAGTGCTTTAAATTGGAGCGCTTTTTTGATTCTTTGTTTTTGAGCTTGGATTTCCTTCAATTTTTCTAACGCTCTTTTTTGTTTGGTCTTGATAGAATTTAAAAAGTTAAAAAGCTGTTTTTCGCTGTATTGGGTGTAGTCTTTTTCTGCGGTGGTGTTAGGCATGCTTATTCCTTTTTTAAAAATATCAGCTCATTATAGCACAAGCGATTTGGTTTAAGCATTATAAGGGGTTTGGGTGGATTAAAACAACTCGCTATGACTGCCTAGTCTTACTAAAAAAGCGTTGCTTTCCACTCCATAAGTGCCAAAAATTTTAAAAATTTGGCTAAACACTAGGATTTCACAATCTCAGTAAAATCGCTAAAGTCCTCTACCTTAAACGCTCTAATATCCCTAACAGACTTTTTAAACCACTCAATTTGAGAAAGTTTATTGATCGCTTTATAGACTTGCACTAGAGTGTTTTCTTTAGAATAATTAACATAAACGCTCCCTTGAGTGTTTTCAAACCCTAATAGCTCTAATTCTTGCCTTAAATCATCATAGGCTTTATTGTAGGGTTCTTCCGTATTCTTTTTTTAAAATCTCAATCTTTAAATCAAACGCTAGAGCATATATTTTCAAAACCTTTACCATTTTCTCTTTTTAACTCGTTTGTAAGATCATCTAAACTATCAATTTGAGTGAGATTAACCCCATTTAACGCATCTCTCATGGCTTGTTGCGTTTGAATGTTTGGGATCTTGCGCCCCAAACAACAATCTCTTTTATCATCAAAAGCTTGGCTGATTTTTTGCAAGAGTTCATTTAATGCGTCTATTTTATCCTTAAAGTTTTGATCCCTTTTTTCCAATTCTTTAGCCATTTTTTCTTTAAAAGAAACTCTATCATTTTGCATCTTTTTGATTTTTTGCTCTAATTGATGGATTAAATTAAAAAGCTGTTTTTCGCTGTATTGGGTGTAATCTTTGTTGGTGGTGTTTGGCATATTTATTCCTTTTAAAATATAAGATCAGTTCATTATAGCACAAGCGATAGAGTGGGATAAACTAGAAATCAAAACTTAAAGATTGAAAAGCGGATTGGGAAGTTAATGAAAAAATTAAAGATCAAAAGATTAAAAAGAAGCGGATTGAAAAATCAGTGAAAAGATTAAAAGATCTTTTAAGTAAAAAATTTTAAAAAGTTTAAAAGAATAAAAGTTCTGTGAGTGAAAAATAATCGTTTTAGATTTGATTTTATAATAAACTCATTTTATTGAGTTTTATTTTATTAAAGAGATAGGAAGCATTTGAAATCATTCTCCCCCTTTTAACCCTACTAAATCCCCCTAAAGAACGCTTTTTTAAAAACCTTAACTTAGCGTCAAGTTTTCTACTAAATAATCACTAAAAACGCTAAAAAGGATTTTTCATCAAAATCCCCAAAAAACTCAAAGATTAAAAAGCGAAAGCAGTGGGGATCAGCAAAAAGAAAAAGATCAAACCCCCCAAAAAAAGAAAGTTTAAAAAAGAAATCCCTTAAAAAAGAGAATTTAAAAAGAAACCCATTAAAAAGAGAATTCAAAAACAAAGGCTTCAAAAAATTAAACCCCTCCAAAACAAAGGGTTTAAAAAGAAACCCCTTAAAAAGGGAGTTTCACAAAGGGGTTTAATGCGAGCTTTTAGTAAGCGAACACGTAATTCAAATACACGCTATAGAGTCTGCGGTATTTGAGTTCGGCCCCCATGAAGGAATAGTAGTTCGTGTTAATGGTGGGGATTTTAAGCCCTAACTCAATCCCATGCTGAGCCACATGATCGCTGCCTTTTTTCTTAGATCTGGCTAAATTCATCCTCACTCCCATGTTGAATAAGAATTGGAAATTCGCCACATTCAGTTTAGCGTTATAGACATTATTCACGGTGGCTAAATTCACATACTCAGAATTAAGCCATGAAGTGCCGGCTAACGCAATGCCTCCAAAAAGCCCCACAGAAAGCTTGTTGTTTTTGCCTAAGAAATTGGTGGCTTTATCGTTGATGAAGTTATAGAGGGCGTCCGCTCCAAAGCCATAAGTCCACACATCAGAAGCTGAGTTGAAAAAGCTGGATTTAATAAACGCATGGTTGTAATCAAAAAAGCCGTAGTATCTTGCGCCCCACTTTCTTTTTTGGCCAAAAAATTGTTTGTAGCCCACTTGAATACCGATCCCATTCATCGCGCCGTTGTTGGTTTGAGAGCTGACGATGCCCACTTTCCTAAAGGGGTTACGCCCTAACTCTTGGTTGATGGTTTGGATTTGGTTGTAAGAATTTTGATTCAAGTAGTAGTTGGTTTCTATGCCTTGCGGGCTATAGGGGTTATTCTTTTTGCTCACCGCATTTTGCAAGCTTTGCGCGTTAGGGATGCTAGAGAGCGCAGTAGTGATGCTGTTATAGGTGTTGCCCAATTCGCTGTATCTGGATTTGAAATTCACCAAAGTGTCAGCGATGTTTTCGGCTTGCTGTATCTGCTGTTCTTGAGTGCCAAAATGAGCGATGCTGTTGGTTAAATTCGTTATGGTTTCTTGCACATACGCGCAACCGGAAGCGAAAGTTTGAGTGGTAACTGTGCCAGGAGCTGAACCTTGTGTGCCACTAGTGCCAGCTGTTGAGGGGTTGTTGCATGTGGCTAAAAAGCCTGTAACAAAATTTTTAAAATTCCCGCTAAGATTTTCTGGGTTAATGGCTTGCCCCACTTGATGGGATAAATCAAGCATTTTGGCTTGCGCGCTAGCGTTAGCGAGCATGCCTTGCGCAAAGCTAGCGTCTGTGAAAGGGTTGAAAGGCTTGCCATTATTACCACCCACTTGAGCGGATTGTTCATTGCTGTTAATAACGCTCGTTTGATTGACAAGCTCTTGCGCGTCCGTGATCATCTTTTGGATCGCGCTGATCTCTTGTGAAAAAGCACCGCATATTTTCCCAGTAGTAGTAGAGAATTTTGGGGCATTAGCCTCATTACTATTATTAGCATGGAAATACGGGCATGCTTCGTTGATGGTGTTGATGAGCGTGCTCGCTTGCGCTAAGAGCGCTTGAGCGCTATCAGGCACACCCTCTAATTTGTTAGTGATTTTGGTGTAGGAGACATGTAATGTGTTACCACTCGCTGTGCTATCAACCACTTTTGAACTGATCGTGGTGGTTACGCTTTTGCCGTCTATGGTTTGGGTTTTAGTCGCGGTTCTGTTATTTTGTTGGTTCGCTCCTGTTGCTTCGGGACTGCAGTTGTTATTCCCCTCCCCTGAGCATGTGTAAGTATAGGTTACATCAACCTTTCCGTTGTTTTCTTTGAGCGCTGGCAAGCCTTTTTTTAAAGCCGTTTGGAGGATTTGGTAGGCTTCGTTAAGTTTTTTGAAATTCTCAATGCTCATAGGACCGTAGTATCCAGGCGTATACCCGTTCAAAGAACAGGTGATGGAAGTGGATTGATACCCTGGCTCGTTGTTGAAGATGGTGGTTGAAGAGGTGCTTTTTTGACCATTGGCGTTACCCCCGCATTGCGTCACATAGCCTAAGACATTCCAAAACCCTACCGCCGCATTGATCGCTAAAAGCACGGCTTGATACGCCGGGGAGTTGGTTTTATCGCCGATCAAATTCTTCGCGCTCGCGCCCAGATTTTCACGCGCCGCATTGATCGCGCTCGGATCAGAGGCCAATTGGATGAAGGTGTTTAATTTGCTGTATCTGGTTAAAAGCTTGCTCAAGTTTTCATAGTTGTCTGAAAGCTGTTGGATGCCTTTGGTGTTTGACACCATTTGAGCGGCTTCACCGATTTGATAGCCCGCACTCATGTAAAAGCCGTCGTCTTCAGCGCTCAAAGTGGAAACCAAAAGCGAGCCTAAAGTTAATGAAAGGATGTGTTTTTTCATGTTTCTCCTTTTAAATTGAATTGTAGTATTAGGGATTTCATACATTCATTAGAATGTATTTAAGGCATTATAGCATAAAAGCGTTTTTTTTTGTCATTTTGGAAAAATGTTGTCCTTTTTTTGATTTTGGCGCTTTTTATTTCATTTGGTGGTGTTAAAATTCATTTTCTTCATTTGAAATTCGTTTTCTTCATTTGAAATTCGCTTTTTTTAAGGGGATAGGGGGGTATTTTGAAATAACTCTCCCCCTACAACCCCCAATTAAATCCCCCTAACCCAAGAAGACCGCTTTTTATAAGCTATCGCTTGATTAAAATCAAGCTCTTTTATTATTTATCTTAAAAATGCTAAAGCATTTTTTAAATTCTATTAAACAAAGTTAAATTTAAAAAAAGGGATTGGTTGCGGAGAATGGATTTGAACCACTGACCTTTGGGTTATGAGCCCAACGAGCTACCGGACTGCTCTACTCCGCGACACGCTAACAAAGGAAAAAAATGGCTGGGGTGCAAGGATTCGAACCTCGGAATGCCAGGACCAAAACCTGGTGCCTTACCGCTTGGCGACACCCCAACAAATAAAATAAAGAAAGCATTATACAAAAGCTTTTTAAAAAAGTCAAGCTAAAACGCTATAATTTCATCATGGAAAATGGATTTAACCCTCTCATTTATGAACGCTATTTGAAAAAGAAAGAAACTTTTTTGCTGTTTAAAAGAATCGCTCAAATGTCTGCGTTTAAAAATCTAAAGCTCCAGCTCAAGCGAAGAGAGGTGATCAATCGTTATGTCGCTGGAATTTTAGGGGATTTAAAGAAAGGGTTTAGATACGCTAAAATTGAACATCAAATCCTAAAAATCTATTTCACGCACCCGAGTTTCTTGAAAGCCTTTGAAACAGAAAAAGACCACTACACCAACCGCCTGAAAGCCCATTTTTTAGAAACGCAAAAAACCCTAAAAGCTTTGAATTACCCTTTTGATTTTAAAATAATCCAAGCGAGCGTTAAGAAAAGGGCGTATCACAAACCGGTTGTCAAAAAAGAAAAACCCCCTAAAAAACCGGTTAGCATCAATGTCAATTGCGAGGGTTTGAGCGATTTCACTAAAAAGCAATTTTTAAAGCTCAAACGCGCTTGTAACGATAATACGCCGCGCACGCCCCCTTGAGAGCTGACCATGCAACTGCCGATCGGGTTTTGTGGGGTGCAAGTTGTGGCGAATAGTGAGCAATCTAGGGGCTTAGAGCAATTTTTGAAACTCAAACGCGCTTGTAACGATAATACGCCGCGCACGCCCCCTTGAGAGCTGACCATGCAACTGCCGATCGGGTTTTGTGGGGTGCAAGTTGTGGCGAATAATGAGCAATCTAGGGGCTTAGAGCAATTTTTGAAACTCAAACGCGCTTGTAACGATAATACGCCGCGCACGCCCCCTCAGAGCTGACCATGCAACTGCCGATCGGGTTTTGCGGGGTGCAAGTTGTAGCGAATAGCGAGCAGTCCAAAGGCTTAGCGATGCCTTTTAAAATTTCCCCACACTTGCATGCCTTGTTTTCTTTAGAGGTTTTGTGGCTTAAGTATGCTTTAAAGACTTTTTCAGCGTCATAAGAAGCGAACGCTTCTTTAAGCTTGAGAGCGGAATGTTTGATATTCCCTAAGCCTCTCCATTCAAAATTTTCCCTAACTTCCATGCATGCGTTCACTAACGCTTGCGCTTTTGTATTCCCCTCAAAACTCACCGCTCTTTTGTATTGGATCTCTAGCTTGGCTTCTTTGTTTAAGGCTTGTTTAAGAAGCATCAGCACGCTTTCTAGTATATCCACCGGCTCAAAACCGCTCACAATAATAGGGAGTTTAAAGCGATCCACTAAAGGAGTATAGATTTGAGCGCCGCTGATCACGCTCACATGGCTAGGGGCTAAAAGGGCGTTAATTTGGCATGCTGGATCTTTTAAAATCGTGCTCACGCTGGGAGGCACTAGAATGTGGTTGATGTGGAAAAAAAGATTTTTTAATTTTTCTTTTTTGGCGTTCAGTAAAACGCTCGCTGTCATCGGCGTGGTGGTTTCAAAACCGATCGCAATGTAAATGACTTTTTTATGCGGGTTTTCTTTAGCGATCTCTAAAGCTTGCATGGGCGAATACAAAAAGCGCGCATCTAGCCCCTTTTCTCTAGCTTGTATCAAACTCCCATAGCTCCCGGGGACTCTCATCATATCCCCTAAACTCAAAACAATGCTATCTTTCATGCTAGCGAGTTCATAAGCTTCATCAAGGCGCGCTCTTGGCATCACGCATACCGGGCAGCCTGGCCCATGCACAAACTCTAAATTGTTAGGCATCAAATCCAAAAGCCCGTATTTCATGAGAGAATGCGTATGCCCTCCGCACACTTCCATGATGACTAATTTTTTTTCAAGTTTAAAAGCGAGTTTTTTGATTGCATTAGAGAGCGCTAAAATGGTTTGCTTGTCCCTAAAGGGCGAAATGAGGTGATCAACGCTCATTGTTATTATTGCGTTTCGTTCATTTTGGCGATCATTTCTTGGTAAAGCTCAATGGATTCTAGGGCTTCTTTTTCATCAATCTTACTCATCACATAGCCAATGTGGAGTAACACATAATCGCCCACTTTAACGGACTCGCCCATTAAATCCAAGCTCGCCTCTCTTTGAACGCCCAAAGTTTCCAAAAGCGCCACATTATCGTTAATGGCTATGACTTTAGAGGGGATCGCTAAACACATTAAAACGAATGCGTGGATTGGTAATTTTCACGCTTTTTTTCTAAAAGGAAGTTTTTAAAATCTTCCAAGCTTTTAGGGTCTTTAGAACTCATTAAAAAAATAGGCGCTTCAGGCTTTAATTTTTGCATGTCTTCTTTGACTTGAGAAACCCTGAAATTAAACACTTCAATCATATCCGCTTTACTGATGATCACCGCATCAGCGCACATGAACATCGTAGGGTATTTTAGCACCTTATCATCGCCCTCTGGCACGGAGAGTAAAACGATATTCATCGCCGCCCCTAGATTATAGCTTGAGGGGCAAACCAGATTCCCCACATTTTCAATGATTAAAAAATCGCTTTTTTCTAACGCTCCCTCATCTTTTAATAAATCAAACGCCCCTTCAATCATGCTCGCTTCCAAATGGCACGCTTCGCCGGTGGTGATTTGGTGCGCGCTCACGCCTTTTTTACGCAACCTGTCCGCATCTCTATTGGTTTGCAAATCGCCCTCCACCACGCAAAACTTAAAGTCTTTAAAATCCGCTAGATTTTCTAGCATCGTGGTTTTACCGCTACCGGGAGAGCTCATGAAATTCAGCACATACAGCCCTTCTTTTAAATAGCGTTCTTTCATTTCAGCGGCTTTAATGTCGTTCTTACTCAAAATTTTTTCTACGATTTTGACATCTTTTTTACTCAAATTAGGGTTATTTTGTAAAGATTCTTTTCGTTGTTCGCTCATGCTTGTTCCTTTCTTTTAAAATTTTCGTATTGTAGCGTGCTTAATTAAACGACTATGATTCAATAACTTCTTTTATCCTCTTGGCTCATCTTTTTAGATCAAAAACGCACTTTTACCCTAACCCCTTATCGTCGCTGTCGTTTTTATCTTTTAACACTAATTTAATGATTCTCCAGATGATGATTAACAAAATGATCGTTAAAAGCAAATACCAAACATTGATAAAAACGGCTTTCATCATTGGATTTTCCTTATTTTTTACTCAAAGATAGCCTTATAACGCTATTTTCTAAAGCGTCCAAACGATGCAAAACTTGGGCTTCTAGGCTGATTAACGCTCCCTTAGGCATTTCTATTTTTTCATTTTCTACCTCAAAAATGATTTTGCCCTCTAAAACCTGCACGCTAATCGCTCCTGGGGCCTTGTGTTTGTCTATGATCGCTCCTTTGGGCATGCAAATGCGAATTTCTTTAGTCAAAGAATTTTCACTCAGCGCTTCAATATGAAGTTTCTCAAAACAAACGCCCTCTAAAAAATGAACCACTTCCATCAAAAACTCCTAGTGTGATATTTTCTTAATTTAGAACTTAATTTAAGAAAGCTAATTTTTTACCCAAAAATTTCTTATAGATTTCTTAAACAATTCTTTATTCTGTTTTTTCCAAAACCTTTTTGGTTTGCAAAGCGATTTCTAATTCTTCGTCAGTAGGGATTCGTAAAATTTGAACTTTAGTATTAGGCTGGCTTAAATTCACCAACCCATTGCCCGGATTATCATTAGTGGGCTTACATAAAGCGATCCCTAAATTTTCTAAGCCTTCACACACGCTCTCTCTTAAAGCCGAGTAGTTTTCCCCTAATCCCCCTGTAAAGAGGATCGCATCTACTTTTTTTAAGACTGCCATGTAAGCTCCGATATACTTTTTAATGCGATAAGCGCACATTTCAAAAGCGAGCTTGGCTTGTTTATCGCCTTTTTCCTTTCTGGCTTCTATGTTTCTCATTATCCCCACAAATGCCTTTCAAACCGCTTTCATGATTTAAAATTTTTATCACTTCTTCTAAGCTCTTATCAGCGCATTGCGCGATGTATTCCACCACAGTGGGATCAATATCCCCACACCTTGTGCTCATAATCAAGCCTTCTAAAGGGGTTAGCCCCATAGAAGTGTCCACGCTCTTGCCATTTTGAATGGCGGTCGCGCTTGAGCCGTTCCCTAAATGCAAACTGATCGCATTAAATCCCTCATAAGCGATATTCAAAAACTTCGCCGCTTCTTTAGCCACATAATGGTGTGAAGTCCCATGGAAACCATAGCGCCGGATTTGATACTTTTCATACAATTCATAAGGCAACGCATACATGTAAGCGTAACTGGGCATGCTAGCATGGAATGCGGTGTCAAAAACAGCGATTTGAGGGATGTGGGGGTGCGCTTTTTGAACGAACTCAATACCGGCTAAATTCGCCGGGTTGTGTAAGGGGGCTAAAATAGAAAGATTGCCAATTTCTTGCATGACTTTTTCATCCACTAACACCGGGGCATGGAATTTATCCCCCCCTTGAACCACACGATGCCCTATAGCGTCAATTTGATTGAAATCTTTGATGATCCCCATTTTCGTTAAATTCTCACGAATCATTAAAAGCCCGCTCGCATGATCTTTAATCACAAGCTTTTCTTTTAATTCTTGATCGTTATGGTGCAAATGCGATTTGATTTTCAACTGCCCTATTTCTTCGCCGATTTTTTCAGCCAAACCGCTCGCTAAGGGCTTGTTCTCTTTCATGTCAAACAACTTAAACTTAATAGACGAACTGCCCAGATTCAAAACTAAAATTTCCATCATTTCTCCTAGTCAATTAATCTTGCGCTTGAATGGCGCTAATCAAAACGGTGTTAATAATATCTTCCACTAAAGCGCCCCTACTCAAATCGTTAATGGGCTTGTTCAAGCCTTGTAAGATAGGCCCTATCGCCACGGCTTTAGCGCTCCGTTGCACCGCTTTATAAGCGATGTTCCCGGCGTTTAAATCCGGGAAAATAAAAACGCTAGCTTGCCCGGCCACTTGGCTGTTAGGCCTTTTTTTCTTCGCTACGCCTTTATCTATGGAAGCGTCAAATTGTAAAGGGCCATCAATTTCTAATTGGGGATCTAACTTTTGCGCGATTGTTAGGGCTTCGTTGATTTTATCCACCATTTCGCCTTGAGCGGAATCGCCTGTCGCATAAGAGAGTAGGGCCACTTTAGGCGCAATATTGAATTGCTTAGCGGTTTGCGCAGAAGTGGTAGCGATCTCGGCTAATTCTTTAGGGCTAGGGTTAGGGATAATCGCGCAATCCCCAAAGACGAACACTTGAGTGTCCAAACACATTAAAAACACGCTTGAAACCAAGCTCACGCCGGGCTTAGTTTTAATGATTTGTAAAGCGGGTCTAATGGTGTCAGCTGTGATTGACCCCAGAAACCATGGCATGCGCGTAGCCTAAATGCACGAGCATGGTCGCAAAATAAGTTTTATCCAACGCTAATTGCTCGGCTTCTTGCTCACTCAATCCCTTTGATTTTCGCAATTCATACAAGCTTTTAGCGAATTCTTCTCTATAATGCGAGGTGTTGGGATTAATGATTTCTACATTTTCCAAATTCAAGTTTAAATTTTTCGCTTGGGAATTAATAACCTCTTTATCGCCTAATAAAATCAATCCTACCGCACCCATAGCGTTCAAACGATGCACGGCTTTTAAAATCCTTTCATCTTCGCTCTCGGGTAAAACGACTTTTTTAATCTGATTTTTAGCCTTTTTTTCCAAACTCCTTTGAAAGGCTAAAGGGGTAATAATCTCGCTTTTTGTTTGCAACAAATTTTCAATCGCGCTCGCTTCTAATTCGCATTGTTGCTTACAAAGAGACGCGCTCAAAAAATGTGGTTTTTCAAGCGTTTCGCCCGCAAATAACCCTATAGCGAAAGAGGCTTCTTTTTTAATGATATGAGAATGCATGGCTTTCAAATATTCCAAACTCGTTTGCGCGACAGCCACCACAGGAGCGTTTAAATGCTTGGCTAAAATGGTGTTTAAATCTAAAAGAGCGTTTAAGAAAAACTTCGGCGCATACCCTAAATTAATGACAAAATCATGCGTGGATTGTAATTCATCATAGCGTTTGAGAATCGTTTCAAATAGTAACTCTTCTTGAGTGGTGCTCACAAGCTCTAAAGCCTTTTGTTTGTCTATGGCGCTATGAACCTCTAAAGAGCTTAGACCCTCGCACTCCCCCAAGCTCTCGTACTCCCCATTAATGGGTGAAAACAAGGCGATTTTTTGATAGCGTGGTTTTAGCGTTTTTAAAAGACTCTTACAAGCAACCCCTAAAACTTCGGTATCCTCTGGGTAAATCCATAAACTTTGCATGCCAATCTCCCTAAAATTATCGTTTTTATTTAATTGTAGCAAAATTTAATTAAACCTAAACGAAACCATAGTTTTTAAAAAGCGCTCTTTAAGGAACTCTTTTTGCTTAACTCCCACCATGTAAAATAAAAGAGTTGTTTTAAAGGATAACCATGCCATCTCCTGTTAATCCCATTCACACCAACGCAAGCGCCAACTCAAACGCTTTAATAAATAGCGGAGCAAAAAACGAAGACACCAAAAACGCCCCTAAAAGCGCATCAAAGGATTTCAGTAAGATCTTAAACCAAAAGATCTCTAAAGACAAAACCGCCCCTAAAGAAAATCCTAACGCTTTAAAAGCTACGCCCAAAGACGCTAAAACGCTTGAAAAAACCCCTACACTACCCCACCAACACGCTCAAAATCCCGCTAAAGATCAACAAGCCCCTACCCTAAAAGATTGGCTCAACCACCAAAAAACAACCGCTTCGCATGAAGCTCAACATGAAACCCATGAGCATGAAACTAACCCCAAAACCCCTAATGAAACTTTAAACAAGAATGAAAAAAAGCCTAATGGAGTTACTTCTAACGCTCATCAAACAAACTTAGCTAGTAAAAACCCTATAACCCCCACCAACCACGCCAACAACGCTATCAAAACCCAAACCACCCCAACCCATAACGCTAAAGAGCCAAAAACCCTTAAAGACATCCAAACGCTCAGCCAAAAACATGACTTGAACGCCAGCAACATTCAAGCGGCCACGACCCCAGAAAATAAAACCCTCTTAAATGCAGGCGATCAGTTCGCCTTAAAAACAACGCAAACGCCCACTAACCACACCCTTGCAAAGAACGACGCCAAAAACACCGCTAACCTTTCTAGCGTTTTGCAATCTTTAGAAAAAAAAGAATCGCACAATAAAGAACACGCAAACCCCCCAAATAATGAAAAAAAAACGCCCCCTTTAAAGGAAGCTTTACAAATGAACGCCATTAAAAGGGATAAAACGCTTTCTAAAAAAAAGTCAGAAAAAACCCCTATTCACGCTAAAACCCAGACCACAGCCCCAAGCGCGACGCCAGAAAATGCCCTTAAAATCCCTCTTAAAACGCCCCCTTTAATGCCTTTAACAGGAGCTAACCCTCCTAACGATAATATTCCAACGCCCCCAGAAAAAGAAGAAACAACTAAAGAAGCAAGCGATAATAAAGAAAAAACTAAAGAATCTAGTAACAGCGCTCAAAGCACGCAAAACGCCCAAGCTAGCGATAAGACAAGCGACAATAAAAGCACCGCCCCTAAAGAGACGATCAAGCATTTCACCCAACAATTAAAACAAGAAATCCAAGAATACAAACCCCCCATGAGCAAGATCTCCATGGATTTATTCCCTAAGGAATTGGGCAAGGTTGAAGTAACCATTCAAAAAGTGGGTAAAAACCTTAAAGTGAGCGTGATTTCTCACAACAACAGCTTGCAAACCTTTTTGGACAACCAACAAGATCTTAAAAACAGCCTGAACGCTTTAGGCTTTGAAGGGGTGGATTTGAGCTTTTCGCAAGATTCTTCTAAAGAGCAACAAGCCCCCAAAGATCAACCAAAAGAGCCATTCAAAGAACAGGAATTAACCCCCCTAAAAGAAAGTGCTCTAAAAAGCTACCAAGAGAACACGGACCATGAAAACCAAGAAACGAGCATGCAAATCACTCTTTATGCGTGATTTTAAGCGAGTTTGCTCTATAATAAGACATCTTTAATAAGGAAGAGATCATGGCCATTGATTTAGCAGAAGTTACAGGAGCTAAAGCCGCGCAAGAAAGGAAAAAAGAGCAGCCCACGATCGCTAACGGGTTGGATAAAAACGCTTTCATGAAACTCTTTTTAGAGCAATTGAAAAATCAAGACCCCACCGCTCCTATGGAAACGGATAAAATCATCACCCAAACCGCACAGCTCACGCAAGTGGAAATGCAAGAAGAAAATAAAAAAACCATGCAAGAAGTCGCCAGTGCCATGAAATCCAATAAAGAAACTAACGAATCCTTAAAAGACTTTCAAGGCGCTTTAAAAGACACCATGGAAAACCTTAATAAAGGCATGGACGATAGCTTGAAGGCTAACAACGCTTTAAGGGAAGTAACGGCCCTTAATTCTGTGAGCATGATAGGCAAAATCGCTGAAACCGATGTGAGTGGGGCGAATTTTGATGGCAACAACAAGCTTTCTTTTTCGCTCTTTTTTGATGAAAAAATTGACGCTTCTAAAGGAGTGCCAGCGATTCAAATCCTAAACGAAAACAATGAATTAGTCAAAACGATTCCTTTAAAAGATTATAACGGGCAAAAGGGGTATATCAATTTTGAATGGGACGGCACAAACGAAAAGGGCGAAAAAGTCCCTAAAGGCAATTACAAAATCAAAGCTGAATACAATTTAGACTCTCAAAGCAAGCAGTATTTGCAAACGCGCATTGGTAGGGGCGAAGTGGAAAGCGTGATTTTTGATAAAGGCAAGCCCATGTTAAGAATGGGCGAAATGGTTTTACCCATAGACAGCGCGATAGAGTTTTACAAACCGGATCAAAAACCGCTTGATCAAAAACTCTCGGATCAGAAGCCTCAAAAGCTCTCTGAACAAAAACCGCAAGAACCCATTGAACAGAAAATCTCGGATCAAAAATTCTCGGATCAGAAGCCTCAAAAAATCTCGGATCAAAAACCACTTGAACAAAAAGCCCTTGAACAGAAAATCTCTGAACAAAAACCCCAAACTCCCCCTAAAGAGACAGCATGAACGACACCTTATTAAACGCTTATAGCGGGATTAAAACCCACCAGTTTGGTATTGACAGCCTTTCCAATAATATCGCCAATGTCAATACTTTAGGCTATCGCTCCAATGATCCGGAGTTTAAGACCTTATTTTCTTCGCACTTAGACGCTTTGAACGCCAAATCCGTTGTGGCTAACGACCGAAATTATGGCGTTACAGGCTCAGGCAATGTCCTTTCTAATAAAGACGGGGAATACATGCCAAGTGAGGGGGAATTCCACATGGCGTATCAAGGGAAGGGCTGGTTTGTGATAGGGCCCAATAAAAATGGGGAAATGACCATTAATAAAGACGGCTTTAGCAAAAAACAGGATAATTTCTTAACCCGCGCTGGGAATTTCGCCAGGGACGCCGATGGCTATTTAGTAACCCCTGAGGGCTATTATGTTTATGGCATTGATTTGAAAAAAATCAAAGACGGCACGCTCAATTCCACCGCCAGAGATGAAGACATTGAAAAATTGCATGGCAACACCCTTTCGCCCTTACAAATCCCCCAAGATTTGACTTACCAGCCCGTGCTTAGCACGAAAGTGAATATCAGCGTGAATTTAAACCCTAAAGACCATTTAAAGGGCGTGCAAGATTTTTTCTTAAACGATAAGGGCGAGATTATTAAGGAGCGTTTTTTAAACCAGGACATTAACGCTTTAGCGAATGACGATAACGAGCCCATAGACGCGATCACTAATCGTAAATTAAATGTCAGTATCCAAAAAGAAGATGGCAAAAAAGAAGATTTTGTTTTCACTTATGGGGACGCTGAAAAAGGCGAAAACCAATTCAAAACTTTAGGCGATTTGCAAAAACTCCTTAAAGAAAAAACCGGGCTAGACCTAAACCTCATCAAAAGCGAAAAAGACGCCAAAAGCCCCCCCCTATTATTAGAAATCGCTAATCCTAGCGAAACGCCTATCACCTTTAGCTTGAGTGGGGGCATTGCGGATAAATTGGGCTTGAATGCGAACGGAATGGAATTGAAAAAGGGCATTAGCAGGGATTCAGTGGCGATTAAAATCCCTTATTACAGCACAGAAGTGGATATTTATGATAAAGCCGGGGATAAATACTTGCTCCAAAGCGAATATTACATGACCAATTCCAACGATCCCACATCAAGCCCCACGAGTAAAAGGAAAAACCAAACTTGGGAAGTGAAAAGCTACATCGTGGATCCCAAAAACAAAACCCCTATCAATGATCCTACTTGGGAAATTGTCGGCTTTGATTCAGCCACGCATAAGATGAAATCTGCCCCCATGACTTTGGATTTTAAGGGTAATAAGCTCACCTATTCTTTAGATAAGAGCGAAAACCATGATTCTAGCGATTTGTCTTACCAAGATTCTAAACTCTTAGAAGCGAGTCAAGACGGCAAGCCTAGGGGCATTTTTAGAGACATGCGCATTGAAGAAAATGGCGTGATTTCTCTAGCTTTCAGTAACGGGGTGGTGGAGCCGGTCGCTCGCATCGGTATTTTAGCTTTCACTAACGATCAAGGATTGAGAAAAATCGGCGGTAACCTCTATGAAATGCAAGAAGGCACCATTAATGGCGAAAACAGACCCCTAAGCGGTAACCCCATTTTAGGGTGGGACGAAGAGGGCAAGCTCAAGTTTGGGAAAATCAGGCATAAATATTTAGAAACGAGCAACGTGAATGCCGGGAACGCCCTAACCAATCTCATTTTAATGCAAAGAGGCTATTCTATGAACGCTAGAGCCTTTGGCGCGGGCGATGACATGATTAAAGAAGCCATTAGCTTGAAAAAATAAGGGGCTAAATAAAGATAAAATACCCTTTTTAATAAGGATATTTAATGATACCCACACAGCTTAATGAAATTGCAGAATTTTTAAAAACGAACCCTTATCATTTGTCTCAACCCTTACAAGATGGGCGATTGAATTCATCGGTCAATGAAGAAGAAATTTTAAATACCATTAAGGGTAATTTTCCTATCCAACTGCCAAGAGCTAGAGAGTGGTGGGATTTTAGTTTTAAAAAAAACGATATTTTTTATCCTGTTAATATTAAAACCACCACCACAAAAACCGCTGACAATCTTAATGGTAAATTAGGGATTTATTATGCGTTGTGTGGCTTATTACCGGAATTTAATAACGAAATCGCATGGGAAAAATACTTTCAAAAACTGCATAAATACTTAGGCAAAAACACCGATAGAGACTATTATTTTTTAATTATCAACAAAAACGATCCTAAAGATATTTTTATCAATTCCTTAAAAGGTATTCAAACTCTTCAGCCAAATGGCAATAACTTGCCCTTCCAATGCAAGTGGGATAACAACAGAGAAATCGTTCAAAGAAACTTTATTGAAAGTAAAAATTTCATCTTAAGCGCTCTAGCTAAAAGTGTAACTCTAAGGGCTAATATTTATTAAGAGAAGTTTTTGGAGAATTTTTTGAATAATTTAGACATTAAAACTTTAGGGCAGATTTTCACCCCTAAAAATATAGTGGATTTCATGCTCACTCTCAAACACAATCAAGGGAGTGTTTTAGAGCCAAGCGCTGGCGATGGGAGTTTTTTAAAGCGCTTAAAAAAGGCTGTAGGGATTGAAATCGATCCTAAAATCTGCCCTAAAAATGCCCTTTGCATGGACTTTTTTGACTACCCTTTAGAAAACCAATTTGACACCATTATCGGTAACCCGCCCTATGTCAAGCACAAGGATATTGCGCCAAGCACGAAAGAAAAACTCCATTACAGCCTTTTTGATGAAAGGAGTAATCTATACTTGTTTTTCATAGAAAAAGCGATCAAGCATTTAAAGCCTAATGGCGAATTGATTTTCATCACCCCAAGGGATTTTTTAAAATCCACTTCCAGCGTGAAATTAAACGAATGGATTTACAAAGAAGGCACGATAACGCATTTTTTTGAATTAGGCGATCAAAAGATTTTCCCAAACGCCATGCCTAATTGCGTGATTTTTCGTTTTTGTAAGGGTGATTTCAGTAGAATCGCCAACGATGGTTTGCAATTCGTGTGCAAAAAAGGCATTTTGTATTTCCTCAACCAATCTTACACGCAAAAGTTAAGCGAGGTTTTTAAGGTTAAGGTGGGGGCAGTGAGCGGGTGCGATAAGATTTTTAAAAATGAAACATACGGGAATTTAGAATTTGTCACCTCAATCACCAAAAGAACCAATGTTTTAGAAAAAATGGTTTTTGTCAATAAGCCTAATGATTATTTACTCCAGCATAAAGACAGCTTGATGCAAAGAAAGATTAAAAAATTCAATGAAAGTAATTGGTTTGAATGGGGGAGGATGCATCACATATCCCCTAAAAAACGCATTTATGTCAACGCCAAAACGCGCCAAAAAAACCCCTTTTTCATCCACCAATGCCCTAATTATGACGGCTCTATTTTAGCGCTATTCCCTTATAACCAAAACTTAGATTTACAAAACCTCTGCGACAAACTCAACGCTATCAACTGGCAAGAATTAGGCTTTGTGTGCGATGGGCGTTTTTTGTTTTCGCAACGCTCTTTAGAAAACGCTCTTTTGCCTAAAGACTTTTTAAATCTAGGATAAAACTTGTTAGAAACTTTGCAATTAAACCCTGAGCAACTAAAAGCGGCCAAGGCTTTACAAGGGCATAATTTAGTGATTGCAAGCGCTGGCACAGGAAAGACTTCTACGATTGTGGGGCGCATTTTATACCTGCTTGATAACGGCATCAAGCCTGAAGAAATCTTGCTTTTGACTTTCACCAATAAAGCGAGTAATGAAATGATTGCCAGGGTGGCTAAATATTTTAAATTAAGCTCCAAAATTGAAGCGGGTACTTTCCATGCGGTAGCGTATCGCTATTTAAAAGAGCATTACCCAAACTTAAGCCTGAAGCAACCTAAAGAATTGAGAAAACTTTTAGAAAGCATTGTGGACACTAAAAACGCCATAGATGACGATAAAAAGCCCTACACTTCACAGCATCTCTACGCCCTCTATTCGCTTTACACTAACGCTCTAAAACAAGAAGATTTTAGCGCTTGGCTTTCTCATAAAAGCCCTGAACACGCACCATACGCCGCCTTTTATGAAAACGTTTTAGACGAATTTGAAAACACTAAAAAAAAGCATGATTATATTGACTATAACGACTTACTGCTATTATTTAAAAAAGCGATGCTAGAAAGACCTAGCCCTTATAAAGAAGTGCTTTGCGATGAGTTTCAAGACACTAACCCCCTACAAGAATCCATTTTAGACGCTATCAACCCTCCCAGTTTGTTTTGCGTGGGCGATTACGATCAGAGCATTTACGCTTTTAATGGGGCGGATATTTCTATCATTTCTAATTTCACTCAAAAATACAAAAACGCCCAGGTTTTCACGCTCACCAAAAACTACCGCTCTTCTAAAGAGATTTTAGATCTTGCTAATCAAGTGATACAACACAACGAGCGCATTTACCCTAAAAATTTAGAAGTGGTGAAATCAGGGAAATTCAATAAACCCACGCTTTTAAATTACAACGACAATATCGCGCAATGCCAAGACATCGCCAAACGCATTGTCATGCGAAAAGATTTTAAAGAAGTGGCGGTGATTTTTAGGAATAACGCGAGCGCGGATCAATTAGAAGCCGCTTTAAGATCCCACAACGTGCCAAGCAAACGAAAAGGGAGCGCGAGCTTTTTTGAATCTAAAGAAGTGGCGTTAGCGTTAGATATTTGCATGCTGCTATTTAACCCTAAAGACATTATGGCAGCCATTCACATTTTAAGCTATATCAGCGATATTGGCTCTAACACCGCTAAAGACATTCATGAAGCCTTGATGCTTTTAGGCAATGGCGATCTCAAACTAGCCCTAACCCACCCAAGCAAAGAAGCCAAAATTTACACGAAGAAAAAAGAAATCACCTCCATGGGGCTTTTTGAAGAAATTTTTGCCCTAGAAAACAGCTCAAGGTTTAATAGCGTGATAGATAAGGCGTTTCATTCGCACCCGGTGTTGATGCACCCTAAAATCTCACTCAATGGGGCTAAAATGCTCAGCGATTTTTTCATTCTTTATATCAAAGCCCCTACCCATTCCCCTAGCGCTTTAATCAAACACATTCTAGAAAGCGCGTTTTTTCAAACCTTTAAAACACGCCTTTTAAAAGAGCGATCCAAAAATAAGGACGGCTCTTATAACGAATTTAAAAAACTCCAAGCGCAAAAACGCTTCAATGAAAAAATGGACTTGCTGAGTTCTTTGGCGAAAAATTACCAAAATTTAGGGCGTTTTTTAAACGGCACTTTAATAGGATCTAGTGAAGCCACGCAAGGCTGTGGCGTGAATCTGTTGAGCGTGCATGCTTCTAAAGGCTTAGAATTTAAAGATGTTTATATTATAGATTTAATGGAGGGCCGTTTCCCTAACCACAAACTCATGAATACCGGTGGAGGTATTGAAGAAGAGCGGCGGCTTTTTTATGTCGCTATCACAAGGGCTAAGGAAAATTTATGGCTTTCTTATGCGAAAAACGAATTGAGAGAAAACGCCAAACCGAAAGAGCATAAGCCTTCGGTGTTTTTGTATGAAGCGGGACTTTTGAAACCTGATTCAAAATAAAATTGGTTTTTGTATTGTTTGTTTAAGCAAAAGATGATATGATTATAGCGGTAGTTAAGCCCCTAAGAGCTAGGAACTCTTAAGAGCTTGTTTTTAATAAAGTGGCAGTGTTAAGATAACCACTAAAACTATCGCTATAAAAATGAATTTCATGGTAGTGCCTCCTAACGGAGTGCCACCCACTGCAATCTCCCAACCCATTAGATCAGAAACCACTAATTGCTCCAAATTCGCTTAACACTAGAATTACTACCATGTCATATCATTTGAGTATTATAATGGGATTTTTATGAGATGTAAGAAAAATACAAAAAAACGCTAGTAAGATTTTAAGCTTGTGCTAGAGCCAAAATTTTAGTATAATGGCGTTGCGAAGGCCATTAAAACTATGATTACCAATAATAACTTCATAGTTGGTTATCTCCTTTCGGGGTAACCGCCCACTATTAGACCCTAACATGCTCCAAATTTTCACAACAAAAGAGATAACTTAAAATGACTATTTGCGTTGGCGTGATTTTACATTAAAAAGCCTAAAAATGCCAAAAAGCGTTTTTAAAACCCCAAAAATTTAAGGCTAATCCCCCTATGAAATCCCGTTTTTTTTTTTTTGTAAAAAGCGCTCCAATTGTTGTAACTTTATTGCTTTATAAGGGGTCTTTAAGGGGATTTTTAAGGTTAGTTTAATTTTTCTTATGTGAAAATATCACAATTACATCTGACAATTTGTATTACTAAATATTATTTACTGATGTAACTTAAATCCCAAATTTAAACTCAATCAAGGAGCATCCCATTGATAAGGAAAATTATGATAAAGAAGAATAGAACGCTGTTTCTTAGTCTAGCCCTTTGCGCTAGCATAAGTTATGCCGAAGATGATGGAGGGTTTTTCACCGTCGGTTATCAGCTCGGGCAAGTCATGCAAGATGTCCAAAACCCAGGCGGCGCTAAAAGAGACGAACTCGCAAGAGAGCTTAACGCTGATGTAACGAACAACATTTTAAACAACAACACCGGAGGCAATGTCGCAGGGGCGTTGAGTAACGCTTTCTCCCAATACCTTTATTCGCTTTTAGGGGCGTATCCAGAGAAACTCAATGGTAACGATGTGTCTGCGAACGCTCTTTTAGGGGGTGCGGTAGGCAGTGGGACTTGCGCGGCTGCAGGGACGGCTGGTGGCAATTCTCTTAACACTCAAAGCGCTTGCACCGCTGCGGGCTATTACTGGCTCCCTAGCCTTTCTGACAGGGTTTTAAGCACGATCGGTAGCCAGACTAACTACGGCACGAACACCAATTTCCCCAACATGCAACAACAGCTCACCTACTTGAATGCGGCGAATGTGTTTTTTAATGCGATGAATAAAGCTTTAGAGAAAAATGGAACTAATGGAACTAGTGGTGCGACTGGTCAAAATGGTCAAACTTACTCTACACAAGCTATTGCTTACCTTCAAGGCCAACAAAATATCTTAAATAACGCAGCGAACTTGCTCAAGCAAGATGAATTGCTCTTAGAAGCTTTCAACTCTGCCGTAGCCGCCAACATTGGGAATAAGGAATTCAATTCAGCCGTTTTTACAGGTTTGGTGCAAGGCATTATTGATCAATCCCAATCGGTTTATAACGAACTCAGTAAAAACCCCATTAGCGGGAGCGCGGTTAATAACGCTGGGATAAATAGCAACCAAGCTAACGCTGTGCAAGGGCGCGCTAATCAGCTCTCTAACGCTCTTTATAACGCGCAAGTAACTTTGGATAAAATCAATGCGCTCAACAATCAAGTTAGAAGCATGCCTTACTTGCCCCAATTCAGGGCCGGGAACAGCCGTTCAACGAATATTTTAAACGGGTTTTACACTAAAGTGGGCTATAAGCAATTCTTCGGGAAGAAAAGGAATATCGGTTTGCGCTATTATGGTTTCTTTTCTTATAACGGAGCGAGCGTGGGCTTTAGATCCACTCAAAATAGCGTAGGGTTATACACTTATGGGGTGGGGACTGATGTGTTGTATAACATCTTTAGCCGCTCCTATCAAAACCGCTCTGTGGATATGGGCTTTTTTAGCGGTATCCAATTAGCCGGTGAGACCGTCCAATCCACGCTCAGAGATGACCCCAATGTGAAATTGCATGGGAAAGTCAATAACACGCACTTCCAGTTTCTCTTTGACTTCGGTATGCGGATGAACTTCGGTAAGTTGGACGGGAAATCCAACCGCCACAACCAGCACACGGTGGAATTTGGCGTAGTGGTGCCTACGATTTATAACACTTATTACAAATCAGCAGGGACTACCGTGAAGTATTTCCGTCCTTATAGCGTTTATTGGTCTTATGGGTATTCATTCTAAGAAAGGGGGGAAGAGACAAACATGAAACAAAATTTAAAGCCATTCAAAATGATTAAGGAAAATTTAATGACACAATCTCAAAAAGTAAGATTCTTAGCCCCTTTAAGCCTAGCGTTAAGCTTGAGCTTCAATCCAGTGGGCGCTGAAGAAGATGGGGGCTTTATGACCTTTGGGTATGAATTAGGTCAGGTGGTCCAACAAGTGAAAAACCCGGGTAAAATCAAAGCCGAAGAATTAGCCGGCTTGTTAAACTCTAATACGACAAACAACACCAATATCAATATTGCAGGCACAGGAGGCAATGTCGCCGGGACTTTAGGCAACCTCTTTATGAACCAATTAGGCAATTTGATTGATTTGTATCCTACTTTGAATACCTCTAAACTTTCTCAATGCGGTAGCACTAATAGCAGTAGTGACGCTACTGCTGCCGCTACTACTAGCAATAGCCCTTGTTTCCAAGGCAACCTGGCTCTTTATAACGAAATGGTTAGCTCTATCAAAACTTTGAGTCAAGATCTCAAAAACAATATCTTTCAAGGCAACAACAACACCACGAGCCAAAACCTCTCCAACCAGCTCAGTGAGCTTAACACCGCTAGCGTTTATTTGACTTACATGAACTCATTCTTAAACGCCAACAACCAAGCGGGTGGGATTTTTCAAAACAACACTAATCAAGTTTATGGAAATGGGGTTACCGCCCAACAAATCGCTTATGTCCTAAAGCAAGCTTCAATCACTATGGGGCCAAGCGGTAATGGCGGGGCTGCCGGTGCGTTTTTGGATGCCGCTTTAGCGCAACATGTTTTCAACTCTGCTAACGCCGGGAACGATTTGAGCGCTAAGGAATTCACTAGCTTGGTGCAAAATATCGTCGATACTTCTCAAAACGCTTTAACGCTAGCCAACAACGCTAACATCAGCAATTCAACAGGCTATCAAGTGAGCTATGGCGGGAATATTGATCAAGCGCGCTCTACCCAACTGTTAAACAACACCACAAACACTTTGGCTAAAGTTAGCGCTTTGAATAACGAACTTAAAGCTAACCCATGGCTTGGGAATTTCGCTGCCGGTAACAGCTCTCAAGTGAATGCGTTTAACGGGTTTATCACTAAAATCGGTTACAAGCAATTCTTTGGAGAAAACAAGAATGTGGGCTTACGCTACTACGGCTTCTTCAGCTATAACGGCGCGGGCGTGGGTAATGGCCCTACTTACAATCAAGTCAATCTGCTCACTTATGGGGTGGGGACTGATGTGCTTTACAATGTGTTTAGCCGCTCTTTTGGCAGTAGGAGTCTTAATGCGGGCTTCTTTGGGGGGATCCAACTCGCAGGGGATACTTACATCAGCACGCTAAGAAACAGCCCTCAGCTTGCGAGCAGACCTACAGCGACGAAATTCCAATTCTTGTTTGATGTGGGCTTACGCATGAACTTTGGTATCTTGAAAAAAGACCTAAAAAGCCATAACCAGCATTCTATAGAAATCGGTGTGCAAATCCCTACGATTTACAACACTTATTATAAAGCTGGCGGTGCTGAAGTGAAATACTTCCGCCCTTATAGCGTGTATTGGGTCTATGGCTACGCTTTCTAAAAAAGCTCAAGGCCTTTTATAGGCTTTGATTGAACCCTTTAACCCCCCACTTTAAAAACAAACCTAAAAATCCCTATCAAATGTTATCAAATAATGGGATTAACCCCCAAGAACGCTTAAAAAATTTACTTGTGCAAGCTCTTTTATTGTGTTTATTTTAAAATGCACCTTGGAGTGTTTTTAACTTTCTGCGATTAGGCTTTGAACGAACCCTTTAACCCCCACTTTAAAAACAAACCCAAAACCCTTATCCAATAATCAAATATTGGAATTAACCCCTAAGAACGCTTAAAAATAAGAACGCTTTATTAAAAGCTAGCTCTCACAAAAAGCTCAACGCTCAAGGCTTATTGAGGTTTTAAAACGCTTGATTAAAAACTACCGCTTTAAAAAGCTTTGGAGCGCTTCAAAATTTTTATACTTAGAAAAACAACCCAAAATATTTATCAAATGTTGTCAAATATTGAGATTAACCCCCAAGAACGCTTTAATGGTGAAAGCGATCAAACGCTAAAGATATTTAGGATTTCTGTGGTTTAAAACTTTGTTTTATCGTTTTAAATTTTATGGTAAAACCCATTTTTTAAGGGGAACAACCCCCCAAAACTAAATCCCCCTAACCCAAGAAAACCGCTTTTAAAACCCCCAAGCAGAAATCCTAAACATCTTTAGTGTTTGGGGTGAATGCCGCTAATTTGCAGTATAACACCCCCATACATTTGCATCTAGCGTAGGAAGCGCGCAAAGTTACGCCTTTATAGATATGATGCGTGAGAGCTGTAAGGAATGCGTTGGAGCTCAAACTCTGTAAAATCCATTAGGCACACAGAACAAGAACCAAACTCTCCTCCAACATCAGGAAGCCCAATCGTCTTTAGCGTTTGATCACTTCACAAAACGAGCCACGCAAAGTATTATATTTTAAAAAATGCCTTGGAGTGTTTTTAACTTGCTGCGATTGGAAATCAAAACTTCAGCGTGAGGTTGGTCATCATGTAACTTCTGTCTTGGTAATTAGCGCTAAAATCGCCATCTGGGTTATTGAACTTGGGCGCTCCAAAATACCCTGCTTGATACCCTTTATTGATTCTAGCCCCATAATAAGTGATTCTAAAGTTGAGAAGAACCGATTCAGTGAACGCATAGCTCGCATTGAATTGCAAGGAGTATTCATTAGCCCTCCCCACTTGCCCTAACGCATTTTTATTCGCATGAGAGACGCGCCCAAAAACATGCCATGCAAAACGCTTATGGATCCCTCCAACAGAAGTGTAAAAAGTGAAAGTGTTCGCGTTAGTGATCGCATCAGCCAGCCCATCATAAGCCGTATTATCCCAAAAATCATAGCCAATCATTCCGGCATGCCTAGTCGTTACTGAGATTTCATTACTGATATAGGAAGTGTTATTACCCCTTGGCATCGTGTGAGAGCCTAAAAAAGCGTCCGAATTGCCAAAGGTGTTATAAAAGCCAATGGACCAGTTGAAATTATCCCACCAAAAAACCTGGCGGATATTCAAAGTAACGCCATTCCTCCCCAACAACGATCCATGGGGCGTGCTGTCTTCTAAACTATAAGTGTTTGTCTCTGGGTTATACCACCCCCTATAGTATAAAGGGAAAGTTGTCATGATCATGCTTTGAGAGCGAAAGCCGACATTTTCAAAATTCCTATTCGTGTCATAGACTAGCTTAAAGCCAGGAGCGTTATAAGTCTTAGGTGCAAAATAATAAAAAAATTGAGCGTCTAAACCTTTATAAGAATAAGTCGTGGTGATCCCATGCCAGCCGTAATTGATGAAATCGTTGCTGTTATTAGGATTGCCTCCCTTTTTCAAATAAGGCACTGTCGCAAAAAACTCATAAATCCAAGAGTTAAACGCCAAACCTCTCCCAAAAGAGCTCCACCACCAAAACCTTAACCTTTGCGTTTCAGTCTTATAGGGCTGATAATACACTTCCCACCCCTGATTCGATCCGCTCATAAAATCAATATTCGCTTCATAACGCCCCGCTTTAAACCCAAAAACATCTTTGTAATCGTATCGTAAAAAAGCGGTATCCACCACATAAGGCCTTGCATGATAGCTCGCTGATTGAGAAGTCCCCGCATAAGCAGGGCCAAGATACTTATTAAAAAAGTATCCATGATAGCCCCCAATGAAATTCTCTACAATTGAGCCAAAAATCTTCCCGTTAGCTTGGTTAATATAATATTTAGTCTTATCGTAAGGAATGGCTGCAATCGCCCCACCCAAAGAGACAGAGAGCCTATGGTTTTCGGTGCCTTTAGGGAGTAAATTGACTTTGACTTGCGCTAAAGTTACAATATCTATAAAACTTTCAGTAGGATAAATCCCTTTTTTAGTATTGATTTGCGAATTGTTAAAACCAATCTTAGAAAAGTTCTCCACACGACCACTAAACCGATAATCAAAAGCTTCTACAGGACACAATAAAAACGATAAAAGCGATAAAGAAGAAGTCAGAAAATACTTTTCTTGCTTCATTAAACTCTCCCTAATTTTAATTGTATGATCTTTTTTGTTTAGATTATAATTATAATCAAAAAAAAAACAGCATGAAGTTAAGATATTAATTAAAATCCGCAACCCTATTTTACAAAAAATAACCTTTCATTGTAAATTGGTTTAAAATTAAAGGATTAAAATCATATATTTGTTACTTCTAAAGAGCGTTTTATTTTTGATTGGACTCATTACGCATGAAATTCTCGCTTCTTTTAACCCTCTTTTTTGTTTTTGCGCGAGCGTTTTTATTTCTTCACTTCTTTAATCGCTTCAAAGAAAATAGCCACACGCGCTCAAATTTTAAAACTTATAAGAAATTTCAAACCTAGCGTTAAAGCCAGGCTCTGCCATGCCCCTTGCGTATTTGTCTTGATTGGGTTTCATCAGGACTCATTACCGGGCTTGCTTGATCAATGTATTGTTGGTTAAAAACATTGTTAAACACCGCGTTCAGGCTCAACCCTTTGAGTTTTTTGTAAGTGGGCTTGTAAGTGATAAAGAAACTGCTCACCCCATAACCGGGTTTATGCACATGAAAAATCCCGGGCGTTTTAGGGCAATTACTAGGCCGTCTGTCAATATCCGTAGGGCCGTTACGATAAGGGCTATAAGAGCAATAGCTCAAATCCGTAACAAAGCGTGAAAGCCAAGTGATGCTAAGGCCTGTGCGTGGGATTATATAGCTTGCCGTTAAAATAAACACATTGCCGGTTGTAGCCGCCAATTCATACACGTCAGCGATCAAACGCCCCTTTAAAGAAGGCCATGATCGCGCCACGCTCAAGCCTAAAGAAAAGCCCTTGTATTTAGCTGTCCCTGAAACTTCATAACCCGGCACATAAATAATATCTTGCGCGGGCAAATTGGTGACAAAAAGCGTTGAAGAAAATTGATTGATGTAATTAGAAATCAGTTGGACAAAACCGGCAGCCCTGAAATCAAAATACTTACTGCTGTATTCGGTGTTAAATTCCACATTTTGCCCAATCTCTGGCTTTAAATTGCGGTTATAGCGCAAATTATCTTGACGCATCCACACCAAACCTCCAGGCATAGGGCCTCTGGTTACATACGCGTAAGAAAGCCTGAAATTCAAATTTTCTAAAGGCGAGACATTTAAAGCCGCACTAGGGCTAAACCCTTGGGTTATGTGCAATTGCCAGTCTTTATCCACTAAAGTATAGACATCATAACGAGTCCCTGCCCCTAAAGTTACCATAGGGTGCAAGGTGTAATTCGCTTGCGCATACACCCCAACCACATTCGCCGTAGCGCCATTTCGTTGGCAACGCCCGTTCATGTTAGGATCATTAGGGCTTGTAACCCTTAAGCATGCGTCAGGGGCATCGCCGGGCTTGACTAATTCGCTATTAGGGATCGCTTTATCAAAAGTGGTTAAGTTTTGGTAATTCAACCCGTATTCCAAAAGATTGTCATTTTTATGATCTATGGTGTGGATCACATTCGCATTGAACCCGGAATTGATGATGAATAAATTTTTATTAGCCACCACAGAACCCCCTCCAAGGCTTTTAAAAGTGATGGAGCAAGTTTGTTTAGTAGCGTCATAAATGCCCCCTTGCGCCACGCATTGATTTTCTTCACCTTGAGAGAGCTGCGGGTTTGGGGTGAAAGGGATGATAGCCGCTATATCGCTAGGCCTAAAAAGCGGATCAATTTGGACATTTCTAATGCTTGTATAACCATTGATTTTTAATTTAGGATCACCAAAACGGCTCCCCCCTTCTCTTTCATAATTCAAACTCACGTTATGCACTAAATTGACGCTATAAGTTTTAAACAAACTAGCGTCATTTTCAAACAAGCAATCATCAGGGTTTTTCTCGTTAGGGAAAGCGTTAAAATCGCCGCAAGAATAGGGTAAAAAAGTGCCGGTAAAATTCGCTCTTAAAGGGCGATTAGCGTTATCTCTAGTCATGTTGTAACTGAGCGTTAAGGTATCTCTATCGCTCAAATAACCATTGATCTTAGCCATCACATTGTTTTGCTCGCTAGGGCTTGCTGTAACTTTATTCTCCGCTTTAGGGTCAAAAAGATTTTTCATCGCATTATCCCCATCACGATAATAAAAAATATTTTGGTGCGTGTAATACAAAAGCGCATCAAAATGATGGTTACGATAAGCGCCCATAATGGTTTCCCTGTCCCCAAAGTTGGTTAAAAAAGTGGCAGCCCCACTCATGGCGTAGTCTTTACCCTTAGGGATAAAATCGCTCGCGCTTCTAGTCTCCATTTTGATCGCACCAATCAAAGCCATAGGCCCCGCACTCGCTTGAGCCGCCCCCTTAGTAACCACCACGCTTTTAAGCATTCCAGGGTCAATAATCGTATTGCCTTGATGCCCATAGCTTGCGCCCATTTGCGCCGCGCCATCCACCGTAACCCTAGCCAATCTGTCTTCAATACCGCGCACATAAATTTTTTGCGCTATCACCGCACCTCCGCCCACATTGATATTGGGGTTTCTTCTAAACATGTCGCTGATTTGGTTGGCTTGCCTTCTTTCTAATTCCTTACTTGAAATGATTGTCTGGTTGTTGTAATTAAAGATTTTAGCCGCTTGAGTGGTAACTTTACCCAGAGTGTGTTGGGCGTTCTTTTCTTTTTTCCTTTCTGTCTTTCTTTCTTCTTTTTCTTCTTCTTTAGCCTCTAATTCAAACGTTCCTAATAAGGACAAAAAAATAGAAAAACTACAATATTTCCTAAAACGCTTGTCATTCATTCTTAAAATCCTAAATATGATAATAATTTCTCTTAAAAAATAAAGGTGTTATTATAATCAAAAAAATATTACAATCACCTTAAAAGAGCTAGCCATTTTTAACAAACAAATGATAAACTTTTAGAAAAATCCCACAAAAACCCCTTTCAAAACGCGCAGAATGCGAAATAATAAAGGGTAATTTTATCTTATTCTCACTTTTTTATTTTTATAAAGCCTGAATATTTTAGAACTAGTGCTTTCAAACAAACCCCTTTCATCGCTCACAATCACATCAGCGAGGCTGGAAGCGATTTCTTTATCATAAGCGCATTGGGTGAGGTTGGCTGAGGTGCTATAGAGCGTTTTAAAACGCTTTAAAAAATCCCCATGCCTGCCTTTAATCACACGAACGGCTTTAGAGTTAGGGTAAATAAAAGTAGTTTTAGCGCTTCTTCTGATGAGGTTTTTAAACGCGTTGGGCGCGCGCACCAGGCTTTTTAGGGTGCTAAAATCAACGCTTTCTATTAAAACGCTTTGGTTTTTAGGGCGCTTTTTTAAGGCGTTGAGCTTTTCGCTGTCTTTAGAAAGCAGTCCTATAGTGGTATCGCTTTGAACGAGATACACTAACGCCATCAAATTACTTCAAATAATCTTGTAAGGCTAACAACTCGTCTTTTTGAGAGCTTTCTTCTAACGCTAAAAGTAAGACTTCTATCGCGCTTAAAGTCGTGAAATAACTCACATGGTTTTTAAGCACAGAAGCGCGAATGAGTTTGGCATCATCTTGAGATTTGTGATCGCTGGTGTTGATAGCCATGCTGATTTCCCCATTCATCATCAAATCCATGATATTGGGGCGGCCTTCAGAGATTTTAAGCACTTTTAAAGACTTCACCCCGGCTTTTTCCAAAGCTTTATGCGTGCCTTCTGTAGCGCACAATTCAAAGCCTAACTGAACCAATCGTTTCATTAAAACGCACGCTTCTTCTTTATCCTTATCTTTAATAGAAACAAAAATAAGCCCCTTGTTTTTGATGGGGTTAAAGCAAGCCGTTTGAGCCTTAAAAAATGCAAGCCCTAAAGATCTAGCAATCCCCATCACTTCGCCGGTGCTTTTCATCTCAGGCCCTAAAATCAAATCCGATCCATAAAGTTTATTAAAAGGGAAAACCGCTTCTTTTAAAGCCACAAAATGGGGCATTTTAGGCTTATAAACGCCTTTAGAATATTCTACGATATTTTTTTTATCATAGAACTTCAAGGCTTCTTTCAAGTCTTCTAGCACCATAACCCTAGTCGCCACTTTGGCTAAAGGAACGCCTAAAGCTTTGCTTAAAAAAGGCACGGTTCGGCTGGCTCTGGGATTGACTTCAATCAAATACAGCGAATTTTCATAAACAGCAAATTGGATATTCAATAGCCCTACTACGCCTAAATGCAGAGCGATTTTCGCACTCACTCGCTCAATTTCATCTAAAATTTCAGGGCTTAGAGTGGAAGGGATAAAGCATGCAGAGTCGCCTGAATGGATACCGGCTTCTTCAATATGCTGTAAAATGCCGGCAATATAGACCTCTTTTTTATCGCAAATAACATCCACATCTAATTCCACCGCTTTTTCTAAAAACTTATCAATGAGGAGCGGATTTTTAGGGCTAACCTCTAAAGCATGCGTAACGCTTTCTAAATAATGGCACAATTCCTCAATATTTTCTAAAATTTGCATGTGTTGGCCACCTAGCACATAACTAGGGCGCACAATGATAGGGAAACCAATCACGTTAGCGATGCTATAAGCTTCATCAACGCTCTTAGCCATGCCGTTTTTGGGCTGCTTGATGTCAAGCTCTTTTAAAAAGAGGGAAAACTTTTCTCTATCTTCAGCAATGTCAATCACCTTAAAAGGCGTGCCAATAATGGGGGCTTGCATTTTAGCTAGATCTTTAGCGAGTTTTAAAGGGGTTTGTCCTCCAAAATGCACGATAATGCCATCCACTCGCTCCCTTTGAATGATGCTTTTCACGCATTCAAAATGAATGGGTTCAAAATAAAGCGTGTCGCTCGTGTCATAATCCGTGCTTACGGTTTCTGGGTTGCAATTGAGCATGACGCTTTTAATGTTCAAATCTTTTAAAGCAAAGCTCGCATGCACGCAACAATAATCAAATTCAATGCCTTGACCGATGCGGTTAGGCCCAGAACCTATGATTAGGATTTTCTTTTCTTGTTTTTCTTGTTTGTTTTCAATAGGGGGCAAAGGGTTAGGGGCATAGGTGGAATACAAATAAGGCGTGAGCGATAAAAACTCCGCCGCGCAAGTGTCCACTTCTTCAAAATTGGGCGCGATTTGTAAATTAGATCTAGCTAATTCCACTTCAAAAGGACTCACCTCTAAATTTTCATTTTCTTTGATTTTAGCGGCAATCCTGGCATCGCTAAAGCCTAAATTTTTAAGCCCTCTTAATTTTTTAGCGTCCGTTAAAACGCTAGAATTGATGCTTTCTTCTGCTTTGACTAGTTTTTGAATTTGAGATAAAAACCACCTGTCAATCTGGCATAATTCAAACACTTCATCAACGCTAACGCCGAGCCTGAACGCATCAGCGATATAGAGCAAGCGCTTGGGATTGGGCCGGCGGATTTCCTTTTTGATCGCTTCTAAATCTTTGCTTAAAGATTCAAACCCTAGCCAATTGTTTTCCAAAGAGCATAACGCTTTTTGTAAGGCTTCTAAGAAATTCCCCCCTATCGCCATCACTTCGCCAATGCTTTTCATAGAAGTCCCTAAAGTGCTAGAAACACCGGCAAATTTTTCAAACGCAAAGCGAGGGATTTTCACCACAATATAATCTAATGCAGGCTCAAAGCTCGCCGGGGTGTTGGTAATATCGTTTTTAATTTCATCTAAACTAAAACCCACCGCAAGCATGGTAGCGACTTTTGCAATGGGAAACCCGGTCGCTTTTGACGCTAAAGCGGAGCTGCGGCTCACTCGTGGGTTCATTTCAATCACGACCATTCTTAAAGTCTCTGGGTGGATCGCAAATTGCACATTACTCCCGCCCGTATCCACGCCAATTTCTCTTAAAATCGCAAAGCTCGCATCGCGCATGCGTTGGTATTCTTTATCGGTTAAGGTGAGGCTTGGAGCGATGGTGATGCTATCGCCGGTATGAACGCCCATGGGGTCAATATTTTCAATGCAGCACACAATGATGCAATTATCCTTGCTGTCTCGTATGACCTCCATTTCGTATTCTTTCCACCCCAATAAGGACTCTTCAATCAAAATTTCATTAATGGGCGAAGCGTCCAGGGCGTTTTTAGCCAATTCTTGAAACTCTTCAATATTATAAGCGACCCCACTCCCCCCACCAGCCAGAGTGAAACTCGCTCTAATAATGGCTGGAAAGCCAATTTCACTAATGGCTTCTAGGGCTTCTAACTCGTTATAAGCGTAACGCCCTTTAGGCAAATCCATCCCAATTTTTAACATCGCTTCTTTGAAAGCCTGCCTGTCTTCGCCTTTCTTAATCGCTTCAATCTTAGCCCCTAAAAGCTCCACGCCTTCTAACATGCCCTTTTGGTGCATTTGCATGACCGCATTCAAAGCGGTTTGCCCGCCCATTGTGGGTAAAATAGCGTCAATCTTTTCCTTTTTGATGATAGCGGCGATATTTTCTGGGGTGATGGGTTGGATATAAGTTTGATGAGAAAATTCAGGATCAGTCATCACGGTGGCCGGGTTAGAATTGATTAAAATCACTCTATAACCTAAAGATTTTAAGGTTTTACAACTTTGAGTCCCTGAGTAGTCAAACTCACAAGCTTGCCCGATCACAATAGGGCCTGAGCCTATCAGTAGAATGTTGGAAATATCGGTGCGTTTAGGCATAACTAATCCTTAAAGAAAGAATATAAAATGAAGTGTTATTAGCTTTAAAATATTTTTTATTAGGTTTTTGCGTGGTATCCCCCCCTATTTTTTCAAACTATTTGTCTCTGTCTGAAAAAATACCAATGATTTGCAAGATAGAAATAAAGACATTCAAAAAGTCTAAATACAAGCTCACCGCCGCATCAATGGGGCTATCATACATGCCTTTAACGATGTTTTGGGTGTCATAAGCGATGTAAAGACTGAATAAAATCGCGCTCGCTCCCGCAATGACAACCTGGAACATGGGGCTACCCAAAAACAAGTTAATGAGCGAACACACCACCACCACAATCAAAGCGATAAAAAGCATTTTACCCATATTCGCTAGATCGTTTTTGGTCTTAAGGGCATACACGCTCATCAAACCAAAAACAATGGTTGTCATGCCCAAAGCTTGCCAAACCGCTCCTAAACCAGCTTTTGCAATCACCATACCCAACAAAGGCACCAAAGTAACCCCTGATAATGAAGTGAAAGCAAACAGCATGAATAAATTCAATCCGGGCTTAGATTTAGAAAACATCAAACCAAAAAGCGCCGCAATTTCAGCGATAAAAAACACCCATTTATACTGCACTACGGCTTGAAAATTCATTAAACCCAGTAACGCCCCGATAGTCGCTAATAACAAACTGCCTGCAAAGAACTTGTAAGTCGTTTTAACAAAACCCACCAGCTCGCTTTCATGCAATAAAGAATCTTCTGCATACGCATTACGAGAATCAGCTCTGTCATACAATGCCATGTTTTACTCCTTGAATTCAACTCAATAAATAATTTTAATTAACCTACAGCTAGGTCCAATATAATAGCGCAAAATGTAGTAAAATACCAAACAAAACCCCCTAAAATTGAAATTGAAGTCTGAAAATAGGATAATAGTTACGATGAAAATTTTTATCAATGGATTTGGCCGCATTGGGAGATGCGTTTTAAGAGCGGTTTTAGAGCGTAGCGATACAAACCCTGACTTAAAAGTGATAGGCATCAATGACCCCGCTAATTGGGAAATTCTCGCTTATCTTTTAGAGCATGACAGCGCGCATGGGTTGCTTTTTAAAGAGGTGCGTTACTCTAATCATAAGCTTATTATCGGCTCATTAGAAATCCCTGTTTTTAATAGCATCAAAGACTTGAAAGGCGTGGGTGTTATCCTAGAGTGTTCAGGGAAGTTTTTAGAGCCTAAAACGCTAGAAAATTACCTTTTGCTTGGGGCTAAAAAGGTGTTGTTATCCGCTCCCTTTATGGGCGAATACGATGAAAAACAATACCCCACTTTAGTGTATGGGGTCAATCATTTTCTCTATCAAAACCAAGCCATTGTTTCTAACGCCTCTTGCACGACTAACGCTATCGCGCCCATTTGCGCGATTTTAGACAAAGCTTTTAGCATTAAAGAGGGCATGCTAACGACCATTCATAGCTACACGAGCGATCAAAAACTCATTGATTTGGCCCACCCTTTGGATAAACGGCGCTCCAGAGCGGCCGCAAGCAATATTATCCCTACCACCACTAAAGCCGCCCTAGCCTTGCATAAAGTTTTACCCAACCTCAAAAACAAAATGCATGGGCATAGCGTGAGAGTGCCTAGCCTTGATGTGTCCATGATAGATTTGAGTTTGTTTTTAGAAAAAAAGGCCTTTAAAGATCCGATCAACGATTTGTTGATTGAAGCTTCCAAAGGGGATTTAAAAGGCGTGTTAGAGATAGATTTAAAAGAAAGGGTGAGTTCTGATTTCATTTCCAATCCCAGTAGCGTTATCATTGCGCCTGATTTGACTTTCACGCTAGAGAATATGGTCAAAATCATGGGGTGGTATGATAACGAATGGGGGTATTCTAATCGTTTGGTGGATATGGCGCAGTTTATGTATCATTATTGAGTCATTTTGCGAATCTTTTTGAGTTTGTTTAACATCAAATTGTATAATGTGGGATTTAATAAAAACGATTGGAGTTTTAAATGGCGTTTAAAAAGGCCAGATTGATTTCCAGGTTTGTTTCAAAGGGATCTTTCAAATTGAATAAGATCTCAAAGAAATTTTTCACATTGAATCGAATCTTAAAGCGTGAAAAGCCCTTAAAACGCCATAAAAAAACAAAATCCATTGAAAAGCCCTTTAATAAAAACAAATCTTTTTTAAAAGCTTCAGTTTTATTGATAGGAGTGCTAGGGGGGTTATCCCACCTAAGGGCTAACGAATGCCGTTATTGGTCATGGTCGTCTTGGAGTTATCAAGACAATATTGAAAGCGGTTCTAATTCACCCACGCACAACTCTTATTGTCTTTTTAGCAGTGCTCAAGGCTCTGGGACTTATTATTTAAACACTCTTACCACTTACAGCGTTGGTGGGGCTAGTTTCACGCAAAAATTCAATAATGGCACGCTTGATATAGGGGGGAATATCCGCTTTGGAGGCACAGGTATTAATGGGGGTGATGTAGGGTATATCACAGGCACTTATGACGCTCAAACGATGAATTTTAATTCTAGCCATATCACAACCGGAAACTCATACGCTGATGGCGGTGGGGCCACGCTCAATTTTAATGCGACCAATAATATCACTATCAATCAAGCGAGTTTTGATAACAGCGATGCAGGGACACAAAAATCTTACATGAATTTTAAAGGCTCTAATATCAAGATCAGTGGCTCTAGCTTTACAGATGATACTGATGGGGGCTTTAGTTTCAGCGGCAGTAGTAATAATAGCACCATCTCCTTCAATCAAACCAGCTTCAATCAAGGGACTTATAATTTTAGCAATAGCGCCACTTTAAGCTTTAATAACAGCAATTTCAATCAAGGCACTTATCACTTTAATGACAACGCTAGCTTTAATAATAACACCTTCAATCAAGGGACTTATGATTTTAATGACAATACTAGCTTTAATAACGACACCTTCAATCAAGGCACTTATAGCTTTAACACCAGCAAGGTGAGTTTCTCAGGCATTAACACTTTAAATTCAAGTTCGCCTTTTGCCAGCCTTAAAGGCAGTGTGTCTTTTAATTCTAATGCGATCTTTAACCTCAATCAAACCCTTAGCGATAATCAAACTTATGATATTCTCACTACAAACGGGGCGATCCAGTATGGGGTTTATCAAAGCTATTTGTGGGATCTAATCAACTATAAGGGCGATAAAGCCATTAGCCATGTTGAAGTGGGCAATAACACTTATGATGTAACCTTTGATATTAACGGGCAGGATGAAACCTTACAAGAAACCTTTAACAAACAATCTATCATCACTCAGTTTTTAGGAGACGATTTACAACAACAAGCCCAACAAACCTATCAAGAGGATGTAGCTAATTCCCAAAACGCTTTGAATAATGTGGCTAGCGACAACACGATCGCAAATAACGATACAAGCTACACTCAAAGCAAAAATGCTACTGTAGCTAAAGACGCTCAAAGTTTAGAAAACACCAACCAACAAGTCCAAAAAGATGAGCAAGCGTTAGAAAAAGATTTAGCCCAAATCCAACAATTAGCCAACTCCACCACAGGCTTTAACGAACAAGCTTTCACTCAAGCTCAAAAACAAGAACAACAAGATGAACAAACCTTACAGAATGAGGAAAACGCTTTTAATACGGAACAAGAGGGATTGAAACAAGCGATACAACAAGCGCAAGAACAACAACAAAAACAAGAACAACAAGAAGCCCAACAAACCTATCAAGAGGATGTAGCTAATTCCCAAAACGCTTTGAATAATGTGGCTAGCGACAACACGATCGCAAATAACGATACAAGCTACACTCAAAGCAAAAATGCTACTGTAGCTAAAGACGCTCAAAGTTTAGAAAACACCAACCAACAAGTCCAAAAAGATGAGCAAGCGTTAGAAAAAGATTTAGCCCAAATCCAACAATTAGCCAACTCCACCACAGGCTTTAACGAACAAGCTTTCACTCAAGCTCAAAAACAAGAACAACAAGATGAACAAACCTTACAGAATGAGGAAAACGCTTTTAATACGGAACAAGAGGGATTGAAACAAGCGATAGCTAACGCTAAGCCTACAAGCCCTACACCAAGCCCTACACCCACTCCTACAAAACACACAGGGCCAAACACTCCCCCTAGTCAAGTTCCGCCCACACCCCCTACTCAAAATCCACCTGCAGAAAGCGTGTGGAGTGGGGTTTATTGGCTTCAAAACAAAACTTACTCAAAACAAGGCATTTATTATATTGATCCCAACCTTTCAGGACAGAGCGGTCAAAGCGGCAACACGCTCAGCACTTATACAGCTAATTTGTTAGGGAGAAGTTTTGGCGTCAATGCTAACAATGGCACTTTGATCATAGGGAATGACACAGAGAGCGTGAATGATAACGGGTTGATTTGGATAGGGCATGGAGGCTTTGGTTATATTACCGGGACTTTTAATGCGGCTAACATTTACTTGACCAATAATTTTAAAACCGGTGAAGGCGTTTCAGGCTCAGATGGTGGGGGAGCGAACATCACCTTTAAAGCAAGCGATAATATCACTATGGATGGCTTGAATTACAATAACGCTGAAACCGTTACTAAAATGATTCAAACAGGGGCCAGTCAGCATTCCTATACCACTTTTGACGCTACCAATAATATCAGTGTAACCAATTCTAGTTTTAGCGATATGACTTGGGGGAAATTCAGTTTTAGCGCTAAGAATATTTCGTTTTCTAACGCTTCGTTCAGCGGCTTTACAAACCCTGGAGGATCAAGCGTTATCAGCGCTAACGCTTCTAATTCTTTAAGCTTTATAGATTCTCGCTTGAATGGTGGGGCAATCTATAATTTGCAGGCTAATAGCCTTATTTTCAATAACACGCAAGCGGTTTTTAATGTCTTGTATTCTAGGGGGACAAGCAATTTTAACGCTACGACACAGCTTTTGGGTAACACCAGTTTTACACTTAGCTCTCAAAGTTTGCTGAATTTTAATGGCGATACAACCTTGCAAAACAACGCTAATATCACGCTTGGTAATAAAAGTCAAGCCGCTTTTAAAAATTCTTTAACTCTTGATAACAATTCTAATTTGAGTTTAGACAATCAAAGCGTTTTGAATGCGAATGGCGCGAGCGCTTTTAACAATCAAGCGAGTCTCAATATTTATAACGGGAGTCAAGCAACCTTTAATAGCCTCTTTTTTAATGGCGGGACACTCAGTCTTAACGCTAGTAGCAAGCTCAACGCTTCTAGCGCTAGTTTTTCAAACAACACCACTATCAATTTAGACGATAGCGTTTTATCAGCCAATAACACAAGCTCTTTAAACGCTAATATCAATTTTCAAGGCGCAAGCCAGGCTGATTTTGGAGGCAACACGACTATTGATACAGCAAGCTTTAATTTTGACAGCGCAAGCTCATTGAATTTTAATAACCTTACGGCTAATGGAGCGTTAAATTTTAATGGTTATGCGCCCTCTTTAACTAAAGCTTTAATGAGCGTTAGCGGGCAGTTTGTTTTAGGGAATAATGGAGATATTAATTTATCTGACATCAATATTTTTGACAACATCACAAAATCTGTAACTTACAACATCCTAAACGCTCAAAAAGGGATCACTGGCATTAGTGGGGCTAATGGCTATGAAAAAATCCTTTTTTATGGCATGAAAATCCAAAACGCTACCTATAGCGATAATAACAACATTCAAACTTGGTCGTTTATAAACCCTCTCAATTCTTCTCAAATCATTCAAGAGAGCATTAAAAATGGGGATCTAACCATAGAAGTTTTAAATAACCCCAACTCGGCTTCTAACACTATTTTTAATATCGCTCCTGAGCTTTATAATTACCAAGCTTCTAAGCAAAATCCTACCGGTTATAGCTATGATTATAGCGATAACCAAGCAGGCACTTATTACTTGACAAGCAACATTAAAGGTCTTTTCACGCCTAAAGGCTCTCAAACGCCTCAAGCCCCAGGCACTTATAGCCCGTTTAACCAGCCTTTGAATAGTTTGAATATCTACAATAAGGGTTTTTCTAGTGAAAATTTAAAAACGCTTTTAGGGATCCTTTCTCAAAATTCCGCTACCTTAAAAGAAATGATTGAATCCAATCAATTAGACAATATCACTAACATCAATGAAGTGTTGCGACTCTTAGACAAGATTAAGATCACCCAAACGCAAAAGCAAGCGCTCCTAGAAACGATCAACCATTTGACTGACAACATCAATCAAACCTTTAATAATGGGAATCTAATTATAGGCGCTACTCAAGATAATGTTACAAACTCTACTAGCTCTATATGGTTTGGGGGCAATGGCTATAGCAGTCCTTGTGCGCTAGATAGCGCCACTTGTTCTTCTTTTAGAAACACTTACTTGGGCCAATTATTAGGCTCAACTTCCCCTTATTTAGGCTACATCAACGCTGATTTTAAAGCTAAAAGCATTTATATCACTGGAACAATTGGAAGTGGTAACGCTTTTGAAAGCGGAGGGAGCGCGGATGTAACCTTTCAAAGCGCTAATAACTTAGTGTTGAATAAAGCTAATATAGAAGCTCAAGCTACAGACAATATCTTTAATCTTTTGGGCCAAGAAGGGATTGATAAAATCTTTAATCAAGGGAATTTAGCGAACGTTCTTAGTCAAATGGCTATGGAAAAAATCAAGCAAGCCGGCGGTTTAGGGAACTTTATAGAAAACGCTCTAAGCCCTTTGAGTAAGGAATTGCCCGCTAGCTTGCAAAATGAAACCTTAGGCCAACTTATAGGTCAAAATAACTTAGATGATTTATTGAATAATAGCGGAGTCATGAATGCAATCCAAAATATTATCAGTAAAAAACTAAGCATTTTTGGTAATTTTGTTACCCCATCCATCATAGAAAACTACCTTGCTAAGCAGTCTTTAAAAAGCATGCTAGACGATAAAGGGCTTTTGAATTTTATCGGTGGGTATATAGACGCTTCTGAATTAAGCTCTATTTTAAGCGTGATTTTAAAGGATATTACTAACCCCCCTACAAGCCTGCAAAAAGATATTGGTGTGGTGGCGAACGACTTGTTGAACGAGTTTTTAGGACAAGATGTGGTCAAAAAGCTAGAAAGTCAAGGTTTAGTGAGTAATATCATCAATAATATCATTTCTCAAGGCGGGTTGAGCGGCGTTTATAATCAAGGTTTAGGGAGCGTGTTGCCGCCCTCTTTACAAAACGCGCTCAAAGAAAACGATTTAGGCGCTCTTTTATCGCCTAGAGGCTTGCATGATTTTTGGCAAAAAGGGTATTTTAATTTTTTAAGCAATGGCTATGTTTTTGTCAATAACAGCTCTTTTAGTAACGCTACTGGGGGCAGTTTGAATTTTGTCGCCAACAAGTCTATTATCTTTAATGGCGATAATACGATTGACTTTAGCAAGTATCAAGGCGCATTGATTTTTGCTTCTAATGGTGTTTCTAATATCAATATCACCACCCTAAACGCTACTAATGGCTTAAGCCTTAATGCGGGTTTGAATAACGTGAGCGTTCAAAAAGGGGAAATTTGCATCAATTTAGCCAATTGCCCCACAACAAAAAACAACTCTTCTACAAACTCCAGCGTAACCCCCACTAATGAATCTTTAAGCGTGCGCGCTAATAATTTCACTTTCTTAGGTGCAATCGCTTCTAATGGGGTTATTGATTTGTCTCAAGTAACAAATAATAGCGTTATAGGCACGCTCAATCTTAATGAAAATGCGACCTTACAAGCCAATAATTTAACAATCACTAACGCTTTTAACAACGCCTCTAACTCTACGGCCAATATTAATGGTAATTTCACCTTAAACCAACAAGCGACTTTAAGCACTAACGCTAGCGGTTTGAATGTCATGGGGAATTTTAACAGCTATGGCGATTTGGTGTTTAACCTCAGCCATTCAGCTAGCCATGCTATTATCAACGCTCAAGGCGTAGCGACAATCATGGCTAATAGCAATAACCCCTTAATCCAGTTCAACACTTCTTCAAAAGAAGTTGGCACTTACACGCTTATTGATAGCGCTAAAGCCATTTATTACGGGTATAACAACCAAATCACAGGAGGCAGTAGCTTATATAATTACCTTAAGCTTTACACTCTCATTGACATTAATGGCAAGCATATGGTGATGAGCGACAACGGCTTAACTTATAACGGACAAGCCGTGAATATTAAAGATGGCGGTTTAGTTGTAGGCTTTAAGGACTCTCAAAATCAATATATTTACACTTCCATTCTTTATAATAAAGTGAAAATCGCTGTTTCTAATGATCCTATCAATAACCTACAAGCCCCCACTTTAAAACAATACATCGCTCAAATTCAGGGCGTTCAAAGCGTGGATAGTATTGATCAAGCTGGAGGCAGCCAAGCGATTAATTGGCTCAATAAAATCTTTGAAACTAAGGGAAGCCCTTTATTCGCTCCCTATTATTTAGAAAGCCATTCCGTAAAAGATTTAACCACGATCGCTGGGAATATTGCTAACACTTTAGAAGTCATCGCTAACCCTGATTTTAAAAATGACGCCACTAATATTTTACAGATCAACACCTACACGCAACAAATGAGTCGTTTAGCCAAGCTCTCTGACACTTCAACTTTCGCTCGTTCTGATTTCTTGGAACGCTTAGAAGCCCTTAAAAACAAGCGATTCGCTGATGCGATCCCTAACGCTATGGATGTGATTTTAAAATACTCTCAAAGAAACAGAGTTAAAAATAATGTGTGGGCGACAGGAGTTGGAGGGGCTAGTTTTATTAATGGAGGCACTGGGACTTTATATGGTATCAATGTAGGGTATGACCGATTCATTAAGGGCGTGATTGTGGGGGGTTATGCCGCTTATGGGTATAGCGGGTTTCATGGAAATATCACTCAATCAGGCTCTAGCAATGTCAATATAGGCGTTTATAGCCGAGCGTTTATCAAAAGAAGCGAATTAACCATGAGCTTGAATGAGACTTGGGGATACAATAAGACTTTCATCAACTCCTATGACCCCCTACTCTCAATCATCAATCAGTCTTACAGATACGACACTTGGACGACTGACGCTAAAATCAATTACGGCTATGATTTCATGTTTAAAGATAAAAGCGTTATTTTTAAACCCCAAGTAGGCTTAGCCTATTATTACATTGGTTTGTCTGGTTTAAGGGGTATTATGGATGATCCTATTTACAACCAATTCAGAGCCAATGCTGACCCTAATAAAAAATCCGTTCTAACGATCAATTTTGCCCTAGAAAGTCGGCATTATTTCAATAAAAACTCTTATTATTTTGTGATTGCGGATGTGGGCAGAGACTTATTCATTAATTCTATGGGGGATAAAATGGTGCGTTTTATTGGTAATAACACCCTAAGCTATAGAGATGGCGGCAGATACAACACTTTTGCCAGCATTATCACAGGCGGGGAGATAAGATTGTTCAAAACCTTTTATGTGAATGCGGGCATTGGGGCTAGGTTTGGGCTTGATTATAAAGATATTAATATTACCGGAAATATTGGTATACGCTATGCTTTTTAATGGTATCATTAAACTTGTTTTTAACAAGCCTAATTCATAGTAGGATCAACCCATGCAAAAAACCCTATCTTCTTTATCTTTACCCTTATCTTTACCTTTATTATTTTTATCTTTTTGTATCGCTGAAGAAAATGGGGCGTATGCGAGCGTGGGGTTTGAATATTCCATTAGTCATGCCGTTGAGCACAATAACCCCTTTTTGAATCAAGAACGCATCCAAATCATTTCTAACGCTCAAAATAAAATCTATAAACTCAATCAAGTTGAAAATGAAATCAAAGGCATGCAAAACACCTTTAATTACATCAACAACGCTTTAAAAAACAACTCCAAATTAACCCCCACTGAAATGCAAGCCGAGCAATACTACCTCCAATCCACCCTTCAAAACATTGAAAAAATAATGATGCTTAGCGGTGGAATTGCATCTAACCCTAAACTAGCCCAAGCGTTAGAAAAAATGCAAGAACCCATTACTAACCCTTTAGAATTTGAAGAAAATTTAAGAAATTTAGAATCGCAATTCACTCAATCTCAAAACCGCATGCTTTCTTCTTTATCTTCTCAAATCGCTCAAATTTCAAATTCCTTAAACGCGCTTGATCCTAGCTCTTATTCTAAAAACATTTCAAGCATGTATGGGGTGAGTTTGAGCGTAGGGTATAAGCATTTCTTTACCAAGAAAAAAATCAAGGGTTTCGCTATTACTTGTTCTATGACTATGGTTACACTAATTTTGGTTTTGTGGGTAATGGCTTTGATGGTTTAGGCAAAATGAATAACCATCTCTATGGGCTTGGCATAGACTACCTTTATAATTTCATTGATAACGCAAAAAAACATTCGAGCGTGGGTTTTTATGCAGGCTTTGCTTTAGCGGGGAGTTCGTGGGTAGGGAGTGGTTTAGGCATGTGGATAAGTCAAACGGGTTTTATCAACAATTACTTGACGGGCTATCAAGCTAAAATGCACACGAGTTTTTTCCAAATCCCTTTGAATTTTGGGGTTCGTGTGAATGTCAATAGGCATAACGGCTTTGAAATGGGCTTGAAAATCCCTTTAGCGGTGAATTCCTTTTATGAAACGCATGGTAAAGGGTTAAACACTTCCCTCTTTTTCAAACGCCTTGTGGTGTTTAATGTGAGTTATGTTTATAGTTTTTAGGGGGGTAGAAAATAAGCACCCCCTTACATGTTTTAGCGTATCGCAATCTTTGAATTTCAAAAACTCTTTAGTTTTTTTGCCTCAAATGATGGACGCTCTCGCCCCCAAGACCATAATTATTAGAATCGACCTCATCTATAATGACCACAATAGAAGCCTTATTTTTGTTTAACACCTTAACCATCAAATCTGAAACCCCTTCAATCAATTGCTGTTTTTGCTCGTTTGTTGGCCCTCCATTTTCTGGTACAAGTTTGATATTGATAAACGGCATAGTATTCCTTTAATTTGAGATAACGCATTATAACGCTTTTATTTAAACACTTCATTAGTGCTTTTTCATCTTAAACCCTCTTTTAAAAAACGATAAAAATAAAAAACAATAAAAGCCCTTTTAGTGGCTTTCAAGTCAAGTTAAGTTTGATATACTAACAGAATGAATACTTATAAAAACAGCTTGAACCACTTTTTAAATTTAGTGGATTGTTTAGAAAAGATCCCCAATGTGGGTAAAAAGTCCGCCTTTAAAATGGCGTATCATTTGGGTTTGGAAAACCCCTATCTGGCGCTCAAAATCACGCACGCTTTAGAGAACGCGCTAAAAAACCTTAAAACATGTTCATCTTGTAACGCGCTCAGCGAGAGTGAGGTTTGTGAGATTTGCTCTGATGAAAGCCGGCAAAATTCTCAGCTTTGCATGGTTTTACACCCAAGAGATGTGTTTATTTTAGAAGATTTAAAGGACTTTTTAGGGCGCTATTTTGTGTTAAATTCTATAGAAGAAGTGGATTTTAACGCCCTAGAAAAACGCCTGATTGAAGAAAACATTAAAGAAATCATTTTTGCTTTCCCTCCCACTTTGGCTAATGATTCTTTAATGCTTTATATTGAAGATAAATTACAACGATTCCATCTCACTTTCACCAAAATCGCTCAAGGCGTGCCTACTGGAGTGAATTTTGAAAACATTGACTCAGTTTCGCTCTCAAGGGCGTTTAATTCAAGGATCAAAGCATGAATTTAAATTTTATGCCCCTATTGCATGCTTATAACCATGCGAGCATTGATTTTCATTTCAATTCTAGCGCTAGGGATTTTTGCGTGCATGAAGTGCCTTTGTATGAATTCAGTAACACAGGCGAACATGCCGTTATTCAAGTGAGAAAAAGCGGTTTAAGCACTTTAGAAATGCTTCAGATTTTTTCTCAAATTTTAGGGGTAAAAATCGCCGAATTGGGTTATGCGGGCTTGAAAGATAAAAACGCGCTGACGACTCAATTCGTCTCACTCCCTAAAAAATACGCCCCTTTATTAGAAAAAAATACGAGCAACTTTCAAGAAAGAAACCTTAAAATCCTATCTTTGAATTACCACCATAATAAAATCAAATTAGGACATTTAAAAGGGAATCGCTTTTTTATGCGTTTTAAAAAAATGACCCCCCTAAACGCTCAAAAAACAAAGCAGGTTTTAGAACAAATCGCGCAGTTTGGCATGCCTAATTATTTTGGCTCGCAACGCTTCGGGAAGTTCAATGACAACCACCAAGAGGGTTTAAAAATCTTACAAAATCAAACGAAATTCGCCCATCAAAAATTAAACGCTTTTTTAATTTCAAGCTATCAAAGTTATTTGTTTAACGCGCTTTTAAGCAAACGATTAGAAATCAGTAAAATCATTAGCGATTTTAGCTTAAAAGAGGGTTTAGAATTTTTTAAACAAAAAAATTTAAGCGTTGATTCAAACACCCTAAAAACCCTTAAAAACCAAGCCCACCCCTTTAAAATCTTAGAAGGCGATGTGATGCGCCATTACCCTTATGGGAAGTTTTTTGACGCTTTAGAATTAGAAAAAGAGAGCGAAAGGTTTTTGAAAAAAGAAGTTGCGCCTACAGGGTTACTAGACGGCAAAAAAGCTCTTTATGCAAAAAATTTGAGTTTTGAAATTGAAAAAGAATTCCAGCATAACCTTTTAAGTAGCCATGCTAAAACGCTAGGCTCTAGGCGGTTTTTTTGGGTGTTTGCAGAAAATGTAACTTCTCAATATATCAAAGAAAAAGCGCAATTTGAATTGGGATTTTACTTGCCTAAAGGGAGTTATGCGAGCGCGTTGCTCAAAGAAATCAAGCATGAGAAAGGAGAAAATAATGACGAATTTTGAAAAGATTATCGCGCAAAACAGGCTCAAAACGAACGCGGTTTTAACCACTTATTGCGTGATTTTTGCTTTTATCGGGTTGTTGGTGGATGCTATTAGAATCAACGCTAATGATTTAGGCGTAGCCCTTTTTAAACTCATCACTTTTCAAATTTTTCCTACGATCACCATTATCATGTTTTTAGCGGCTTTTGTCATTATTGTTGTTTGTATCCAAAATTTTAGCTCTATCATGTTAAGCGGTGATGAATACAAGCTTATTGACCCAAGCAAGGTTTTAAGCTCTAAAGAAAATCAAATCCATCGCCTTTTGTTAGAACTTTTAGAAGAGGCTAAGCTTCATTTTGAGCCTAAGCTTTATATCATTAACGCCCCTTACATGAACGCTTTTGCGAGCGGATGGAATGAATCCAATTCTCTTATCGCTCTTACAAGCGCTTTAATAGAAAGGTTGGATAGAGATGAATTAAAAGCCGTGATCGCTCATGAGCTCAGCCACATCAGGCACAACGACATCCGCTTGACCATGTGCGTGGGGATTTTAAGCAATATCATGCTGTTAGTGGCTAATTTCAGCGTGTATTTTTTCATGGGGAATCGCAAGAATAGCGGGGCGAATTTAGCCCGAATGATTTTATTACTCTTACAGATCGTTTTGCCTTTTTTAACGCTTATTTTGCAAATGTATTTGAGCCGCACACGAGAATACATGGCCGATAGCGGGGCGGCGTTTTTAATGCATGACAATAAGCCCATGATTAGAGCCTTACAAAAAATTTCTAACGACTATGCGAACAACGATTACAAGGGCATAGATCAAAACTCCACCCGATCAGCGGCTTATCTTTTTAACGCTGAAATGTTTAGCACCCACCCTAGCATTAAAAATCGTATCCAATCCTTAAGAAAGCGTGTGATTTAAATGGAAAATTTTTTCAACCAATTTTTTGAAAACATCGGCGAAAATAAGAATAGAGAAGGCTTGAAAGAGACGCCTAAAAGGGTTCAAGAATTATGGAAATTCTTGTATAAAGGCTATAAAGAAGACCCTAGAGTGGCTTTAAAAAGCGCGTATTTTCAAGGCGTTTGCGATGAAATGATAGTGGCTCAAAACATTGAATTTTACTCCACTTGCGAGCACCATTTGCTCCCTTTTTTAGGGAATATCAGTTTAGGATATATCCCTAAGGAAAAGATTGTAGGCATTAGCGCGATCGCTAAACTCATTGAAATTTATAGCAAACGCTTGCAAATCCAAGAAAGGCTGACCACTCAAATTACAGAAACCTTTGATGAGATCATAGAGCCAAGGGGCGTGATCGTGATTTGTGAAGCCAAGCATTTGTGCATGAGCATGCAAGGGGTGCAAAAGCAAAATGCGATCATTAAAACAAGTGTGTTAAGAGGCCTCTTCAAAAAAGACCCTAAAACCAGAGCTGAATTTATGCAACTCTTAAAATCTTAGGTTATAATTCTATACATGAATAGCCCTAATTTATCCTTTTATTGTAATGAGTGCGAGCGTTTTGAAAGCTTTTTAAAAAACCATCATTTACACCTTGAAGACTTCCACCCTTATTTGGAAAAAGCCTTTTTTGAAATGGTGCTTAATGGGGGCAAAAGGTTCCGCCCTAAGCTTTTTTTAGCCGTGCTTTGCTCTTTAGTGGGTAAAAAAGATTATCTTAACCAACAAACAGAATATTTTAAAATCGCTTTAAGCATTGAATGCTTGCACACTTATTCGCTCATCCATGACGATTTGCCATGCATGGATAACGCCGCTTTAAGGAGAAACCACCCCACTTTACACGCTAAATACGATGAAACCACAGCCGTTTTAATCGGCGATGCGCTCAACACTTACTCTTTTGAATTGCTTTCAAACGCTTTATTAGAAAGCCGTATCATTGTGGAATTAGTCAAAATCTTAAGCGCTAATGGGGGGATTAAAGGCATGATCTTAGGGCAGGCTTTGGATTGCTATTTTGAAAACACGCCCTTAAATTTAGAGCAGCTCACTTTCTTACACGAGCATAAAACCGCTAAATTGATTAGTGCAAGCCTGATGATGGGGCTTGTTGCAAGCGGTATTAAAAATGAAGAGCTTTTGAAATGGCTTCAGGATTTTGGGTTAAAAATGGGTCTTTGTTTTCAAGTGCTAGATGATATTATAGACGTTACACAAGATGAAGAAGAAAGCGGTAAAACCACTCATTTAGACAGCGCTAAAAACAGCTTTGTGAATTTATTGGGGCTAAAAAAGGCAAGCGATTACGCTCAAACTTTAAAAACAGAGGTTTTAAACGATTTAAATCTACTAAAACCCGCTTATCCTTTATTGCAAGAAAATTTAAACGCATTATTGAACACTCTATTTAAAGGCAAGACATGAAAAAAATTCTACTCACCAACGATGATGGATACCATGCAAAAGGCATTAAAGCTTTAGAACAGGCTTTAGAAGAAGTGGCAGAAATTTATGTGGTCGCCCCCAAGCATGAAAAAAGCGCATGCTCGCAATGCATCACGATCACCGCGCCTTTAAGAGCGGAGAAAATTAAGGGCAAAGAAGGCCGGCATTACAGGATTGATGATGGCACGCCAAGCGATTGCGTGTATCTGGCGATCAATGAGTTGTTTAAACATGTTTGTTTTGATTTGGTGATTTCAGGGATCAATCTTGGATCTAACATGGGCGAAGACACGATTTATTCGGGAACGGTGGCCGGAGCGATTGAAGGCACCATCCAGGGCGTGCCTTCCATTGCGATTTCTCAAATCCTTTCTAACAAAAACAAAAACACTCCCTTAAGTTTTGATCTGGCTCAAAAGATCATCCAGGATTTAGTCCAAAACATTTTCAAAAACGGCTATCCTTTAAAAGGGCGCAAACTCCTGAATGTGAATGTCCCTAATTGCTCCTTACAAGAATATCAGGGCGAACGCATCACCCCTAAGGGCTATAGGCTGTATAAAAAAGAAGTGCATAAACGAACAGACCCTAAGAATGAAAGCTATTTTTGGCTAGGGCTACACCCTTTAGAATGGCAAAAGCGCGAAAATGAAAACAGGCTCTCTGATTTTGACGCTATTGCTTCAAACCATGTCTCTATCACGCCTTTAAATTTAGACTTAACCAGTTATGATGATTTGAAAAGCTTGGAATCTTGGCATGAGGGAATGTTAAAGTGAGTAAAAATCACCGCTTGGCTTTTTTAGGGCTAATTGTTGGGGTGTTTTTTTTCTTTAATGCATGCCAGCACCGCCTGCACATGGGGTATTATTCAGAAGTTACGGGGGATTATTTGTTCAACTATAATTCCACTATCGTGGTGGCTTATGACAGAAGCGATGCGATGACTTCTTATTATATCAATGTGATTGTTTATGAATTGCAAAAATTAGGCTTTTACAATGTCTTCACGCAAGCGGAATTCCCACTAGATAAAGCCAAAAATGTGATCTATGCGCGCATTGTCCGTAACATCTCGGCTGTGCCGTTCTACCAATACAATTACCAGCTGATCGATCAAGTCAATAAACCTTGTTATTTTCTTGGGGGGCAGTTTTATTGCTCCCAAACCCCTACCGATTACTACGCTATCAATGGCTTTAGCGAGCAAATTTTAATGAGCGCTAATTCGCATTTTATTTTAGATTGGTATGATGTGGTGCTGCAAAAACGGGTTTTATATGTGGATGGGAGCGTGAGCGGGAGGACTTGCGGCTATCAAATGCTGTATAGGGATTTAATTAAAAGCACGATCAAGCGCATTGATTTTAACCGCCCTGAACGCTACTACTATAATTTAAGACTGCCCCTTTATCAGCCATGTTATAGGCAATGAAATGGTTATCAGGCGGTTGTATAAATTTTGCGCTAGCCATGTGGTGCGTAATTGTTCTTCTTTAAAATGCGCTCAAAATATCCATGGGCATAATTATGAAGTGGAAGTTTTTATTGAAACCAACCGTTTAGATAGCGCGAACATGGCATTAGATTTTGGGTTGATGCAACAAGAGATGCAAACCTTTATAGACTCCTTTGATCATGCCCATCATTTTTGGGATAAAGAAAGCCTTGAGTTTCAGCGTTTTATAGAAAATCATTGCGTTCGTTACGTGAAATGCTCGTTTAATTTGAGCGCAGAAAGTTACGCCCTCATGTTTTTATACTACCTGACAAGGATTTTACAAAAAAGCGTTTTTTCTAATGATGAAGGGGAGTTAAAAGTCTCTAGCGTGCGCGTGCATGAGACTAAAAACGGCTATGCGGAGAGCTTTTTAAACGATTTAGAAAACCCTCATTTTAAATCTTTAGTGCATAATCATTGCGTCTCTTTCTCGCAAGGCATTCAAAATTTGTGGCATGATAAGGACTTTTTCCATAAAATCATTAGCGATGAAGAAAAATGCTTTTTTCACGCTAAGCCCTTACACCAGATCCCTTAAAAAATGAAACTCCCGGTCGTTGAGAGCTTTTTTTCCTTACAAGGTGAAGGAAAAAACATAGGCAAACCCAGTCTTTTTTTACGCTTAGGGGGGTGTAACCTTTCATGCAAGGGCTTTAATTGTAAAACCATATTGCATGATGAAATTCTAGCAGGTTGCGATAGTTTGTATGCGGTGCATCCTAAATTCAAAGAAACTTGGGATTATTACAATGAGCCTGAATCTTTGATTGAACGATTAGTTAATTTAGCCCCTAGTTATAAGGATTTTGATTTCATTCTCACAGGCGGGGAGCCAAGTTTGTATTTTAATAACCCTATTTTATTGAGCGTTTTAGAGCATTTTTATCGCCAAAAAATCCCTTTATGTGTAGAGAGTAATGGTTCTATTTTTTTTGAATTTAGCCCTATTTTAAAAGAATTGCATTTCACCCTAAGCGTCAAACTCTCTTTTTCTTTGGAGGAAGAAAGCAAGCGGATCAACCTCAAAGCCTTACAAAATATCTTAAATAACGCTAAAAGCGCGCATTTTAAATTTGTTTTAGAGAGCCAAAACGCCGCTCAATCTATTATAGAAATTCAAAGCCTTTTGAAACGACTCTCCTTAAAAAATAATGAAATCTTTTTAATGCCCTTAGGCACAAATAACAACGAGCTAGATAAAAATCTAAAAACCCTAGCCCCCCTAGCCATAAAGCATGGTTTCAGGCTGAGCGACAGGCTTCATATCCGCTTGTGGGATAATCAAAAAGGGTTTTAAAACTATCATACAAGGCGTTATTATTTTAAGCTAAAAATTGTTATCATACACCATTAAGGGATCATTTCATCTTTGGAAGTTAGGAAATCATGACCATCAAAGTTTTTTCGCCCAAATATCCCACTGAATTAGAAGAATTTTATGCTGAGCGCATCGCTGATAACCCTTTAGGGTTTATCCAACGCTTGGATCTTTTGCCTAGCATTAGCGGGTTCGTTCAAAAATTGCGCGAGCATGGCGGGGAATTTTTTGGAATGAGGGATAAGGGGAAGCTCATTGGGATTTGTGGGCTTAATCATATCAATCAAACAGAAGCAGAGCTGTGTAAATTCCACATAAATACCGCTTATCAATCCCAAGGGTTGGGTCAAAAACTCTATGAGAGCGTGGAGCGATACGCTTTTATTAAAGGCTATACTAAAATCTCTCTGCATGTGAGCAAGAGTCAGATTAAGGCATGCAACCTCTATCAAAAGCTGGGTTTTGTGCAAATCAAAGAAGAGGATTGCGTAGTGGAGTTGGGCGAAGAGACTTTGATTTTCCCCACTCTTTTTATGGAAAAGATTTTGTCTTGATTGGCGCATCCATTTGAAACATGCTCAAGCAATGATTTCCCTATCAAACTTTGATTAACACAGCCTAATTAATGCTAAATTGGCCCCAAAACAAACGCTTGTTGTTAAAATTTTGTTTTAATATGAAACACTAATCCCTTGTAAAAACTTTAATTTTCAAAAAATAAATAAACCATCCCCTTAAATTGTATAATAAATGCACTATAAACTAAAAAGAGATAACCATGAGAAAACTATTCATCCCACTTTTATTATTCAGTGCTTTAGAAGCGAACGAGAAAAATGGCTTTTTCATAGAAGCCGGGTTTGAAACTGGGCTATTAGAAGGCACGCAAACGCAAGAAAAAAGACACACCACCACAAAAAACACTTACGCAACTTATAATTATTTACCCACAGACACGATTTTAAAAAGAGCGGCTAATTTGTTCACAGACGCTAAATCCATATCACAATTAAACTTTTCATCTTTATCTCCTGTTAAAGTGTTGTATATTGGTGGTCAATTAACTATAGAAAATTTCTTACCTTATAATTTAAGCAATGTTAAACTGATTTTTACAGACGCTCAAGGCAATGTGATTGATTTGGGCGTGATAGAGACTATCCCCAAACACTCTAAAATTGTTTTGCCTGGGGAGGCATTTGATAGTCTAAAAGAGGCGTTTGATAAAATTGGCCCCTATACTTTCTTTCTTCCAAAATTTGAAGCCACTAGCACTTCTATTTCTGACGCTAACACGCAGAGAGTATTTGAAACGCTCAATAACATTAAAACAAATCTTATAATGAAATATAGTAATGAAAATCCAAGCAATTTCAACACTTGTCCTTACAATAATAATGGTAATACAAAAAATGATTGTTGGCAAAATTTCACCCCACAAACCGCAGAAGAATTCACTAATTTGATGTTGAACATGATCGCTGTCTTAGACTCCCAATCTTGGGGCGATGCGATCTTAAACGCTCCTTTTGAATTCACTAACAGCTCAACAGATTGCGATAGTGATCCTTCAAAATGCGTAAATCCCGGAACAAACGGGCTTGTCAATTCCCAAAATAAAAGTTATGTGTTAAACAAACAAGACATTATTAATAAATTTAGAAACAAAGCGGATCTTGATGTCGTTGTTTTAAAGGATTCAGGGGTTGTAGGGCTTGGGAGTGATATTACCCCTAGCAACAATGATGATGGTAAGCATTATGGCCAGTTAGGGGTAGTAGCTTCTGCCTTAGATCCTAAAAAACTCTTTGGCAATGACCTTAAAACTATTAATTTGGCTGATTTAAGGACTATCTTGCATGAATTCAGCCACACCAAAGGCTATGGGCATAACGGGAACATGACTTACCAAAGAGTGCCAACCGGTCAAAGTGAAAATGGCAAGCCAAAAGACTCTGATGGCCTCCCCTATAATGTGTGTTCGCTTTATGGAAAATCCAATCAGCCCGCTTTCCCTAGCAACTACCCTAATTCCATTTATCACAATTGCGCAGATGTCCCAGCTGGCTTTTTAGGGGTAACAGCAGCGGTTTGGCAGCAGCTTATTAATCAAAACGCTTTACCGATCAACTACGCTAACTTGGGGAGTCAAACAAACTACAACCTAAACGCTAGTTTGAACACGCAAGATTTAGCCAATTCCATGCTTAACACCATTCAAAAAACCTTTGTCACTTCTAGCGTTACCAACCACTATTTTTCAAGCGCTTCACAGAGTTTTAGAAGCCCTATTTTAGGGGTTAACGCTAAGATAGGCTATCAAAATTACTTTAATGATTTCATAGGGTTAGCTTATTATGGCATTATCAAATACAACTATTCTAAAGCCCTTAATCAAAAATTCCAGCAATTGAGCTATGGTGGGGGGATAGATTTGTTACTAGATTTCATCACCACTTATTCCAATAAAAATAACCCTACAGGCGTTCAAACGAGAAAGAATTTTTCTTCATCTTTTGGTATCTTTGGGGGGTTAAGGGGCTTGTATAACAGCTATTATGTGTTAAATAAAGTCAAAGGAAGTGGCAATTTAGATGTGGCTACTGGGTTGAATTACCGCTATAAGCATTCTAAATATTCTGTAGGGATTAGCATCCCTTTAATCCAAAGAAAAGCTAGCGTCGTTTCTAGTGGTGGCGATTACACGAACTCTTTTGTTTTTAATGAAGGGGCTAGCCATTTTAAGGTGTTTTTTAATTACGGATGGGTGTTTTAAAACGCTAAAATATTAAAAAACTCAATCAAGCGATAATCTCATTGTGATGCACGAAGTTAGGGTGTTTTAAACCACTCAAGCAGAAATTCCAATCGCTTTATCGGTTGGGTGCTTCACTGAGGTTGCAGAGAGGAATATAATATCCCCCCACCCCCTTAAGAGTTTTACAACAAAATGAGATCCAAAACGAAAAAATTTTATCATCACCAAAACCCACCAACGCTATCGGCTAAGTTTTGATTGAATTATTCAAAGGTTTGCACTTCTTTCATGTTATGGGCGATTCGTGTTGGGGGTTAGATTTGTTGTAAATTGGCGCCATTAAAAGCGATACGATAAAAGCGATTAAAGCAACCACAAAAATATAAAAGCTTAGACCATAACTTTGCAAGCTTTCAGGTGCTGCTATGGCTTTTGCATTTAACCAGCTTGAAAGTTGAGGGGTAAAGCCAGCGGTTATAGCATAGGCTATATTATAGGCAAAGGAAATCCCGCTAAAACGGATTTTGGCGCTAAACACATCGCTCATAAAAATAGGGCAAAAATTCATAATGCCTGCACAAAAGCAAGCTAAAAAGTATAAAACTATGGTATTGACTAAACTTGGCGTATTAGAATAAAATTCTCTAAAGAATAAAAAGCCAAAAAAGGCAAAGGCCGCGCTAAAAGCCATGCAAACTTTGTGCGGTTTGATTTTATCGGCTAAAAACCCGGTTAAAACAATAGAACTTACAATACCAACAAGTCCTAAAATTTGAAAATAGGTTTTTTCAAACGGAGTGAAATGAAAATTGGGATGCGTAAGGGTAAAATTGGGAACAAAAAGGATAAAAATCAAAATGCAAGCGGTTAAAACCCAAGTGATAAGCATAGAGATTGATATACCAAAGCGAGAGTTTTTAAACACCTCTTTAAGCGGGAATTTAACTAAGGCATCGTCTTGCTTCATTTGCTGAAAAACGGGAGTTTCTTCTAAAAAGCGCCTCAAATAGACAGAAATGATACCAAAAATCCCTCCAAGCCCAAAGGCAACCCTCCAAGCCCAATCTTCAACAACAGGCTTGTCAAAAACCATGTAAATCCCAATATAAACCAAACTCCCAAGCAAAATCCCAGAAACTACGGAAGCGGTTAAAAAACCGATATAAGTGTTTTTTTGGCCTTGCGGGGCATGTTCATGGACAAAAACCCAAGCGCCAGGCAATTCACCACCCACAGCAACGCCTTGACAAATCCTAACAAACACCAAAAAAACAGGAGCTATATAACCAAGATAATGAGCGTTTTTTAGACTAAGTCCCATGCTATCAACGCCAAAACCCACCAAATCATTAAAAGTTGGCATCAAAGCTAACGCAAAGGTTGGGATCACCATCAATAAAATAGAGAGCATGAACATGTTTTTACGACCGAATCTATCTCCAAAGTGGGCCATCACTATGCCGCCAAGCGGGCGCGCTAGATAGCCTGCAGCAAAGATACCATAAGTGTTGATTTCAGACCAAATAGGGCTAAGCGTGTTCGGGAAAAAGTGTTTGGCAATGATGCTTGTAAAAAATACAAAGATGATAAAATCGTAAAATTCTAAAGTCCCCCCAAGCGAAGATAACCCTAAGGTTCTTACCTCTTTTTTGCCTAAATGTTTTATTGATTATCCTTTCAATAAGGCTATCGCCCTGTTTTAAATTTTTCATTTTGAAACTAAGATGGATAAGATTGATTTTATATAACTACCTCACACCTTAAGAGCATTTTTTAGATGATAAGCATTAAATGAAATTTGATTAGCGTTCAAAAAATGGGTTATTCTATCTTTTTTATCATTAAACACCACTTAAACGAGTTTAAATTTTGTTTTACCCATTTTGTCAAAACGCTTTACCCGATTATATCAGCCACAAAAACACTCCTATGAAGACTTGGGCAATAACACTTCTTTTAATGTTTTAATGATAGCTTCTTCTCTTTTTTCACGAAATTCTTTTATATTTTCCCATTCTAATTTTAGAGTAGGGTCAATATAATTTCTTTTTTATACTCTTCTATGGCTTGCTCATCTTTATATTTTTCTTTGAGCCAACTTTCGGGGTCTTTATTCTTTTTAACCTTGTTCTCTGTACCTTCTAAAAGCTGGAGATTGAATAAATAATTCCCCCACTTATAGAAATCTTTATTTAATTTTTTATTTTCCTTTTTAAACTTGGACTTTGGATAAATATGGTCTATATGAAAAGTGGTGGTTTTATACTTCAGGTGTGGGTATAAGATTTGCAAGATAGGAAAGACTTGAGAATTGCCGTATTGAGAATACAACACCATCTCTTCTATCATATCGTTAGTGATTTTTAAAGGCCATGTTTGGTGTTTGGCTAAATTGTGGTTGAATGATTCAAAGGTTTTCACATCCTTCATGCTATTGGCTATGTTGTTTAATTTTGTATCCGTTGAAGGAGTAAAATAACTCGTGATTTGAGCGTTACGGACAAATTTTCGGGCTTGTTTTTTATCGTTCTCATTCATTTTTGGATTTAAAAAATAAAAATAGGCTAAACTGGATAAAATATAAGCCGAACCCAGATAGTTGGCATAACCAAAAGTTTCTAATAGTTCTGCAGCATTATAAATGCTATATGTGATTTTTTCCCAATTTTCTTCAATCTCTTTGATATTTTTTTATTAAAATTTTTAATTCAAAAGTAGTGTCTTTACCAATGAGAAGCAAGCAAGTTTTTAACACCTGGTCTTTCCCCACATTTGGAAAACCTTTATCTTTTAAAGTATCTACTAGCTCATTCATTTTTTCTCTAATATCGCTTGAAAAACTTGCTGTCAAAATAGACATCAATAAATCAGAATAGCTTAACTTGACCCCGCCGCTATTGACACGGATAAAGATATTTAAAACTTTATTAAGATTTTTTTCTGTTTCTTCAAAAAATGAAATGAGTTGTTTGTCGTGAAAAGCTTTGTTTAGTGTTTCTAATAATTTCAATCTATCACCTTTTAAATCATGTTCTTGTGCATAATCCCAAACACTTTCCAACTCTAAAATATCCCCCACCTTAAATCAAAAATGTTTTTTATCGTTTTCAGGCTTTTGAGCATGAAATTCAAACTCGTAATTGTCTTCTGGGTTGTCCATGTTTGGCTGGTGTTTCAAGTTCAAATACAAACGCTTCTCTTCATAAGCGTTATCGTTTCTACCCCACTTTTTCCTAAGCGTTCTAGTGCCTTTAAGCCCGATATAAAGAGAGGTCAAGCGTTGTTGGCCATCTAGGACGATATACAAATCATCACGCTTGATTTGTTCAATACGGATTTTTTCATTGTGAGACTTTCGCTCATCGTAGTTTGTAATGAATTGATAGAGTTAGAAATTGAGTTTATTCTCATCTTGTTCGCCGCTCTTGGCTATATCCTCCTTTTGTAATTTCCAAAATAAAAAAGAGCCAATAGGATAGCCCCTAAGAATGGAATCAAAAAGTTGCTCTATCTTTTTTCATCGGCTTTTTTGAGCCACACGTATTCACGCTGAATGTCAGGCAAAAAATAACGAACATTCAATTCATCTACCACTTCTTTAATGCTCTTATCTAAAAACATACTCATGAGAATCTCCTTGTTTTTATTTAGGCTGTATTATAATCAAATATTAAATTGAGCCAACTTAATTTAAGATTTTTTCCACGCGCTTTTGGATCACTTCTAAAACCAAGCAAAAAAGCCAGTAAATCAAAGCGGCTTCCAAATAAATAGGCAGAAAGTCATAGCTGGCGTTCGCTTTTTGCTGTGCGATTCTAAAAACCTCTGCGATAGTTACCACAGAAGCTAAAGAAGTTTCTTTAAAAAGGCTGATGAAAGTGTTACTCAGGCTTGGCGTGGCGACTTTGAGCGCTTGAAAAAAGATGACATGCCAAAAGGTTTGCAAGTAATTCAAACCCAAACTCAAGCTTGAATTCCATTGATCTTTAGGGACAGAAAGAAAGCTCGCCCTTAAAGTCTCTGAAGCGTATGCCCCCACATTAAAAGAAAACGCAATAATGCCTGCCGGGATTGGATCCATATAAACCCCAAGGGCGGGCAAACCATAAAACACCACCACGATTTGGACCAATAAAGGCGTGCCTCTAATGAGCGAGACATAGAAATTCACGCCCGCTAATAAAGCCTTATGAATGAAACGTTTAGGGGGCGCGATTTTAATGAGAGCCACCACAATAGCAATCAATAAGCCTAAAATAAAAGAAATGATCGCTAAAGGCAAAGAAATGCAAAAAGCGGCTTTTAGCATGGGGTAGAAAGCCTCTAATAGTAATTCCAAACGCTCCTTGTTCAAATCTAAAGATTCAAAAAACAAAGACAGATTATGGTTGGCTGACATCTTTTCCAAAAAATTGTTCGCCTAAGCGTTTTAAAACCCCTTTATTGATCAATCTTTGCATCGCCTGGTTGATAAGCTCTAAGGCTTTTTCTTGGTGCTTGTTAATAACAAAGGAAGCGCTCCCATCTTTTTCTTGGGACTCCCATGCGATTTTAAAGGGGTTGTTTTTATGAGTGTTTAGGTAGTTTAAGATTGCTAAAGAACTATTTAAGGTCAAATCGGCTCGTTTTTGCGCCACCAACAACAAAGCTTACGCCATAGAATCCACCGAAACGATTTGAGCGTCGTATTTAAAAGCGATTTCCCCATAAGTGGAGCTTAAAGTGTTAGCCGCTCTCAAACCCTTGATGTCTTTAATGTCTTTAATGCGGTTTTCATCTTTTCTAACGAGCATGATCGTGCCTGAATAGCTATAAGGCAAGCTTTTATCAAAAGCCGCTTGGCGTTTTTTAGTCGTCAAACTCACTTGATTAGCGACCATATCAAAACGCCCCGATTTCAAACCTGTCAGCATAATATCCCATGAAGTTTCATGGAATTTGATTTTCACGCCAAGCTCTTTAGCCAACTCCCTAGCCACTTCCACATCATAGCCGGTGAGCTTGCCTTCTTTATTATGGTAAGTGAAAGGGGGGTAAATGCCTTCTGTGCCAACGCTGATCGTTTCTTTATTGATAAGTTTTTCATACAGGCTAGAAGCGTTCAAAAAACCCCCAAAAAAGCTTATTACTAATAAAAATAAAACTTTTTTCATTTTATATTTTAATCCTAAATTTTTTCAAGCATTCTAACACAAAATAAAAATTTTGCATGGTTTGATTTTAAATATAGACACGCTCCAAGCGTTTGGACAAAGTGCTGATGGTTTCATAAGCAATGGTGTTTAAAAGCGTGGCGATTTCGCTTGCGTCATTAGCATTAGCGCTTTTATCCCCAAACAAGATGACCTCATCGCCCTCTTTGGCTTGAATATTATTGAGTTTGACAAAGCACTGATCCATGCACACCTTGCCAATCAGGGGGGCTAGTTGGTTATTGATCGCTACTTGAATGCGATTGCCTAAAGTGCGCATTAACCCGTCCGCATACCCTAGTGCTAAAACGCCCACTAAAGTCTCTTCATTGGTATAAAAATGCTCGCCATAGCCAATAAATTCGCCTTTTTTAACGCTTCTGATTTGAACGATTTGCGCTTTCAGGCTGATAACATTTTTCAAGATGGTTGGGCATGATTCTTTCATTTCATTAGAGGGGTAAAAACCATAGAGCATGATCCCTGGGCGATAGAGGTTTAACAAACGATTTTCATTCCCATTACACAAAGAAAGGATGCCGGCGGAATTATAAGCATGGCGGTATTGGAACTCTATTTTTTGATCCAAAAGCTGCTCTAAAAAAGCGTTAAAGGCTTTCATTTGGTTTTTAGCATGGGTTTTAATCTTAGCATCAGCGTTGCTTAAATGCGTGAATATCCCCTCTATTTCCAAACCTTTTAAAGCGCGGATTTTTTTAATGGTTTCTATGCTTTTAAAATTAGGCTCTAAGCCCAAGCGGTGCATGCCAGTATCAATTTTGAGATGCACTTTTAAGCGTTTTTGAGATTTTAAAGCCATTTGGGAAAAAACTTCCGCTTGTTCAAGGCTAAAAACCATAGCGCTCAAATCGTTATCAATCAGCATGGAAGCGTTAGAATTAGGGCTATAGCCTAAGATCAAAATGGGGGTTTTAGGGAAATGAGAGCGCAACTCTAAAGCTTCATCTAAGGCCGCTACCCCTAAATAATTAGCCCCTTCTTGTAAGAAAATTTCGCTCGCTTTTATTGCCCCTGCCCCATAAGCGTTCGCCTTAACAACCGCCATGATGTGGGCGTCTTTAGGGACAATGCTTTTGACTGCATTAAAATTATGCCTTAAAGAAGCGGTATTCACTTCTACAAAACTCGCCCTTTTTAACATGCCATCTTACTTGTTAGAATGCTTGCTAAAATACCAACGAGTTTCAGAATAAACCACTTTATGCAATAAAATCAAAGCGATTAAATTAGGGATAGCCATAAGCCCGTTAGAAAGATCCGCTAAATTCCACACAAAATCAATTTTAGCCATAGCCCCCACCATCACGCTCGCTAAAAAGATCAAGCGGTAATATTTCACTTTTTTTTCACCAAAGGCGTATTCAGTGCATTTTTCCCCATAATAAGCCCAACCAATAATCGTAGAGTAGGCAAAAAAGATCATGGTTGTAAAAATCACCACCGCCCCTAACGAGCCTAGAAAATACTCCGTGCTTTTTAGAGTGAGCAAATTAGCGCTTAATTTTTCCCCATTAGGGAGCAAGGTGTTGTATTCTGGAGCCATTAAAATCACGCTCGCTGTTGCCGAACACACTATTAAAGTTACAATAAAGGTTTGGAGCATGGACACTAAGGCTTGACGCACCGGGTGGCGCGTTTGAGCGCTCGCGGCAATAATGGCTGAGCTCCCTAACCCCGCTTCATTAGAATACAACCCCCTAGCCACGCCCGTTTTTATCATCGTTGCTACCAACGCGCCGCTCGCTCCGCCCACAACGGGTTTAGGGTTAAAGGCTTCTTCAAAAATGAGTTTGATCGCTTGAAGGGTTAAATCAAAATGGCTAACAATAATATAAATGATAGCGATCAAATATAAAAGCACCATAATAGGAGCTAAGTAGGAAGTGAATTTACCAATGGATTTAATCCCCCCTATGACAATAACAGCGGTTAAAAGAGTGAGCAATAAGCCTGAAACCCAAGTAGGCAGGTTCGCTTGTTCGCTCAAAATGGAAGAAACCGCATTGGATTGCGTCATGTTACCGGTACCAATGCTCGCAATAATCGTAAAAATCGCAAACGCCATGGCGAGTTTGGGCATGTTAAGGCCGTTTTTGATGTAATACATGGGCCCTCCGTTGTATCCAAACGCCCCTTTTTCCCTGTATTTCACCGCTAAAATCCCCTCAGAATATTTAGTCGCCATGCCAACAAGCCCAGTAACCCACATCCAAAACACGGCTCCTGGCCCTGCGATGCTGATAGCGGTCGCTACGCCTACGATACTCCCAATGCCTACGGTTGCTCCTAAAGAAAGCATGAGAGCGGAAAATTGCGAAATATCGCCCTTAGATTGGGACTCTTTGTCAAAAAGGATTTTGATCGCATAAAAAATCTTACTGAATTGCAAACCCCTAAGATAGAAGGTTAAAAACAAACCGGTGCCTACCAATAAAATTTGCATGGGAATCCCCCACACCAAATTAGATAATAAACGCACCACCGAATCAATCGTTTCCATAAAAACTCCTCAATAAACTAGGGTTTAAAAAAGAAATTCCTTAGTCCCTAAAAAATGCAGAAAAAAGCATAATATCGGCATTTTTTTCATTCGCTCCGTCTTGGCTCAAATTGGCGATGATTTTACCAATGGCCGGGCCAAAAGTGATGCCAAGCCACCCCAGCCCTGTCGCATGGATTAAGTTTTTATAGCGTTTGTCATAGCCCAAATAAGGAATATCATTAGGGGTTAAGGGCCTAAAACCGCACCACTCTATGGCGTCTTTCATTTCAAAAGGCTGCGTGAAAGCGGCTAAATTCTTTTTCATGTTAGCGATTTGCTCTTTATCAATGAGGGCGTTGTTGGTGTTTAATTCTAGTTTAGAAGTGATCCTTACAGTGTCTCTTCGTGGGGTCATTGCCATGAAAATATCCGCAAATAAAGAAGAAGTCTTGGGCTTTAATTCTTCAGGCATTTTAAAAGTGATGCTATAGCCTTTAGCCCCCATCATTAAAAAATCGTTCTTGGTTTTTTTAATGAGAGTGGGGTTAGCCCCAGTGGCTAGAATGATTGTTTCTGCTTGGATTTTTTCCTTATGCGTGATAACGCCATCAATAAGGTTGTTTTTAAACTCAAAATCAATGACTTCTTCGTTATAGAGGAACTCCACGCCAACATTTTGTAGATATTCTTGTAAAGAGCGCACCACTTCGCCCGGATCCACATGCGCGTTTTCGGTCAAAAGCACGCTCCCACAGATATTGTCATTAGCAACAGGCATGTATTCTTTGGTTTCTTTCACATTCAAAATCTTATAAGCGCCGCTGTTATCGCAAGTTTTAAGCTTTTTTTCAAAACTTTCTTCTAAAGTGTAGATCATTAAAAGCCCGTCTTCTTTATACCAAAAGTCCATGCCGTCTTTTAACATTTGATGATACATATCAATACTCAGCCACCCGTAGCGTTCAAACAACGCCATGGTGCGGTGCGTGGATTTGGCGTTCGCGCTTGTCATAAACTTTAAAATCCATTGATAGAGCTTTAAATTAAGCCCAAAGTGGAATTTTAAAGGGGCTTGGTTTTTGAGCATGAGCTTTAGGGTGTCTAACACCACACCCGGGCATGAGAGCGGGGCTTTTTTAAACGCAGAAATAAGCCCAGCATTCCCAAAAGAAGTGCCATTCGTGCCATCGCTTTTTTCAATCACGCAAACCTTATGCCCTAACTTGTGCATAGAATACGCACAAGAAAGCCCTACAATCCCACCGCCGATTACCACGACTTCTTTTTTCATGCTGATAGTCCCTTTAATAAGATCACTTAATGGCTATCGCTTCAATTTCTACTAAAGCGTCTTTAGGCAGTTTGGCCACTTGAAAGGTCGCTCTGGCCGGATAAGGCTCTGTAAAATAACTCCCATAGATTCCATTCACCACCGCAAAATCGTCTAAACTTTTCAATAAAATAGTCGTTTTAACCACGCTATCCATCCCTAACCCTGCTTCTTTTAAAATCGCTTTGATATTTTCCATGGATTGCGTGGTTTGAGAATGAATATCCGTGCCTTTAAATTCGCCGGTGCTTACATCAATGCCTAATTGCCCAGAGACAAAAACAAGATCGTTAGTAGCGATAGCTTGAGAGTAAGGGCCTATAGCCTTTGGGGCTAGCGTTGAATGGATGACTTCTTTCATGATTGAAACTCCTATGATTATGTGTTATGTCAGCTATTATTATGCAATCAAATTAAAAAGAAGTAAAAAATGAGTGCAAAACGCCATGAATTTTCATCTTATTATAAGGTATTGTATATTTTTTACCCATATTTAGAAACTCTTGAACGGGTTTTGTTTGAATGGAAACTCAAAACATTCATTGTTCATTTTTTAAATAAAAGGGATTTTGGCTGTTTTGATTGGTTTTAAAATCAGTTTTGAAATTTTTCATAAGCCCTTGACTTTTATTATTGAGTTTAGATACAATGACAATCGTCTTTTTGAATAAAGAGTGCGGGAATAGCTCAGTGGTAGAGCACGACCTTGCCAAGGTCGGGGCCGCGGGTTCGATCCCCGTTTCCCGCTCCATATTTTGATTTAACTTCTAGAGCATGGTTTCTATTTAGTTTGCCCAGGTGGTGGAATTGGTAGACACAAGGGACTTAAAATCCCTCGGTAGCAATACCGTGCCGGTTCAAGTCCGGCTTTGGGCACCATTTTTGAGTGCGATTTGATTTTATTTTTTGAATACGCTAGTGTTAAAATTTAAGGCGACATAGCCAAGTGGTAAGGCATGAGTCTGCAAAACTTTGATTCCCCGGTTCGAATCCGGGTGTCGCCTCCATTTATTGTAGTCATTTAGGGACTTTTGCAAGGGACTTTTATGAAAATAGCGGGAGATGGCTGAGTGGTTGAAAGCGGCGGTCTTGAAAACCGTTGAGGGTCATACCTCCGGGGGTTCGAATCCCTCTCTCCCGGCCACTTGATTAAAATCTTTTAAGCGATTTGTTTTGGCAAATTCATCTCTTCTTTTAACAAAGAATTTTGTGAATATTGATTGTCTCTTTTAATTGAAATTTAAGGATTAGTTTAAAGGATTTTATTCGGTGGGATTATCAGCATCAAGCCTTATTGTTCCTCTTAGCGTTATTTTAATGGTGGTTTTTACTAAAAGAGTCGTGCTCTCGTTGTTTGTGGGCATTTTAGTGAGCGCTGTTTTAATGCATTCGTTACACCTTTCCCAACTCGTAGAATATATTTATCATAAAATCACTTCCGTTTTTTACACTTACGAGCCAGAAAAAGGGCTTCATTTCAATCTTTCCAACCTTTATGTTTTTGGGTTTTTAATCTTTTTAGGCGTCTTAAGCCAGGTGATTTTAAAATCCGGTAGCGTGCAGAACTTTGTCAAAAAAGCTAAAAAATACTCAAAAAACGCCAAAACCCCCGAATTTATCGCCTTTTTTTCAGGCATCATTATTTTTGTAGATGATTATTTTAACGCCCTAACCGTGGGGCAAATCTCAAAGTCTTTAAACGACGCTCATAACTCCACACGAGAGCGCTTGGCTTATATTATAGACTCCACTTCAGCGCCGGTGTGCTTGCTAGTCCCCATTTCTAGCTGGGGGGCGTATATTATGGGGATCATGAATAACGACAGCTCGCCCTTATTAAAAGATAGTTTTTCGGTGCTTGTGCAAAGCTTAAGCAGTAATTATTATGCGATTTTTGCACTCATTGCAGTCTTTCTCACCATTTTATGGCAAATCAACCTCCCTAGCATGAGAAAGTATCAAAACATAGGCGTGAAGGATTTTTATAACGAACAAGAAGAAAGTTCTTCAAAACTGGCCCCCTTGAGTTTATTACCCCTTTCTATTTTATTATTGATTGTGTCCATTTCATCATTGATTTTTTATACAGGAGTGGTCTTAAAAAACACTGATGCGAGTTTTTCGCTCTTTTATGGGGGGCTGTTTTCGCTCATTGTTACTTATCTTTTAGCTTATAAGTTTTTAGAAAAAGGGAGCTTTTTTAAACTCGTGTTGGATGGCTTTAAGAGTGTGGGGCCAGCGATACTAGTCTTAACGCTCGCTTGGGCTATCGGGCCTGTGATTAGAGATGACGCTCAAACAGGGCTTTACTTGGCCCACATCAGCAAGGGGTTTTTAAATAATGGGGGAGGCGTGTATATGCCTTTAATCTTTTTTTTAATCTCTGGGTTTATCGCTTTTTCTACCGGCACAAGTTGGGGAGCGTTTGCGATCATGCTGCCCATTGGAGCGGGCATGGCCAATGAAAGCGATATTATTTTGATTGTTTCAGCGATCCTCTCAGGCGCGGTTTATGGCGATCACACAAGCCCCATTTCTGACACGACTATACTATCGGCTGCAGGGGCTGGGTGTTCGGTGCAAAGCCATTTCATCACGCAACTCCCTTATGCGACTATTGCGATGCTTTGCAGCGCGGTGAGTTTGGGGGTGGCAAGTTTTATGCATTCGCGCTCGCTCGCTCTTTTAATCGGTGTGGCTTTGCTTGTGGGGGTGTTTTATCTTTTAAAAAGGTTGTATGGTGAAAACTAAAAACTTAAATTGGGTATTGACCTAAAAATTTAAAAATCCCATTTTTTAAAATTAAAATAAGGTTTTAGCGATCCCTATTGGATTAAAAAAAGAGTCTTATCTCATTATCAATCAATTTAAAAAAGTTATTCAAAAATAACTATACAATTATAAAAATCTTCACAAATCTCTAAATCGTAACGCTTTTTTAAAAAATACATTTTTTTAATTTTTTAATCAACCATTAAGGTGTTTTAGGTTAAATTTCCTTATCTGTTAAACATACGGATAATGTTATATCTTAAGGAAAGAAAATGGGGTTAGGACACTAATAAGTTTAGGGATTTTTTTAAGCGTTTTGAATGGCGATGATCTGAAGTTGTATTCAAAACCTTTGGTCTATTCGGCTGGAAGTGGGATGATTGGGATTGATATTGACAAACGGACATTTTATAAGCGAGCGTTCGCTTTTACGATGAAATCGTTGTTCGGTGAAAACTTGCTTCTGTTTGTCAAATTAAAGCATTCTGCGTTGACGAGCAAACACATGAAAGGGCCTTTAGAAAACCGCCATCATCATTCTTTCACTAAAAATTATGAAAAAGCGGTTAATGGTTGTCAAAAGTATTTCCATATCAAATTGCCTGAAGGCGCTCCTAGCAACTTCAAATCAGGTTCATACATGGCCACTATGGTGGTGCGTTTTTAAAGCGTTATTTGGGGTATTCTTTAATACCCTTATCATCTTTTAAAATATCATCTTTCAAAAGCACAAATTTATTTTTTAGCCCTTTTTTAAATCTTCTTAAAACTCTTTTTGTTGTATTGATTGAGCAAAGTATTTTTAAAATACGGATAAAATTCATAAAAAACTTAAAAATAAAAAGGCTCTGTTTTCATCAAAATGGGTTACTAAAACTTTTTATGGTGGGTTATAGCGTATTTTTGGCTTTAATTGTTTCTTTTTAGGATTAGTTTAGGTTTAAAAAGCATCACTCTCTTTCCTCTTATCATTTGGCGCTAAAAGCGACTCAATTAGCCCATTCCTTGATGATTAATTTCTTTGTAACCATCTAATCTGCCCTAAAGTTGAAGCAAAACAAACCCCCTACAAAAACGCTTCTAACTTATAAGCTTTTTTATGCTCTTGTTTCAAATCCATGTAAGCGTTTAAAAGCATGTATTCTTCAAAGGATAAAACCGCTAGATGCTCCTTAGCGAGATCGTTCATTTCTAATTCTAACAACACGAATAGAAAGGCTTTTTGCGCCTTATCGTCTTCTTGGCTTAAAATCTCAAAAAATTGGAACCATTGATCAGGGACAAGAAATTTTTGCGCTTTTTGCGCGAGCTGTAAATAATCGTTCTTGTCATAACCCACCCTTTTGCAAAGCTCTGAAATCTTTAAAGTGTCCGTGTTTAAAGATTTTTCAAAAAAGGCTTTTAAAAAAGATTTCACGCACTCTTTATCCAAGTTATCTTGCATCGCATTCAAAGCCTTCAAAACCTCTTTTTTGCTGCCTTTTTGGGCAATTTCTATAAAAGCGTAGCGGCGTAATTCCAAAGGGATTTGCGCGTTTGTTAAAACTTCAAAGGCGTTTTTCAAATCGTTATGGATGAAAGCCTTCAAGCGTTTAGAAAAATAAGCATGCTCATAGGCCAGAGAGTGCTTAGCGTGATCTTTAGGCTCAAGAGTGTTATTTTCTATATTGTGGTAATGCTTAAAAAGGTTATCCACTTTTTCGCACCCGCTATTTGGCGTGTTTAAATCAGCCTTTAAATCATAGCGGGCTAAAATTTGAGAGAGGTTTTTAGCGAGATCGCTTTTAAATTTCGTTTTTAAAAAAGTCTTTTGAGTGTCTTGGGATAGGATTTGTTTGAGCAATTTGTCAAAATCCCTTTTTTCGTGGTATAAGCGGATTTTGTGGCTGAGATTGTGTTTGAATAAAAAAACCCATGAAAAAAAAGCGAACATGCCTAAAACGCCCATAAGCCATACCGCAATGGGAAGATTAAAGCTGTAACTCCCTAAATTGAAGGCGTAAGCTTGTGGATCAATACTATAAACAAACACGCCAAAACCCACAATGAACAAAAATGTAAAGATAATGTAAAAACGCATGCACGCCTCCTATTTATGGTATGGATGCTTAAAAATAATGCTTAAAGCCCTATAGATTTGCTCGCATAAGACAATTTTAGCCACTTCATGGCTAAAAGTCATCTCGCTCAAACTCCAAGCTTGACAATCTTTTAAAAAATTTTCTTCAAACCCATACGCTCCAGCGATAAAAAAATTAATATTAAGATGATTTTCTAACATTTTACTAAACGCAAAGCTATCGCCCCTTTGAGCTTTAGGGTGTAAAGCAATATTTTTTGCCTTAGGGTTTAAATACGGCTCAAAGGCTAGAGAGTAGCTTTTTTGAGCGAGTTCTTTAGAAACTTTTTGAGCGTTGGCGGTATTTTTAGGGAACAAATCCACTAATTCCAACTCGCAATCAAACTGCCTGCATTGCTTTTGATAGATTTTCACTAACTCTAGGGGCGAACTTTTAGCGATAGAATACACCACGCAACGCATCAATGTTAAAACTTTAAAAAATCTTTGAAGTCTTATGCGTCATCATAGCGATGAGATCGCTCAAAGTTTTTTTCAAATCCTTCCTATGCACAATCATATCAATCAAGCCATGCTCTAATAAAAATTCCGCCGTTTGAAAGCCCTCAGGCAAATCCGCCCCTATGGTTTGTTTAATCACCCTAGGCCCTGCAAAACCTATCATCGCCCCAGGCTCTGCGATAATGAGATCCCCTAAAAACGCAAAAGACGCGCTAACGCCCCCATAAGTGGGATCGCTTAAGAGCGAAATGAAAGGGAGTCTGGCCTCACTCAATCGGTTCAAAGCCGCACTCGTTTTAGCCATTTGCATGAGCGAATAAGTGGATTCTTGCATCCTAGCCCCCCCACTCGCTGAAACAATCAATAACGCTTCTCTTTTAGCGACCGCGCGATTGATCGCTCTTACGATCTTTTCGCCCTCCACAGAGCCTAAACTCCCCCCCATAAAGCTGAAATCAAACACCACGATCTGCAAAGGCATGCGGTTGATTTTAGCCTCACCGCTGATCACGGAGCTTGGGCGGTTAGTCCTTTTTTCGTATTTTTTAATGCGTTGTTTATAACTCTCTTTATCCACGAAATTTAAAGGATCATTAGGCCGTAAGTGCTTGTCAAACTCTTCAAAACTCCCCACATCGCATAAAAATTCAATCCTTTCAGTCGCATTCATGCGGAAATGGTAATGGCATTTCAAACACACGCTGTATTTACCAAACACTTCTTTATGATACATTAACGCATAACATTTAGGGCATTTCACCCAATGGCTTGGCTGTTCTTCCTTACTTGGTGCTGTCCGCAATTTATTGATCTTAAAATTTTTAAAGAAATCTGCAAATCCCATGTTTTTCCTTAATTTTGCAGTTTTATTAGGATTGTATCCAAGTTTTGCTTATAATAAAACAAAATTAGTTTAAGAGTAGCGATGCAAGGGTTTCTTTTACAAACACAAAGCATAAGAGATGAAGATTTGATTGTGCGCGTTTTAACCAAAAACCAGCTCAAAACCCTCTATCGTTTCTATGGCAAACGCCACAGCGTGCTGAATGTGGGGCGTAAAATTGATTTTGAAGAAGAAAACGATGATAAGTTTTTACCCAAATTAAGGAATATTTTGCATTTAGGCTATATTTGGGAAAGAGAAATGGAGCGCTTGTTTTTCTGGCAACGCTTTTGCACTCTTTTGTTCAAACATTTAGAGGGCGTGCATTCTTTGGATAGCATCTATTTTGACACTTTAGATGATGGGGCTAGCAAACTCTCCAAGCAGCACCCCTTAAGAGTGATTTTAGAAATGTATGCAACGCTTTTGAATTTTGAAGGGCGCTTGCAAAGTTATCATTCTTGTTTTTTATGCGATAAAAAATTAGAAAATTCTGTCGCTTTAGCGCAAGGGTTTATTTTAGCGCACCCCTCTTGTTTGAAAGCTAAAAGCCTGGATTTAGAAAAAATCCAAGCTTTTTTTCACACTCAAAGCACGATTGATTTAGAATTAGAAGAAGTGGAAGAATTATGGCGCACGCTGAATTTAGGGTTTTGAAAGGTTAAAAATGAAATTTAAATTTTTGAATATGGATAATGAGAGCGGTTTTATTTTGATTGAAAAAGAATTGAAACGATTGAAAATCACCGCTCAAGTCAAAGAAGATTGCATTGAATTAAAAGGCGATAATATCAAACAAGCGAAAGTTTATCTTCAAACGCTTTTTAACTCCAATATCGTGGAATTAGACGATCATCAAAAAAGTGCAAACGCTTTAATAGAGCGCTTGAAATCTTTAAATTTAAAAATTGCGGTGGCTGAAAGCTGCTCTGGGGGGTTATTATCGCATGCATTCACTTCCATTAGCGGGGCTTCAGCGGTTTTTATGGGGGGTGTTGTGTGTTATAGTGAAGAGGTTAAGCGTGAATTATTGAAAGTCAATGCCACGACTTTAAAAGTCTTTGGGGTTTATAGCGAAGAATGCGTGAAAGAAATGCTACTAGGCGTGTTTTTAAATTTTAAAGTGGATTTAGCGCTAGCGATCAGTGGGGTGGCTGGCCCTAATGGGGGGAACAAGGCTAATCCTGTAGGCACGATTTACATTGGTGCACAAAAGTTAGGATCTCAAGCTTTCATTGATCGCTGTTTTTTTGAAGGCAATAGAGAAAGCATTCAAAATAAAAGCGTAGAGCATGCCTTAAACATGCTCGCTAGAATGCTATAAAACTACCTTAAAGCGCAAACGCTACCAAATTCTTTTTGAGCGACCTTAGCGATGTAAGCGATTTCATTATCGTTAAGGTTTTCAACGCTCGCTTTTAAATACCTTTTGATTTGCTCAATCTGGCAACCCACTAGCTTGATTTTCACCACAGCTATCTCCGATTTTAAATTCGTGTAGGTGTAGGCTACTTGGATCTTAGTCGCTAGGTAGTTATAGATAGCGTAGCTGATATTCGTAGCCGTTTGCTCGGACTCGTGGAATTGCTCCATGAAGCGTTTTTTATACTTCAACATGATTTCATGAAAAACCACGATCAAGCTCAATTTAGCGTTTAAAGTCGCTTGCTCAATCCCTAAATATTTATTATTAACAGGGATATACGCCACGCCCATTTCTTCGTAGGGGACTTTAGGGTCTTCAAAAACCCAAGCAGGAGCATCAGACAATTCTGATTTCATGCCCTTTAAATCAGAGACTAAAATCCCATCATCTCTTAAAAGACTCTTAGCGCTTAATGAAACGCTTGAAAACACCCCTAAAAGAGCGATTAAAACCATTCTTTTAAACAAAATACCACTCCTTAAACTTTAATTTAGGTTTGATTATAGTTAAAAAGTTTTTGATTTTGTTTAATCACAACCAAGTAATTGCATCAACTTTTGATTTTCTTGATTTTTGGCTCGCTTCTGCCACCCTCTTACCCAAAGCGATCAAGCATGCGATTTTAGGCTTATTGATACGCTCTTCTAAAACTTCGCCCACTTTTAAAGGATCAAAACCTCCAATAATGCAACTATCCAATCCCATTAAGCTCACGCCCATGCAAATTTGCCCCACAGCGATATAGCATTGCTCTAAAATATAGCTTTCTAATCTTTGCATGCTGTGGTTGAATCTCACGCCAAGCATTTGAGCAAAAGAGGGGATCACTCTGACTTTATAAGACTCCGGGTAAAGGTTTTGCATGTAGTGGCCGTGTGGTAACAACTCGCTGGGTTTTAAAGAGCATACCACCATTAACGCTGAAGCGCTTTTAATCATTTCTTCATTAAAATAGCTGTGCGCTGCAATTTGTTTTTTTAAATCCTTATTAGTAACCATCACAAAATGCCATGGCTGCGTGTTGTAAGAGCTTGGCGATAGCCTGGCGATTTCAGCGATTTCTTCTAATTCTGTGCTAGAAAACTCATAATGGCTATCAAACATCTTGCAAGAATGGCGTTCGTTCAGTAATTGTCTTCTTTTTTCTTGATCCAAAAATTTCATGGATTTTCCTTTATTTTTTTAGAATTTTTTGTAGCATACAATAAAATCCCTAATGAAACAATTACCATAAATAAGCTTAAAATCTGCCCCATGCTCAAATTTAAAAAATAAACCCCCATTTGGCTATCCGGCTCTCTGTAAAACTCTGCAATAAAGCGCATCAAGGAATACCCCAAGCCATAAACCACAATGAGCAACCCATGCGTTTTGGTGTGTTTTTTAGCCCACATTACCATTAAAAACACGATAACCCCCTCTAAAAACGCTTCAATCAACTGGCTGGGATAACGCAATTGATTATCCACCATAATGCCTATGATTTGCCCTAAATGGCTGTCTTTGGGGACAACCCTCCCCACCAGCTCCTGGTTTAAAAAATTCCCAATCCTCCCAAAAACATACCCTAAAGGCAGGCTGATCGCAATCAAATCCAAATAAATCAAAAGCTTTTTCAAATCCTTACGGCTATAAAGATACGAAGCGATCAAAAACCCCACCAACCCCCCATGATAGCTCATCCCACGAATGCCTACAAAATTCCCATGGCTATCAAAAGGGTTAAAGATTTGCCAAAAATGCGTCAAATAATAGCCAGAATTAGGCTCATAAATAAGAATGTATCCTATCCTTGCCCCTAGCACAATGCCAAGCTCCGCCCATAGAAAATAACTCTCAAATTCCTTCCTTTCAATGGGGAATCGCTTGGGGTCTTTTTGGATCATTCTTAACGCCATGTAAAAAGCGGTAACAATCGCGCACGCATACGCCAAACCATACCAATGCACATCAATACCGCCAAGACTAAAAGCGATGGGGTTAAATCGTTCATAAATCGTATTCCAAGCGTTCATGCTCATCCTTAAATTTCAAATTCTTTAGGAGCGATCGCTTCAAATTCATACCCTAGCAGCGCGATTTTATGCGCATGGAGCATCAAGCGTTTGGCTGAACTTGGCTCGTTATTATAAAGCGTATCGCCTATAATGGGGTGGTTGATGTGCTTTAAATGGACTCTGATTTGGTGGGTTCTTCCGGTTTTGATCCCCACTTTTAAAAGGGTTTTTTTATTGATGATTTTTAAGGGCGTGATGATTGTAACCGCTTCTTGCCCTTTTTTAGAGATCTTGCTAAACGCTTTAGTGGTTTTAATCGTAAGAATGGGGGCGTTGATTTCTCGCTCTTCTTCTATGATGCCTTGAACGAGAGCTAAATACTCCTTTTTAACCGCCCTGTCTTTAAAAGCCTTTTTAGCTTTTAAATGGAACTCTGAATTTTCTTTCACCAATAAAATCACCCCGCTTGTTTCTTTATCCAAGCGGTGCAACAAAACCCAACCTTTGAAAAAAGAGACTAAATCATAGCTCTCTATAAAAGGAGGTTTAAAAAGAGCTAGAATGTTTTCATCTTCAAAAATCACGCTGGGTTTTTCAACCTTTTGGACGCTAAAGCACGTGTTTTTGGGCAATTCTTTTCTGGCGACCATCAATTTCTTCCCCCCTATGCTCACTAACCCCAAATCGATCAAAGCTTTAGCTTTTTTATGCGAAATGTTTTCTTGAACGCTCAATATTTTATAAGCTTTTTCCATGTTTATCCTTTTTAATGTTTAATGAAGGCGAGCAATTCGTTTAAATCATGCCCATTTTCTAAAAAACGTGCCACGCCTAAATTTTTGTAATCTAAAAGAGCGTCTAACAAATCCTCTTTTGGAACGATTTTATAAGGCTTGATTAATTCAAACAACGCTACTTGGTTGAAAATATACTCCCCTGTGATTAGGCACGCATTAAAAAACGCCGGCTCTAAAGGGTTATGCCCCCCCATTTTGACAAACGAACCCCCTAAAATGACAATGTCTGCGATTTTGTAGAAGTTATTCAATTCCCCCAAGCTATCCACTAACAAAATATCGCATTCCACAAAACCCTTTGAAGAAAAACACTCCAAACTAAAAGGCGTCGTTTTTAAAATATCTTGCAACAAATTCCGCACGCTTTTAAAACGCTCCGGGTGGCGCGGCACGATAAAGAGCCTTGCGTTTTTAAAAGTCTTTTTCAATTCTAAAAACGCTTTTAACCCCAATTCCTCTTCGCCCTCATGCGTGCTGGCTAAAACAATGTTTAAAGTGCTTGGGTTTTTAGGGTAAAACGAAGTGATCACAGGCTTTGAAAAACGCTTGATATTCAAAAAATCCACCACTTTTTTTGCCCCTAGATTCAACAAGCGCTTTTGATCGTCCTTGCTTTGCGCTAAAATCAAATCAATGCGTTTGAATAAAAGCGCATAAAAAAAAGAAAAACGCTGGTACTTGGGGTAAGAACGAACGCTGATCCTAGCGTTAATGAGCATGGTTTTTGCCCCCAATTTTTGAGCCGTATCAAACACATTAAACCACAATTCCGCTTCTGTAACCACCAAAGTTTTTAAGCGTTTTAAGTTTTTTTTCCATGCAAATAATAGGGTTTCAAAAGGCAGGTAACGCACTTCTATGTGTTGAGAATGCTGGTAAGTTTGAGCGGCTAATTCAAAGCCGGTATTAGTGGTAACGCTGATTAAAATCGACTCTTTTAAAGCTTGAATGATTGGCTCTAAGGATTTGACCTCCCCATAAGAGCATGCATGAAACCAAAAAATCGGCTCGCTTTTTAAAAGATTGTCTTTGAGAAAAAAACGGGCTTTCAAAGAATGGCGGTATTTTTCCTTAAAACTCCAAAAAAAGATGAAAGGCACACCAAGAAGATGCCCCAAAGTTAACAATAAAAGGTAGAAAAACTTAAACAATCAGACGGATTCTTGGCTTTCTTTTTGACTTTCTTTTGGTTGGCTTTCTTTTGGAGGTTGAGCGCTGTTTTCATACGCGCCCTCAGCGTATAAAATACGCCCGCAATACGGGCAAGTGATCATATCCCCACTCGTTAGCACTTCGGTATAAATCTTATCATTCAGTCTAATAAAACAACCCCCACAAGCCTGTTTTTTGATCGTTACAATGCTTGTGTTTTTCGCCCATCTTCTGATCCTTTCATAAAAGCTATAGATTTTAGGCTCGGTTTTTTCCACGAGTTCTTCTTTCTTTTTAAAGATAATTTGCTGGGTTTCTTTGATGTTTTTGACTTCGTTTTCCACTAAGCTTTCCAATTCCAGTGCTAATTTTTCAAGCTCTAGCATTTCTTTTTTCAAATCCTCTTGTTTTTCGCTTTTGTGCTTGATTTCATTTTGCAGGTTTTCAATTTCTCTGTTGGCTTGGTTGGATCGTTCTTTAGCAATATCTTCTTCAATGTTTAAAGAGCGCAATTCCCTTTCGGATTTGATCTCGCTCATTTTCTTTTGGATACTGGCGATTTTAGCGTTCGTGTCTTGTAGGGTTTGCTCGTTTTTAGAAACCTGTAATTTTAGGACTAATTTTTCCTCTTCTAAATTCAAAATCGCTTTATTTTTAGCTTCTTTATCATTCAAGGCCTTATCCAAGTCTTTCCGTTTTTCTCTGATCAACGGCTCTAAGGAGTCAATTTCTTTATCCAAATGCGAAATTTCAATCAATTGTTTGAGGTGGGTGTTCATCGCTTTCCTTTAAATGATTTGCAAGGGGTTTTTAAAATTCTCTATTGTAACCAAATAATTAAAAGAATGCAAAATTTCAGCCACAATGAGTGCGAAACCCCTTTCGCTATAATAATGCGTGGCGTCAATCAAGCTTATCCCTAAAGATTGAGCGATCATAGCGTCATGGTATTTCACATCGCCTGTAATCAAACAGCTTTGCGCTTTTAAAGAAGAAAACATGGACGCTCCCGATCCGCACACAAACGCTAAATCTTTAATGATTGGAGAACTTTTGACACACGCTAATAATCCCACCCCTAAAGAAGATTTGATTTTTTTCACCAACGCATCAAATTCTATATTAGCGTTTTCTTTCACTAACATAAGACCTTTTTCCATCAAGCCATCAAACCCTAAAAGCGCGCTAGCGAAATGCTTGTTTAAATGCGTTTTGTCAAAATTCGTGTGCATGCTAATGACTGAAATGTTTTTTTGGATTAAGATTTTTAAAATATTCCCCGGATAAGCCTCATCATTAAGCGTTTTTAAGGGCTTGAAAATTAAAGGGTGGTGCGTGATGATTAGGGCGTTTTGTGGGGCGTTTAGAGCGATTTTAGGCGTGATTTCTAAGCATGCGACAATCTCGCTAAACTCGCTATTTCCACTCCCCACATTCAACCCGCTATTATCCCACAATTCTTGGAGTTCAAAAGGCGAAAGGCGGTTCAAAACTCCCAACACTTCTTTGACTAACGCCATTTTAAGCCTTTGTTAAAGCGTTTTTTAAGCGCTCTTCTCTTTCTTCTTCTTGCTCTTTATAAAGAAGCGCGCACCCTTTGGCTAAATCCCTGATTTGTAAAATATAATTTTGCCTTTCAGCCACCGAAATCGCCTTTCTGGCGTCTAAAATATTGAAAAAATGCGAGCATAGCATCACCAAATCATAAGCCGGTAAGGGGAGTTTGTTTTTTAAGCAATGCAAGGCTTCGGCTTGAGCGTTTTTAAACATTTCTAACAGCCTTGTTACGCTCGCTATTTCAAAATGATACTTGCTGAATTGGTATTCGCTTTCTAAATGCACTTGCGCGTAACGCACGCTGTCATGATTTTTTTTAGCCCATTCAATCTCTAGGATATTTTCCACTTTTTGGACATACATCGCCAATCTTTCTAAGCCATAAGTGATTTCCACAGGGATAGGGTCGCAAGGAATGCCCCCCACTTGCTGGAAATAAGTGAATTGCGTAACTTCCATGCCATCAAGCCACACTTCCCAGCCAAGCCCCCATGCCCCTAAAGTCGGACTCTCCCAATTGTCTTCTACAAATCGTATATCATGCTCATTAAGGTTTATCCCTAACACTTCCAAGCTTTTTAAATACATTTCTTGGATATTAGAAGGGCTGGGTTTGATGACTACTTGGAATTGGTAATAACTCCCCAAGCGGTTAGGGTTTTCCCCATAGCGCCCATCAGTGGGCCTTCTAGAGGGTGCGACATACGCCACATTCCACGGCTTTTTATCCAAACTCCTTAAAAGCGTGGCCGGATGGAATGTCCCAGCTCCTGCAGGAATATCATAAGGCTGGATCACCAAACAGCCTTGATTCTTCCAATACTCTTGTAATTTTAATAATAAACTTGAAAAATCTTGCATGCTCTCTTTCCTTTCAAGCGCGTCTGATCAAATCGTTCATGCTCTCTAGCACACTCTTACCCTTTAAAAGCAAGGCTAATTCGCTCGCAATGGGCGTATAAATGCCGTATTTTCTAGCGATTTCCACAATGGCGTTAGTCGTTTTCACCCCTTCAGCCACTTCGCCTAATTCTTCTAAAACCACCTCTAAAGGCTTGTTTTGGGCTAGTCCCAAACCCACACGATAATTCCTAGATAAAATAGAATTAGCGGTTAAAAACAAATCCCCAGCCCCAGAAAGCCCTAAAAAAGTCTCTGTCTTGCCCCCAAAGAACGCCCCAAAGCGTTGCATTTCCACTAAACCACGAGATAATAAACTCGCTTTAGCACTATTGCCTAATTTCAAGCCATCACAAACCCCCCCCGCAATGGCTATCACATTTTTATACGCGCCAGCGATTTCACCCCCTATGATGTCTTGTTGGGCGTAGGCTCTGATAAAAGAGGGGGTTTTATTGGCGAATTCTAGCGCTAAAGCTTGGTTATTAGAGTGAATGACTAGCGCGCAAGGCAGACCTTGAATGATTTCAGCCGCAAAACTTGGGCCGGCTAAAAAACACAAAGCGTTAGGATCGATAAAATCCTTTGCGATCTCGCTCACAAACGCCTTATTTAAAACCTCTATCCCTTTAGAAGCGATTAAAACCTTAGCGTTTTTGGGTAAAGAAGCGTTTTGAAACCATTCCCTTAAGTGCTGCACGCTAATAGCGATGACATAGAGCGCTGCTTTTAAGCCTCTTTGTAAATCCACTTGCTCTATGGGGGCAGAACCTTTAGAAATCAAAGCGTCATTGAGCTTTTTTAGCGGCTCGTTTAAATCCCGCCTTGAAATGATTTTGACTTCATTCTTTTCTCCAAAAGCAAAGGCTAAAGCCCTCCCCCACGCCCCGCCACCAAATACTGCAATTTCCATTAAATTCCTAATCTCATTGATTGTAAAACTCACCATTTTACAATAATAAGTTTAAAATAGCCCTTACAATCAAAACGCTGTCTTTGATTAAAAATAAGGTAGTTTAAAAAATTTTTTAAATTTTAAAAAATGGGTTTTTGATTACTTTACTTTAAACTCATTCTCTTAAGGGGATAGGGGGGTATTTTGCGATAACACCCCCCTTAACCCCCTTAAGTATCCCCCTAACCCCCCAAGACCGCTTCAAAGGGTTATCGCTTGCTCATGCAAGCTCTTTTATTTTGATTATAAAAAATGCTTTCAGCATTTTTAAATTCTTAATTGCTGTTTTTTATTTGCCAAACAAATCATTAAAAACCCTTTCACGATCCGGTCTAGATCACCGCCGTTTTGATCGCCTCCACTCCCGCAAATTATTTTGAAGCTCCTCATCGTTTAAGTGGTCTTGATAATATTCCCCATAATCTTCTTTGTATTCTTTAAACCTTGACAAATTTTTTAAAGAATAGTCTAATTGGATCAATTCATTATCTTCATCCATCCAATCTCTATGTTTTTGGATCTCTTCTTCACTCAATTCATACCAATCTAAACGAAACATGCACCAATCCCTAAAATACAACACCATTTTTTTGATTTCTTCAAACTCTCGGCGGTTTATTTCATCGTCCTCTTCGTCGTCGTTTTGTTCTTTGTATTTTTCCCAAGTGAAAGCGCTCACGCGATCAAAAACCTTATCAATGCTATCTTTAAACAAGTCAATCACTCCGTTCAATTGCGCTAAATCCTCTCTTTTGGATTGCTCTTGCTCAGAAAATTCTTTTTTGAGCGAATGAATTTTATTAAAGGTAGCATCGTTGAAATCATCAAAGCCTTTTTGCATCAAATCCAGTTTGACAGAATGCAAAGCCCTTTGGTAGCGTTTGAATTGGCTAGCGTCTTGCTTAATAGCCTTTTCATACATGGAATGCACCTCGTATAAAACGCCTAAAATTTCGTTTTGTTTCTCGCTCCTTTGATTTAACTTCATTAAAAATTCCTCAAGCGAGTTAAAAACTTTGCTTTTTTCGCTGAACTCTTTGTATTCTTGATACCTTGTAGCGCTATAAGCGCAAATCCCTAAAAACTCAATGCCATTATCTTTTAAAGTTTCTCTAATTTTCTTAGCGACTTCTTCTAATTGGCTTTTGGTGCGCCTATCAGCCCTACTCAATACGATAAAAACCTGCTTGCCTTCTTCGTATAGTTCTTGCAAAAACTCTAAATCATCTTTATGAAGTTCCCCACGCTCGCAACTAATGAACCATAAAATGTGTTTAGCGTGCTTTAGGGATTCTTTAGAGGCTTGTTCGTCCCCATCCGTATAGCCTTGCTTGGCGGAGTTAAAACCAGGCGTGTCTATGAAGCATAAAAATTCAAAAGGCACGCTAGGAGCGCTCAAAAGCATGAAGGGCATGATTTCTTTGAGATTAAAGCCAAGGGATTCTAAAAACTGATGGTCAAAAGCGAGATGTGGTAATTCCACCATGCCCCCATTTTGAGAAAACCCCATTAAAACTTCTTTTTTACCCTTTAAGCAATAAGTGGGGATAGCTGTGGTGGGATTCAAGTCTTGAGGGAGTTTTAATTTCAAACCCAACAAGTTGTTTAAAAAAGTGGATTTGCCCGCACTAAACCCTCCCCCCACCGCAACGATGGTTTTTTGGAACAAACTAGGGTAGCCCGCCACTAATTGCAATTCTTTTTTAATTTCTTGGAGCGTTAGTAACGCTATTTCCTTTTCTTTGAGCGAATCCACGCCGCTAGCGAACTCTAAAAACTCGTTATCCAAGACGCTCTGGTATTCCTCTAGCCCTTCATTGTTTGTTTTAGCGTTTAAAATACGAGCGATTAGATCGTAGCGTTCTTTTAAACCCTCTGTATTGTGGTGGTTTTCAGCCGTGCTAAATTTGTCATTAAAAAAATTAACGCTCATTAAATCCCCTTTAAAGCCTTGATTTGAGCGTCTAATTGAGCGATGGATTGTTCTTTGTTTTGAACTTGATTTTTTAAGTTTTGCATGTCTTTTTGGAGTTTTTTAAGCGTATCGCTGGCGAAATTTTGCCTTTCTAAAGTCTCTCTTAAACCTTGGATATAGCCTTTCACATCTTTTTTAGCCTCAGCTTCAAAATTCCTCACATGATTTTCCACGCTTTGTATGAAAGCATTAGCTTCATCGCCTTTTAAAAAGCCCGTTTTCCCCCTTATCTCGCCAGGAAGCTTATCAGCATAATCAAACTCTTCAAATTCAATGGGATTTAAAACAGCATCCACGATTCTTTTGAAAGCCACCTCATCAATCAAATCATCAGAGATGATTTCGCGCAATTGTTTAAAGACTTTAGCGTAGAGTTCTTTTCTAAAAACGACTTTAAAAGAATTAGCGCTGTCATTCAAAGCGCTTTCACAGCGTTCATGCATCTCTGTTAAATAATCAAGTACCGCTCCGGCTTTAATGGTTGCTCTTGTGCGTTCTACTTCATTATAGCCCCAATCTTTTTCACCAACAATGCTACCAAACCATCTTGCCAAACCTCCCAAACCGCCTTGCTTCACTCTTTCAATATAATGCTCTTCTTCCTCTTCTTCTCTAGAGTGCGTTTTAGCCGTTCGGATAGCTTTCGTTAAGGTTTCATTCAAGCCATCTCTAGTGTTTTTGATGAAATGCAAGATAAATTCTTCATACGCTTCCCTAAACTTCATTTCAATGTTACCAGAGAGGTTTTGATAAGCCCTTATTTGCTCTTTGATAGCGCTAATGTCAGCGTTTTTAACCCTCTTTTTTTCTTCTTCCAAATCTTGCAACAACTGCGTTATGAATTTATGGAGGTTGTTTGCTTGGCTCTCTGCGTAATTTTGCAATTTTTGAGACATGATTTTTTCTTTCTCTTGGGCGGCTTTTTTTAAACGCTCTTCAATCGCGCCCATATTGCTTAAAAACAATAAGCTTTCTTTAGACTTATCATCGCTACTAAAAGCGTCAGGGTAAGAATCTCTTAAATTCCGTAAGGCATTGTGATACTCTTCTGTTTTTTTGCTTCTTTCCCAAGAAGCTTGGTTGTTAAAGTCTTTATACATGCTAAAGCAATTCCCTGAAGCCAGAATGACGCCGTTTTTGATTGCTTTTTCAAAAATCTCTCGTTGGTTAGGGTAGTTTTCAATCAGCTTTTCCATGATATTATTCAATCGAGATGAAAGGGCTTTTTGCGCGTTTTCAAAGGCTGTAGGGAGGTGTTGGCCAGATTTTTCCACTTCACTCATAGAAAGAACAGTGCTGTCGGCTTGGCTTGCCACAAAATAAATTTCTTGAAGGCCTTCTTTGTTAGAAACCCTATCAAACAAACTCATATCGCTATCCGTTAAAAACTGATTAGAAGGGCTTATGATAAACACCACATCGCAATCTTTCAATAAGGCTTTGGTGCGCTCTTCTCTGGAAGCGATGGGATCATTCACTCCCGGGGTGTCAATCACTTCCAAATCTTTAAGATTGGGGTTATTCAAAGAAATTCGCACCGCTTTAGTGTAGGGCATGAACTTCCCGTTTGCGCCCACGAATTGGAGCAACTTTTGATTCAGCTCTTCTAAGCTGTTGGCTTGAATGCACGGATCTAAGTTTTTCGTGTTGAGCGATCCGCTTTCTTTTATTTTTTCGTATTGATCGTGTGATGAAACGAGCTTTGTGTCCTTTTCTAACTCGTTTTTAGCGATCCTTTCAGCCCTTTCGTTGATTTATTCATCGCTTAAAACCCTCTCTTTGGGCGCTACTTCAGGGTTTTTGTTTCTGTTAAGCATGTTGCCAAAATTCTTAATTTCCTCTTTAGCCCTATTTGCCAAACTCTGTTTTTCTTTTTGCTTTTTGACTTCTTCATCAACAATCCTGTTAAACTCCCTTACATACCTTTCATGTTCGTTTTTAAGCTCTGCAATATCCTTTGGGCTATAAAACTCCACTTCAGCGCTCAGATTTTGAGCGTATTTTAAAATGGTAAGGCTAGCGGTCATGGGCGTTGCCGCTTTGGGTAAAACCTCTACACCCTCAAAAATCAAAGCGTTTAAGAGCGAGCTTTTGTCCGCTTTCACGCGCCCGATGATACCGACTTTAAGATCCCTATCTTCAGCCTGCATTTCTTTTAGCGTTTTCTCTAACTCTTCGGTTTTGATCACAGAATTTTCGCTCATAAAAGGCTTCGCTCTTTCTTGCAAGCCTTGTTCTTTTAGCGCTTTTTCAATTAAAGCGCTTTTTTTGATGAGTTCTTGCGCGTTCATTATTAATCCTTTAAATATTGTTGTTCTAGATCGCTTAAAGCGTTGATCTTGTTTTCTAAGATTTGTTTTTGATTTTCTAAATCGTTTAAGTGTTTTTCTTTTTCTTTTTGAGCGAGCGCGATTTCTTGTTTTTTATGTGTGATTTCTAGTTCGCACCGATCTTTTAAACCTTTTAGGGAATTTTCCAAGCATTCATTAAACAAGCCCGGTAAAACTTTTTTAAGCTTGTATTGAACCTCTGGTATCACTTTGACTTCAATCCAATTTTCTAATTTCGCCCGCTCTTTTTCCTCATTTCTAAAGAATGAAGCGATGATATTAGGCAACAAAGTCAATAATTCTTTTAAAAGAGGTTTTAACCCTTGCAAGATCAGCGCGAAAGGTCTTGTAACCGGGTTCTTGGCTAAAATCACGCTTAAAGCGTTGATCCCTAATTCAAGGCTATGCTCTAAATTCACAGAAAAACCGCTAGAAAGCTGCGTGTTGTTCAAGCTTTCAAATTCCGTGCAAAAATCTTTTGAAAAAGAAAGGTTGATCTTTTCAATCTCTAATTTAGCGTTTTTGATCAAGCTTTGTTGCATGATGCTTTCTATTTCGCTATTGAACTCGTTAGGCTTGTTGGTTAAAGAGGCTAAATAGGATTTTTGCTCCCTGACCTCTTCTACTACTTTTTTAACCACCGATCCCACAGCCACGCTAGAATATTCTTCTTCTAAATTAGCCCTTAATTTTTCATAGGTTTTTTCAATGTCTTTAACGCTCAAATCCAACGCTTGTATTTCTTCTAAAGCCTTTTCTTTAGAATAATCAAAGCTTTTAATCATGCTTTTTAAGCTGTTTTGTAACTGGGAATTTAAAAACTTCAATCGTTTCAAATACAAAGCGCTAAAAAGCTTTTCAGCGTCTATTTTATCCGCTACCTCTAAAAGAGCGTTATTGTCTTTATTGGAATGGATGAGGCGCGTTGTCAAATCAAGGTGATCTTGGATTTGATCTTGAATGTAGCGAGAGATTTCTCCCACTTGCGAAGGCGTCCTTAAATTCGTTTTACTCAAAATAAAGCTAAGGCCTTTGTCAAACTCTAAAAGGTTTTTTAATTCCCTAACCATGCGTTTAGTGAGGTTACCCTCTTCTACGCTTGTGAGAATGACAAAATGCACGCCCCTTTCTAAATATTCCAAAATGGCATGGGTGTGGCTTGAAATAGGGCTATCAAAGCCTGGCATATCCACAAACACTAAAGGAGCGCTATCTTTTAGGGCTTCATTATTCAAATAAACCTTAAGGTAGGAATACTTCGTGGCATTGTCTTTAATCGCTTCAAAACTTCGCTCATTCAGTTCAAAACTCTCTGTTTTTTCATCATTGTTTGAAAAAGCCTCTATGCGTTCATTAGCGCTATAATGTAACTCAGTGGCTAAAGAAGTCTCTGGCGTGATACCGGTAGGCAAAACGCTACTGCCTAAAAAGCGGTTCAATAGCGTGCTTTTCCCTGTGCTAAAATTCCCCACAACGGGTATCACAAGCTGTTGTTTTTGAATGCTTGCTAAAAGCGTGGAGCATTCTGTTTTATCGATCTCCACTTCTTTTAAAACTTCTAAAACCTGTTCTAAAAACTTCACAAAATTTGTTTGCGTGCGTAAAACCATCATCAATCCTTTATAGTTAAAATTAAAATCTAAACAAGACGCAAAAATCCCTAAAAAATCCCTAAAAAAGGGTTTATATGGGTTTATATGGGTATGGGTTTATATGGGGGTGAAAAGATAAAGCGGCTGACTAGAGAGAGAGAAAGAGAGAAAGCGGATTTTTAAGAATAATCATCATTACAAACTCCTAGCACTATTTAATGGCTCTCATTATACTCAATTTTGATACTCTATTCAAGGTTCTTTTTATTAATCAAAAACTCGTTTTTTCTTTCATTTTGATATGGTCAAACTTCTTTCCTTAAGGGGATGAGGGGGGATTTTGCGATAACCCCCCTTAACCCCCTTAAAAACCCCCTATCCCCCAAGACCGCTTAAAGAATTATCGCTTGATTAACATCAAGCTCTTTTGATATTTGATTGCAAAAAATGCTTCAAGCATTTTTATTGCCTTACATTTTATTTGATTGTAGAAATTTTTTATAAAGCCCGATTTCTTTCTTTTTAGCTCAAACCCTTCCCCCACTTTAAGAAACTATCGCTTAAACAAGTATTCTACAACCCATGCGTTTGAGAATAAAACAATTTCATTTCTTTAGAAGCGAACTGGTTTTTTAACGCTTGGGCTAGAGATAAAGCGATCTCATCGCTTAAAAAAAGCTTGAATTTAGCGTAGTCTTTACGCCCGCTCACCTGTTCTTTTTGGCTTAAAAGCAATGAAGAAGCGGCGTATTTATAGCATTCCACATAAAAAAAATCATCAAAGCCTTTTTCAAACAAGTAATCTATTAAAGCGTCTTTCAAGCAAATATCAATATAAATTTCTAAAGCCAGCATGCGAAATCCTTCAATTCAAACGATTTTAATCTTTTTAGCAATGAGCATGAACATTGGCGGCAGTAGGAGTAAGGTTAGAGCGCTTGAGGTGACTAAGCCCCCAAGCACCACGATCGCTAAAGGTTTTTGGACTTCTGATCCCACGCTATGAGAAAATAATAAAGGGAGCAAACCCAAACCGGCAATGCAAGCGGTCATTAAAACCGGCCTCAAACGCCTTTTAGCGCCCAATAAAACGCATTCTTCTACGCTTTTTCCTTGCAAGAGAAGCTCTTTAAAATAGCCTATCATCACCACGCCATTTAAAACCGCAATCCCAAAAAGAGCGATAAAGCCCACGCTCGCTGGCACTGAAATATACTCCCCTAGCGCAAACAACGCAATAAGCCCTCCAGTAACCGCAAAAGGGATATTCAAAAGAATGAGCAAGGCTAAAGGAATGCTTTTAAAAGTGAAAAAAAGAATGAAAAAAATCGCTAAGATGCTTAAAGGGATAACGGTAGAAAGCCTTTTATTGGCCCGTTGCTGGTTTTCAAACTGCCCCCCATAAGTGATATAGTAGCTAGGAGGGAGCTTGACGTTTTGAGCGATCACTTTTTTAGCCTCTTCTACAAAGGAATTCAAATCGCACCCCACCACATTGCTGCGAACCACGCTCATGCGCCTTGAATCTTCACGCACGATAGAAACAGGGCCATCCACTTCTTCAATCTTGGCGATAGAAGTGATAGGCACTAAAACGCCATATTTGGAAGTCAAGGCTAAACTTTTGATTTTAGTGATAGAGCTTGCAAAATCGCTCTCTTGGCGGATCATCACTGGGGTTCGTGAAATCCCTGTAGGGATCACATCCACGATCAAGCCCTCTAAAGCGGATTTTAAAAACTTGGAAAATTCATCGCTAGTGATCCCCACATCCGCCATCGATTCTTTATTAGGGGTTACATACAAATAATTCACGCCCTCATTAAGCGTGGTTAAAACCTCACTAGAGCCTTTAATCCCTTTTAAGACTTGCGCGATTTGAAAGCTCAATTTATTCAATTCGCCAATATCATCTCCAAAAATCTTAACCGCTAAATCCCCCCTAACCCCTGTCAGCATTTCAGAAATCCTCATTTCAATGGGTTGGGTGAAAGAAAAGTTAATCCCCTTAAAGTCTTTTAAAGAATCCATGATTTTTTCTAACAATTCATCTTTATTTTTCACGCTCCATTCTTTTTTGGGGATGAAAGAAATAAAGGTATCGGTTTGATTCAACCCCCCCAAATCCAGCCCCAATTCATCGCTCCCCGTGCGCGCGACAATGGTTTTAACTTCCTTGACATGCTTTTTAATCGCGCTTTCAATGTTTAACATGAGATCTCTAGATTGATCTAAAGAAATAGAAGGGGTGGTTTCTACGCTCAAAACCACATCGCCCTCATCTAAAGCGGGCATGAAATTCTTCCCCACAAAAGGGAATAAAGAAAGGCTCGCGATTAAAAAAACAAACGCTCCTAAAATCACTTTTTTAGGGTTATGCACAAAAAATTCCAATAAAGGGGCGTAGATTTTATTTAAAAATCTCGTTAAAAAGGTTTCGCTATGGGGCGTGGCTTTTAAGACAAGAGAGCTCACTACAGGAATGATAGTGATGGATAACACTAAAGTGCCTAAAAGCGCATACACAATGCTTTGTGCTAAAGGCCTAAACATCTTGCCCTCTAAACCCTGTAAGGTTAGAATCGGCACAAAAAACACAATAATAATCACCACCCCGCTCACCACTGAAACGGCGATTTCTTTACAAGAACGATAGATCGCATGGAGTTTAGTGGTCTTAGTGTTAGCGCTCAATTTTTCAAAAGCGTTTTCCACCACCACCACGGCTGAGTCAATGAGCATCCCTATAGCGATAACCAACCCCCCTAAACTCATCAAGTTTAAGGTCAGATCGCTAAGTTTGATAAAAATAAACGCCACAGACAAGCTTAAGGGTAAAATCACCCCCACAGCCACGCTCGCCCTCAAATTCCCTAAAAATAAAAAAAGCGTGATGATGATTAAAACAACGGCTTCAATGAGCGTTTTAGAAACGGTGGCAATGGCTTTTTGCGTGAATTCAGAGCGATCGTAAAAAACATTAATGGAAACGCCATTCGGTAAAAGGGGTTTTAATTCCTCTAATTTTTGATACACTTGAGTGATGATTTCTTTGGTGTTAGCGTCTTTTAAAGAAAGCACCAAGCCTTCTGTGGTCTCGCCCACGCCATCTTTAGTGACAAACCCTAAGCGGGTGCGAGACTGGCTGATGACTTTTGCAAAATCCTTAATGTGCAAATGCCCCAAATTCGTGGAAACGGTGATTTTGCCAATGTCTTCTAAACTCAAAGAAGCGGTTTGGATTTTGACTAAAAAGGTTTCGCCATCTCTATCCACGCGCCCCGCTCCGCTGTTTCTTAAATTCACTCTCACAGCCGATTCTAAATCAGAAATACTCACCCCAAGCCTTGCCATGTCATTAAAATCCGGCACGATCACAAACGCCCTGCTAAAGCCTCCAATGGAATTGACATCCGCCACGCCGCTAATCATTCTTAATTGCGGGCGGATCACAAAGTCTAAAAGCTGTCGTTTTTCTATCTCGGTGATATTGCCATCAATGGTGAACATAAAGATATCTGATAGCGGCGTAACAATGGGTGCCATGCCCCCTTCAACCCCCACGGGTAAATCTTTCATCACACTGCTCAAGCGCTCATTGACAATATTTCTCGCTAAATAAATATCCACGCTGTCATCAAAATCTATCGTAATGTCTGAAATAGAATATTTTGAAATACTTCTTAAAGATTTTTGCCCTTTTAAACCCAAAAGCTCTAATTCTAAAGGGCGCACGATGTTATTTTCCATTTCTTCAGGGCTAGAGCCGGGGAGTTTTAAAATGATTTTAACTTGAGTGGGCGAAATATCCGGGAAAGCGTCCACTGGAGTGTGGATAAAACTATAAGTCCCAAAAAACAAAATAAGAATCGCGCCAACAATCACAATCACTCTCTGGCGTAAGGAAAATTCAATAATGGAAGCGAGCATTATTCCTCCCCTAAATTGTTGATCATGCCTTTTAACCCTATCAATGACCCCACTGCCACGCTGTCATTGGGGTGTAAATTTTGAGCGCTCACGATAAAAATCTTGCTGCGTTCTTCTAAAACTTGAACCGCCACAGGCCTAAAACCTTTAGGCGTCCTCACAAACACCAGGTAATCCTTTCCGTTTCTGATTAAAGCGTTTGAAGGGATTAGCACCGAATCTTTGGGCTGTGAGCCTTGAATATACATTTCTACCATTTCCCCTACATGGTAATTGCCCTCATCTAATAAAGCGGTGGCTAAAATCGTGTTAGAGCCTTTGTCTAACACCACCGAAACGCTTTGGATCTTGCCAATTTTTTCCCCCTCTTCATTATAGACCGGCGAATCTCTTTTAATGGTTTTAGAAACGCCTACAGGCAATTTGATTTGAGCGATCAGATCGTCGCTTTTTGAAATACGCACATAACTAGTGAAAGCCAAAATCTTCTCGCCCACATTTTTAGGCGCTAACGCTAAAAGACCGCTGTCTCTAGCCACAATCCTAAAACCATACTGCCCTTTAGGGTTTTTAGGATCCACGCCAAAGCTTTTAAAAGTGCTTTCTAGTTGTTCCACCTTTAAGCCCATTTCTTCACTGGCTAGAAAGCTCGTTTGATACTCCCTTTTAGGAATGACACCGGCCCTATAAAGCTCTAAATCTTTTTTAGTGATATCTTTAGCGATTTTTAATTTATTTTGGTTGTTTTGCAATTCAAAATACAAATTGCTCAAATCAATAGAGCTCACTTCACAGATCGCATCTCCAGCCTTCACCTGCTCGCCCTCTCTTTTATAAACCGCAACCACAGACGCATCAAAGCTCAAGCTCTGCACCACAGAGCTTTTACTATCAAAATCAATATAAGCGTTAAAAGGAAGCCCTTTACTAAAGATTTCTTTATCTAATTTAACCACCTTTAACCCCATGGGTTGCAAGTTTTTTTCTTCTAAAATAATTTCTGGATACTCTTTGGCTTCCAAAAAAACACCCAAAACGCCCATTAACATAAGCCACCATAACGCCCGCTTCAATGCAATTCTCCTAATCTGGTCAAGCTCTCCCCTAAAGTCTCTTCTAAAAGCGCGCTAATATCAATGTATTCAATCTTCGCTTCTGCTAGAGTGATGAGAGCGTCCATGTAAGAATTTTGATAAATCAAGTATTCAAAAAGCCCGATTTTTTGGGCTTCATAAGCGATGCGCCCCATTTCCATCAAACGCTTCTTATTGGCAATGGCTTCTTTTTGGGTTTCAATGTATGCTTCTTTAGTTTTGAGCTGGTTTAAGTAGGAGTTGGCGTTGATTCTAATGTTTCGTTTCATCACTTCATTTTGCGCGAGCGTCCCGCTTTGCAAATCCAAAAATTTACGCTTTTGATAGATATTTTTAGGCGTTACCGGCAAAGGGATACGCACTTCTACAGAAAGATTAGTTGAAGAGTTATAGCTTTCAGAGCCAATCCCAAATTCAAATGCATTAAACACATCTCTATTAGCCAATTTCGCATTCACTTGATAATCTTTAGCCGTCAAATCCAAAATATCCACATACAATGAGCGATCCAATTTGAACTTTAAGGCTTCAGGCTCTAATCGCACGTATTCAAAATCCAAACCGATCACCTTGACATCATGCAAATGGTCTAAATAAGTGTCAAAATGCGCCCCCTCTTTGACCGGCTCCACAATAGCGAGCATCGTGTCTAGCATTTTTTCTAAATCTATGAGTTTGGTTTCCACATTGGTTTTAGCGAGTTTGGATTCCAAATAAGAATTATTGAAGTTGATATAATCCTTTTCGCTCATGCTGCCGGCTTTGACTTTTTCTTTAGCGATTTTGAGCTGCGAATAAAAGTTCGCTTCCCGTTGCACATACACCTGATACTTTTCTTTAGTCATCACATAAGTCAAATACAAGCGTTTAGCGCCAATAAAAGCGAGATTTTTATTCAGTTGATAGCTTTTATCGTATTGAATGGTTTTGATAGAAAGGCTTTTGGATAAAAGCGAACTCACCCATGGGAGCTTGGGTCTTACCACTAAAAGGGTTCTGGGCTGCGCTTCTATAATGCCTTGGAAGTTTTTCACCATAGAAGTTTCATTCTCAATGTAAGGGAAATCCCAAGCGTTCACGGAGCGTTGCTCATTCAAACGGCTTTTAAAATCGGCTTTTTTACCGATCAACTCCATTGAATTAATTTCTACTTCTTTAAAAAACTCTTGTAGGGTAAAGATTTTCGCACTAAGCATGCCCGCACTAAACATGCTCATTAAAAAAGTTACCCCCAAAAAACGCTGGATTTTGCGTTTGATAGCATTAAATCGCAATTTCTTTAATATCCCCAATCTCTAAGAAACTTTGATACACGCCCCATAAGAAATTTTTACGATTTTTTTGGATTTCTATATCTTTATCCATCACTAACACGCTTTTAAAATATTCTTCCAAAGGCGCATGCAAACTGAAATAAGCCTCTATTTTGCTATCCAAACTCTCAAAAGCGCTCGTTTTGATCGTATTGAACGCTTCAAAAAGGGCATGCTCTTTTGGCTCTTTAAAAAGATGGGTAGAAAACTCGCTTGACTCGTTAGGGTTTCTGTCTTTATTGATATTGGCTAGGCGTTTGAAAGCGCTAAAAAGCAACTCTTTTTTTTGAGCGTTCTTGGGATCGTCTAAAAAGCGTTTTAAGGCTTTGACTTTTTGAATGATTTTAACAATGTCTCGCTCGTTGGTGTTTAACACGCTCCTTATAATAGAGGGGTTACAATCTATTAAATTATGAAAGCGCTCCAGTAAAAACTTCTCTAAAACCTCTAAATCAAAGCTTTGATAAACGCCCACTTTTTCAAAGAGGTTTTTTAAATCCGCTTTTAAATCAAATTCTAACCCGTAATGCGCAATGATTTTCAATAATCCAAAACTCAAGCGCCTTAAAGCAAAAGGATCTTTAGATCCGCTAGGGATTTTACCCGCGCTAAAAAGAGAAAACAAGTTGTCTAATTTCAAGCTCAAAGCCACGATCGCACTAAAAACACTAGAGGGCAAGGGGGCGTTTTCGCTTGCGGGCAAATACTGCTCTTTCACACTCAAAGCGACCAATTCGTTTTCGTTTTGTTTTAAAGCGTAGTAATAGCCCATGATCCCTTGAAGCTCGCTAAATTCATACACCACTTCACTGAGTAAATCCGCCTTAGCGATTTTAACGGCTCTTTTAACCAACTCAAGGGCTTTTTCCAAAGACATGTTTAAAGATGAAATATATTTTTGCGTCAAATATTGAGCGATGGTTGATTCTCGCTCCATTTTATCTTTTAAAGTCCCTAAACCTTGCACAAAAACCACGCTCTCTAAAGGGGCGTTATCTAAGGGCTTTTTAAGATCGTTTTCATAAAAGAAAACCGCATCGCTCAAACGGGCTTTTAAAACCTTTTGATTGCCTAAAATGATTTTTTGCTTGTCTTTATTGATAGCGTTACTCACCACGATAAAGCCGTTGTGTAATGTTGGGCTTTCTTCTTGGCTTTTTTGACAAAAGGTTGCAAAATAGCGCTGGTTTTCTTTCATGGAAGTGGTGATGATTTCACTGGGTAATTTTAAAAACGCCTTGTCAAACTCCCCTAAAAGCGCGCTGGGGTATTCCGTGATCGCTACAACCTCATCTAATAAATCCCTATCCATTTCTACAACGATGCGATGCTTTGTTTCTAGCTCTTTAATTTCTTGCAAGATTTTAGCTTCGCGCTTTTTAGGGTCCAAAATGACATGGTTTTTTTCTAAAACTTCAAAATACGCTTTAGGGCTATCCACTTCAATAAAATCAAAACCCTCTTGTCGGTGCACTTTGGTGGCTTGCTTGGTTTTAAAACCATACTCTTTAACTTCAATATCGTTAAAATTTTCCCCATTAAACAACACGCAAATATTATGAATGGGTCTGATAAAGCTTTTTTCCACATTGCCCCAACGCATGGACTTCCCAAAATTCAAACCCTCTAAAAACTCTAACACAATGGGCATGATTAAATCTTTTGTGGGCTGTTTAGCGTGGATTTTAGCGTGATAAAGCACTTCTTTATTGTTTTTAAACGCTGTTTGGAAATGCTGGTGATCTTTTAGTCCTAATTTTTGATAAAACCCTAAACCTAGCGCGTTCAAGCCTTGCGTTTTATCCTGATGATTGCATGCGATTTTAACGGGAGGACCAAAAAATTCCTCTTTGGTTTCTTGAGTTAAAAGGGGAAAGTCTTTAACGAACAAACACAAGCGTCTAGGGGTGTAAAAAATCTCTATAGTTCCCACTTCTAAAGCGCGTTTTTGAAAAAGAGCATGGAGTTTTTTAGGCATTTCTTTATATTCATTCAATAACGCTTGTGCGGGCAATTCTTCAACTAAAACTTCTACTAACAATTCATCTGAATGCAAAATCTCAATCCTCCCTAAAAAACAAAATCACTCTTAAGAATAAGCTAAATCATGCTAGAATTATACTTGAATTTATTCCTAGTTTAATTTATTTCTTAATACAAAAGGTGAGCGTTTTGAAACATTTAGCCCCACTCATTCATATCCCTTTTAAAGCTTTATGGCTAGGTACAGCCTTAAGCGCGTTCTTAAGTTTGAATTTGAACGCTGAAGAAAGCCCTACTAAAACAGAGCCTAAGCCCGCTAAGGGGGTTAAAAACAAGCCCAAATCGCCTGTTACTAATGTCATGATGACCAATTGCGATAACATTAAAGACTTTAACGCTAAGCAAAAAGAAGTTTTAAAAGCCGCTTATCAATTCGGATCTAAAGAAAATTTAGGCTATGAAATGGCAGGCATCGCATGGAAAGAATCATGCGCAGGGACTTATAAAATCAATTTTTCGGATCCGAGTGCGGGCATTTACCATGCGTATATCCCTAGCGTTTTAAAAAGCTATGGGCATAATAACAGCCCCTTTTTGCGTAACGTGATGGGGGAATTGCTCATTAAAGACGATGCGTTTGCTTCTGAAGTGGCCCTAAAAGAGTTACTCTATTGGAAAACGCGCTACCACGACAATCTAAAAGACATGATCAAGTCTTACAATAAGGGCAGTCGTTGGGAAAAAAACGAGAAGTCTAACGCTGATGCTGAAAAATATTACGAAGAGATACAAGATAAAATCAGGCGTTTGAAAGAATCTAAAATCTTTGATTCGCAGTCCAGTAATGACCAAGAATTGCAAAAAAGTGCTAATAGCAACTTGGATTTAGACCCTATCGGCAACGCCATGCCCCAAACTTTAGCTAAAACAGAGACCAAAGAAACTCAAACAGAGGAAACCCAAGCAGAAAAACCCCAAGAAATGAAAGAGGCAACTAGCGAGCAAATAACCAACAAGCCAGAAAAAGCAAAAGATAAACCCATGTATTTCGCTCAAATCAACAGCGCTGATTTCACACCCGCTAAAAAAAGCTCAAAAAAACCGGCTAAAGCGAGTCCAAAACGCTCCTCTAAAAATAATATCAGCGTTAAAAACAACACCAAAACCGCTTCCAAAAGTAAAGAAGTGTGCAAAAATTGCTCTCCAGGGCAAAGGAATGCGATTTTAGCCAACCACATCACTCTCATGCAAGAGCTTTAAAAAGTCCTAAAAATGGCGCAAAAAACTCTTTTGATTATCACTGATGGCATTGGGTATCGTAAAGATAGCGATCATAACGCTTTCTTCCATGCCAAAAAACCCACTTATGATTTGATGTTTAAAACCTTGCCTTATAGTCTGATTGATACGCATGGCTTGAGCGTGGGCTTACCTAAGGGGCAAATGGGAAATTCTGAAGTGGGGCATATGTGTATTGGGGCTGGTAGGGTGCTCTATCAGGATTTAGTCAAAATTTCTTTAAACCTTCAAAACGATGGGTTAAAAAACAACCCCGCTTTTTTAAACACGATCCAAAAAAGCCCTGTGGTGCATCTTATGGGTTTGATGAGCGATGGAGGCGTGCATTCACACATTGAGCATTTTATCGCTCTGGCTTTAGAGTGTGAAAAATCCCATAAAAAAGTCTTTCTGCATTTAATCACCGATGGGCGCGATGTCGCTCCTAAAAGCGCTTTAACTTATTTAAAACAAATACAAAATATCTGCAATGAAAACATTCAAATCGCTACCATAGGTGGCCGTTTTTATGCGATGGATAGGGATAATCGCTTTGAAAGGATTGAGCTTGCGTATCATAGCTTAATGGGGCTTAATCACACGCCTTTAAGCCCTAGCGAATATATCCAAAGCCAGTATGATAAAAATATCACCGATGAATTTATCATGCCCGCTTGTTTTAAAGATTATTGCGGCATGCAAGATAATGAAAGCTTTATTTTTATCAATTTCAGGAATGATAGGGCTAGAGAAATCGTGAGCGCTTTAGGTCAAAAGGAATTCAGTGGCTTTAAGCGCCAAGTTTTTACAAAACTCCATATCGTTACCATGACGCCTTATGACAACGCTTTCCCCTACCCTGTTTTATTCCCTAAAGAAAGCGTTCAAAACACGCTCGCTGAAGTGGTGTCTCAACACAACCTGACCCAAAGCCATATCGCTGAAACTGAAAAATACGCGCATGTAACCTTTTTCATCAATGGCGGAGTGGAGACGCCTTTTAAAAATGAAAACCGGGTGCTTATCCAAAGCCCTAAAGTTACCACTTATGACTTAAAGCCTGAAATGAGCGCTAAAGAAGTAACCCTTGCGGTGTTGGAGCAAATGAAACTAGGCACGGATTTGATCATTGTGAATTTTGCTAATGGCGACATGGTGGGGCATACGGGGAATTTTGAAGCGAGTATTAAAGCGGTAGAAGCAGTGGATGCATGCTTAGGGGAAATCCTTTCACTGGCTAAAGAATTAGATTACGCCATGCTTTTAACAAGCGATCATGGGAATTGCGAGCGCATGAAAGATGAAAACCAAAACCCCTTAACCAACCACACCGCTGGGAGCGTGTATTGCTTTGTTTTAGGGAATGGAGTCAAATCCATAAAAAACGGAGCGTTAAACAATATCGCTAGCAGCGTGTTAAAACTCATGGGCATCAAAGCCCCAGCAACGATGGACGAACCCTTATTTTAAACTAAAGGAAAAGAATGCAAATTGATGACACATTATTGCAACGCTTGGAAAAATTGAGCATGCTAGAGATTAAAGATGAGCATAAAGAGAGCGTTAAAGGCCATCTAGCGGAGGTTTTAGGCTTTGTAGAAAACATCTTCGCTTTAGAAACTAACGGGTTAAAAACAGATACAGAGTTATGCACCCCCTTAAGAGAAGACGAACCCAAAAGCCAACCTAACACCGCCAAAGAGATTTTAAGCCAAAACAAACACAGCCAGGATCATTACTTCGTTGTGCCCAAAATCATTGAATAGGTTTTATTGAATAGGTTTTATATCAAGTGAAAAGCTTGATTTTTGAAATCAAATAGACAGAAAAAAGCTATCGCTTGACTAAAATTCAAGCTCTTTACTATTTGTTTTCAGCCTTTTTTTAATTCATCAATCGCTTCCACTAACCCCGCAATCGCCTTTTTGATTTCTTCATGCGTGATAATATAAGGGGGCATGAGGTAGATCGTGTTGTTTAAAGGGCGTAATAACAGGCCTTTTTTTAGAGCTTTTTTAAAAACCGCTAAACTCAAACGCTCTTTAGTTTGAATAAAAACTTCAAAGGCAAAGACCATGCCCAAATGCCTTAGATTAGACACCACTTGTTGCTCTATCAAGTCTTTTAACGCGTTTTGGAGCGTGCTAAAAATAAACTCGCTCAAAGCCTTGTTCTTTTCAATAATATTTTCTTTTTCAAAAATATCCAGCGTAGCGTTCGCGCATGCGCATGCCAGGGCGTTTCCTGTGTAGCTGTGCGAATGCAAAAACGCTTTATTTTCTTCATAGGGGGCGTAAAATTGGTTATAAATTTCATTGCGGGTTAATAGCGCGCTTAAAGGCAAATACCCCCCGCTAATCCCTTTAGACAAGCATAAAAAATCAGGCTCAATCTCGCATTGTTCATAAGCAAACATGCTCCCTGTGCGCCCAAACCCGGTGGCGATTTCATCAAAAATAATGTGGATGTCTTTTTGCTTGCATAATAAAACGGCTTGTTTTAAATACTTCGCGCTATAAATATGCATATTCCCTGCGCATTGCAAAAGCGGCTCTGCAATGAAGGCGCAAATTTCTTCACCATGCTTATCTAACAAACGCTTTAAAGCGTTCAAACTATTTTCTATTTCATTATCGTTTTTAGGCACGGGTGTGGTGAGATTCTTGAGCAATAAGGGGGTGTAAGTGTCTTTATAAAGTTTCACATCGCCCACGCTTAACGCTCCCAAAGTCTCGCCATGATAGGAATTAGAAAGCGATAAAAAAAGCTTTTTAGGGTGCGTTTGATCTTTTAAAAAATGGGCGTGATAGCTCATTTTCAAAGCGATTTCAATACAAGATGAGCCGTTATCCGCATAAAAGCATTTGTCCATGCTAGTGAGCTGGCAAAGCCTTTGAGAGAGCGTGATAATGGGCTTATGGCTAAAAGAAGCCAAAAGGACATGCTCTAAATCATCAATTTGATTTTTAAGCTGTTGGCTGATGTAGGCGTTATTATGCCCAAAAAGATTCACCCACCATGAGCTGATCAAATCCATGTAAGCGTTATCATTAAAATCATAGAGGTAAATCCCTTGAGCCTTTTTAATGGGGATAATGGGGAAATTTTGATGCTCTTGCATTTGCGAGCAAGGGTGCCAAAGATACTCCAAATCCAAAGCGGCCAAATTTTCTTGAAAATTCATGTTAAAAACTCTCTATAATAAGGATAATTTTAATAACCTTTGGTTAAAATAAGGTTATTTGATTTTACTATAAGGTTGTTTAAACCTGAATTTCACATTTTTGATTTTTTAAAAGGGATTAGAGTTCTTATGATTGAATGGATGCAAAATCATAGAAAGTATTTAGTGGTTACGATATGGATAAGCACGATCGCTTTTATTGCCGCCGGGATGATAGGTTGGGGGCAATACAGCTTTTCTTTAGATAGCGATAGCGCTGCCAAAGTGGGACAGATTAAGATTTCTCAAGAAGAATTAGCCCAAGAATACCGCCGCCTTAAAGACGCCTATGCTGAGTCTATCCCTGATTTTAAAGAACTCACTGAAGATCAAATCAAAGCCATGCATTTAGAAAAAAGCGCTCTAGATTCGCTCATCAATCAAGCTTTATTGAGGAATCTCGCTTTAGATTTAGGGCTTGGCGCTACAAAGCAAGAAGTGGCGAAAGAAATCAGAAAAACGAGCGTTTTTCAAAAAGATGGTGTTTTTGATGAAGAATTGTATAAAAATATCTTAAAGCAAAGCCATTACCGCCCCAAGCATTTTGAAGAAAGCGTTGAAAGGCTTTTAATCCTTCAAAAAATCAGTGCTCTCTTCCCCAAAACCACTACCCCTTTGGAGCAATCCAGCCTATCGCTTTGGGCAAAATTGCAAGACAAATTAGACATTCTTATCCTAAACCCTAGTGATGTTAAAATCTCTCTTAATGAAGAAGAGATGAAAAAATATTACGAGTCCCATAAAAAGGATTTTAAAAAGCTCACAAGCTTTAAAACACGCTCTTTATATTTTGACGCTAGTTTAGAAAAACCTGATTTGAAGGAGTTGGAGGAATACTACCATAAAAACAAGGTGTCTTATTTGGACAAAGAGGGGAAATTGCAGGATTTTAAAAGCGTTCAAGAGCAAGTCAAGCATGATTTAAGCATGCAAAAAGCGAATGAAAAAGCCTTAAGGAGCTATATCGCTCTAAAAAAAGCGAACGCGCAAAACTACACCACACAAGATTTTGAAGAAAACAACTCCCCCTATACTGCTGAAATCACGCAAAAACTCGCCGCTCTCAAACCCCTTGAAATCCTAAAGCCAGAGCCTTTTAAAGATGGTTTTATTGTGGTGCAGCTCATCTCTCAAATTAAAGACGAATTGCAAAATTTTAATGAAGCTAAAAGCGCTCTTAAAACCCGCCTAACTCAAGAAAAAACCCTTATGGCGTTGCAGGCATTAGCTAAAGAAAAGCTTAAGGATTTTAAAGGCAAAAGCGTGGGCTATGTAAGCCCTAATTTTGGAGGCACTATTAGTGAGCTTAACCAAGAAGAAAGCGCTAAGTTTATCAACACCCTTTTTAACCGCCAAGAAAAAAAAGGGTTTATTACTATTGGTAATAAAATGGTGCTCTATCAAATCACAGAACAAAATTTCAACCACTCATTTAGCGCAGAAGAAAGCCAGTATATGCAGCGTTTAGTCAATAACACTAAAACGGATTTTTTTGATAAAGCGTTGATAGAAGAATTGAAAAAACGCTATAAGATAGTCAAATACATTCAATAAATGCAAGGGGAAATCATGGAACATAAAGAAATCGTTATAGGGGTTGATATAGGCTCTAGAAAGATTTGCGCGATAGTGGCTGAATTTAAAGAAGGGATTTTGCGCATCATTGGCACCGCCCATCAAGACTCTAAAGAAATCAATTCAAAAGCCATTAAAAGAGGGCGTATCAATAGCCTTGCTCACGCTTCTAACGCCATTAAAGAAGTGATTAATAGCGCTAAAAAAATGGCAGGTTTGAACGCTGATGAAGACAGAAATAACCCCATTTCCTCCTTTAGAGAATCGTATTACCCTAAAACTAAAGCGATTGTTTCTTTTTCTGGGGCTTATACTGAAAGCATTAGAGATGTTACCGGTGTGGCCAGCACCAAAGACAATGTGGTTACTATAGATGAAATCAATCGCGCTATCAATAACGCATGCGCTAAAGCAGGCTTGGATAACGACAAACATATTTTGCATGCCCTCCCTTATCGCTTCACTTTAGACAAACAGGAAGTGAATGACCCCTTAGGAATGAGCGGGACTCGCCTAGAAGTCTTTATCCACATCGTCTATACAGAAAAAAACAACATTGAAAATTTAGAAAAAATCATGATCCAATCTGGAGTAGAGATTGAAAACATTGTGATCAATTCTTATGCAGCCTCGATTGCCACCTTGTCTAATGACGAAAGGGAATTGGGCGTGGCTTGCGTGGATATGGGCGGAGAGACATGCAACCTTACGATTTATAGCGGCAATTCCATACGCTATAACAAATACTTACCCGTAGGCTCTCACCATTTAACCACGGATCTATCGCACATGCTCAACACCCCATTCCCTTACGCTGAAGAAGTTAAGATCAAATACGGGGATCTTTCTTTTGAAGGCGGAGAAGAAACGCCCTCTCAAAATATCCAAATCCCTACCACCGGCTCTGATGGCCATGAAAGCCATATTGTGCCGCTTAGTGAAATCCAAACTATCATGAGGGAAAGGGCTTTAGAAACTTTTAAAATCATCCACAGAAGCATTCAAGATAGCGGATTAGAAGAGCATTTGGGCGGGGGCGTTGTGTTAACCGGTGGGATGGCTTTAATGAAAGGGATCAAAGAACTAGCCAGAACCCATTTCACTAATTACCCGGTGCGTTTGGCGGCCCCTGTGGAAAAATACAATATCATGGGCATGTTTGAAGACTTGAAAGATCCTCGCTTTTCAGTCGTGGTTGGCTTGATTTTATACAAAGCAGGGGGGCATACCAATTATGAAAGAGACTCTAAAGGGGTTATCCGCTACCATGAAAGCGATGATTACACAAGAACAACCCATCAATCAAGCCCTACCCCCCATATCCATTCATCGCCCACAGAAAGGAATTTGAGCGATTTAAAAGCCCCTAGCACTCCTTTAAACACCGCTAAAAACGATGATTTTTTACCTATAAAGCCCACCGAACAAAAAGGTTTTTTTAAAAGTTTCCTTGATAAGATTTCTAAAATCTTTTAAGATACAGCCATTTCTTTATGCGATAAAAACGCCTTGATAGTTATCAAAAGCCAGAAAACATGGTATAATCCTTTAGCTATTTATCAAAGTTTAAGATTTGCAAAAATCGTATCTCAAGGGGAATGTGGCTATGGTTCATCAATCAGAGATGGAAAATTATAATATTGGTCAAGCGAGCATTGAAGAAGTAAGCGATCCAGCTTATAAAGGGGCTAAGATTGTCGTCATCGGTGTTGGAGGTGGGGGGTCTAACATGATTAAACACCTGGTTGAATACGGCGTGCATCAAGATGTTACCCCCATTGCGACGAACACTGATGGCCAACATCTCAAAAACAATCCCGCTCCGGTTAAAATCCTTTTAGGCAAAGAGTCTACTGGAGGTTTAGGTGCTGGAGGGGTTCCTGATATTGGTAGGAAAGCCGCTGAAGAAAGCGCTAATGAAATTAGAGAAGCGATTAAGGACGCCAAATTAGTCATTGTTTCTACAGGGCTTGGAGGAGGGACTGGGACTGGAGCCACCCCTACTATCGTTAAAATCGCAAAAGAAGTGGGAGCGCTCACGATTGCTATCGTTACTAAGCCTTTCAAATACGAAGGGTCTCAAAAAAGCAAGAAAGCCGAAGAAGGGTTAAAGGAGTTGGAGCAATCTAGCGATTCTATTTTGGTTATCCCTAATGATAAAATTCTTTTGACCATGAAAAAAAACGCCAGCACAAAAGAATGCTATAAAGAAGTTGATGATGTCTTGGTTAGGGCTGTGAGCGGTATTTCTACGATCATCACTAAGCCCGGTGATATTAATGTTGATTTTTCTGATTTAAAAAGCGCTCTTGGTTTTAAAGGCTTTGCGTTAATGGGTATTGGTGAGGCCACTGGCGAAGAATCCGCTAAATTAGCGGTGGAAAATGCGATCCAATCGCCTCTTCTTGATGACGCTTCTATTGATGGGGCTAAGAGCATTATTGTCTTTTTTGAGCACCACCCTGATTATCCTATGTATGCTTATTCTCAAGCTTGCATATCTATTCAAGAACGAGCCAATCAAGATGTTGACGTTAAGTTTGGCCAACACACGAGCGAGAGTATCCCCATTGATCATGTGCGCGTTACTATCATTGCAACCGGTGCTGAAAGAAACAGCAATGGAGCGGGTTTGGAATCTATCGCTACGCCTTCTCAGCCTGTGGTGAAACAAACAAGAAAAGTGGGTAATAGCGATTTTTTAAGAATCCCCACTGAAGAAGAACTATCCACGCCCACAGCCATAAGGATCCAGCAAGATTAATTGCAGATCTCGCTTTCCCCCCTATTTTTATAGGGTCATAATAAAGCGGTTTGTTGGGTTCGCTCTCATTTATTTTTTAGAATAAAATTAAAAAGCTTTGATTTTAATGGGGTGTGCTAGTTTTTAGAGCGTTTAGGGGATTTTAAAGTGCTTTAAAGGGGAATATCCCAAAGCACCCCCTAGTTAATGAAACGCTAGAAACTCATTTGGCAAAAATCAAGGGCTTTCATGCTTGCGTAAATTCATAAACTCCGTTATAGATTTGTGGAGTCAATACATTTTTACTTTGATTGAGAAGCTTCACATCTCATCAAATACAGATTATTTGTCCCATCAAAATAATTGATAGCAACAGTGACTTTATCAGACAATCCATCACTTTCTTTGATAATCTTTTTTCAAGAAATCGCACGCATCAGTGAAAAACTCTCGCTCATTGGTTTTATGAGTCTTCTAACACGCTCGCAACAAGACCAACGCTTACGCTTGGCTTTGTTTTGTTTCATTCTTTGCTCGCCGCTTTTTTCACTCCTGATTGACTTGCTCTGATTTGACAAGATCAATAATCAATGCTTCTGATGTTGATTTTAGATTATGTGCTTCTATGTTTTCTAAACTCCAAGATGATACCGCCCAACTATCATAGTTATCTATTAAAACATAGCTCTTGCTCTCTGTTCATGCCAATAGGCGTTATGGTCTTTTATTTGCTCCTTTAGTTTTATCTTGTTTTCTTTGTTTTCTTTGCTTATTATAGCTAAAAAAAGGGGAGCGCTTTATGCCACGCCCCGCACTCTTTTTAGGTTGCTTAAAACGATAATAAGCCCTCATGCACCCTATTTTGCTTTATTTGTTTTTATAGTCTTCATAGGTTAATCCTAGCTCCAACGCCTCCTTTTGTAGCTTTTATTTCTTTTTAGGTCGTCCATTTTGTTTCTTGCTACGGCGTATTCTAACAATTTCTCTCTTAATATCTCGTAGATTAAACCATGATAGTCTAGGATCTCAATACGCTTGCCATTTTTTCTTAAAAAGCAAATGGTAGGCGTGTTAGTTTTGCTGTTTTCCACCCCAAGAAGCTATGCTAATGGCCATGAGAAAAAATTCCAACAATATTTCAGGGAAGCGTCGTGTAAGCGGTGGGGTATGATGTTCATTGTAGCGGTTTTGATGCTGGTGTTTTTAATCTTTGTCCATGAATTAGGGCATTTCACGATCGCTAGGATTTGTGGGGTGAAGGTAGAAGTCTTTAGCATTGGTTTTGGTAAAAAACTCTGTTTTTTAAGCTTTTTGGCACGCAATTCGCTTTGTCTTTGATCCCGCTTGGGGGCTATGTGAAATTAAAGGGCATAGACAAAGAAGAAAATGGGACGAATGAAACCGCAGATGACAGCTACGCGCAAAAAAGCCCTTTCCAAAAGCTATGGATATTGTTTGGCTAGAACTTTCAGCATGTCAGCTATTGGGCATGAGAGCGATTCTTTATTGAGCGATTTGGTGGCGGATTTAAGGGCTTCTACGCCTTCAAATGCGATGGAGATTTTACTCCCTAGCAGCGATGAATGGTTGCAAAGACTTGATGGGTTTAATGTGAAATTGCACCGCTCTTTTAAAATTTTGCTCCATCAAAAAAAGGCGCATTTAGAGCATTTAGCGGCTTCTTTTAGAGAAGAGGAACTACCCAGTTAACCATTCCGAACCTGGAAGTCAAGCTCTTCATCGCTGATAATACTGCTCTTTTCAAGAGTGGGAATGTAGGTCGGTGCAGGGATAGGGAAATGTTTTTTTAATCTTGCTTTTTTATTTAATTTCATTATTGACTCATTGTTTTGTTTGTTTGGTGGTTTATTGGGGTTTGGTTGTTTTATTTTTGCATGCTCTAAACCGATGAAAGGTTGTTTGAAGTCTTTCATGCTCATAAAACTTACCAATTAACGTGCCTCTTCTCTGCCATGTCTTCAACAAATCTTTTTTCTGTCTAGGCTCTGTGGTTTTAGGTTTGACTTTTTGATGGTTGTTTTTGCATGCTTGATTTTATTGGTGGTGTTTGGTTTTTCTGTATCTTTGCCTTAAGATTCTAAAAACTATAAAATCAGCTTGCCACCCCAAAATTCAGGCACTCTTAAGCTAAGTCTAAGTCTACTATACTCAAAAGCTTATAAAATCATCAAAAAGAGTGCTGAAATGAATGTTTTATCAGATTGTGCTTTATTCTTGTGATTGGGTTTTTTGGCGCGAAAAATTATTTATAAGGAGATATTATGGCATTAGATTTAAGTAAATACACTATGAAAGAACGCTTTATTCCAGTATTTTTATTGTTAGATACGAGTGGTTCAATGAGTCATTCTTTGGGTAATGGCACACGCATTGGAGTGCTTAATCTTTGCATTCAAAAAATGATAGAAACTCTAAAGCAAGAAGCTAAAAAAGAGTTATTTAGCAAAATGGCTATTGTTACTTTTGGCGGAAATGGCGCGGTTTTGCACACGCCCTTTGATGATATAAAAAACATCAATTTTAAGCCTTTAAGCGCGAGTGGTGGCACCCCTTTAGATCAAGTGTTTAGATTGGCTAAGGATCTTATTGAAGATAAAGACACTTTCCCTACTAAATTCTATAAACCTTATAGCATTTTAGTTTCGGATGGTGAGCCAAATAATGATAAGTGGCGAGAGCCTTTGTTTAACTTCCACCATGATGGGAGAAGCGCTAAAAGTGTGTGTTGGAGCATTTTTATTGGCGATAGAGATGCCAACCCGCAAGTTAATAAGGATTTTGGCAAAGATGGCGTATTTTACGCAGATGATGTGGAAAAGTTAGTGAAGTTGTTTGAAATCATGACCCAAACCATTAGCAAGGGTTCTGCTTCAATTAAAAAGTTGAACTGGATTCCAGATGAATGATTTAAAATCTTTACGCCACAAAAACGCTTTGTTTATGGATTTAAACGATGAAGTTGATAGATATTTTAAACTCTTTAAAGAGAAAACATGAAGATCATTATAGATAATTCAGGATCTATGAATGAAAACGGGAAAAAAGAAGCTCTTCAATTATGGTTTTTAGCTTTTGAGCAATTGGCTAAAAATAAAAATATAGATATACAAAAGTGGGATTTAAAGGGTTTAAAAGGGGAGTTTGAAGACGCTTTGTTCTTGAGCGATGGGCATTTTACAGAAGAAATTCAAGTTAAATCCAGTGTGGCTTTTGGAGCGGATGCCAATATGATCAAACTTAAAGAAATCTCTTCTAAAGTGTTTGATAGCGCTGAAATTTTTCAAGTATTGCATTTCATGAAGAAAGTGGATGCGATTAAGCAATGAGAGATTTTAAAGCGTTTGGGGCTTCTATTAGGGGAACATACCATGTGCATGCTAGATTGCCTAATCAAGACGCTTTTTTAATCAGAAAAAATCAAAAGGGGTTATTGCTTGTTTTGTGCGATGGTTTAGGGAGTAAAAGAGATTCACAAATTGGGGCTAAAAAATTGTGCGAGAGCGTAGAAAAAGCCTTAAATGCTATTGATATACAAGGTTGCAATTTAGCGTTATTGAATAAAGTTATTTTTAGTATTTGGGAGTGTCTGCTCTATCCTTTTGAAGTTCGCAATGCGCTAAGCACTCTGCAACTGGTTTTTATCGGCAAAGAAAAGGCGTTTATAGGTAAAGTGGGTGATGGGTTGTTGGCTGTTTTAGGAAAAGAACATAGACTATTAAGAGAGGATAAGCAAGATTTAGCGCATTTCACAACACCTTTTGATCGCAATACGCTTTTAACCTGGGAAGTCTTAGAGAGTAAAAAGATTGATGCGTTATTCTTATGCACGGATGGATTAGATGAAAGCTTAATAGATGCAAGACGCTTGGATTTTGTTAAGGACATAATTAGTGAATTTAAACACAAAAAAAGGCATCAAAAAAGTGCTATGCGCTCTTAAAGAATCATAAATTTTATGATGATACGAGTTTGATCATAGCGTATAGAAAGGATAGTTTATGGAGTTAGAAGAAGAAATTATTGATAGTGAGGGGAATATCCATAAGACTATAGAAGTTTTAGGAAAGGGCGGACAGGGTATAGTGTATCGTTGTTTGGATAAGGATGTGGCTATTAAGGTAGTATTGAGGGATGGAGATTTTATTAAAGACAAAGAATCCCTCAAACAATATGAAAAAAGCGTTCTAAATTTATCTTTTAAGCCGATAGAGAGTCATTTCCCTATGTCAATTCCGCTAGTAACTTTGAGAGGAAAACAAGGCTATGTGATGAAAATGGCTGAGGGCTATGAACCACTAAAAACTTTTTTAAAGAAGCCCAGTATTTTAGAAAACGAAGAAAAAGATGGGATTTTTAGGATCAATGATGCCATTCAAGAACTTTGCAAAGATAACCATCATATGGCTTTAAGTTTAAGTTATTACTCACAAACACAAGGATTGAGATCACGATTAAAAATACTCACCCATTTAGCAAAACTTCTATTCAGATTGCAAAGTAAGGGTTTGGTGTATGGGGGACTTGAATTTAAACAATGTGTTTTAAAGACAATTCAGCGTTTTTGATTGATGCGGATAATGTGCGTTATGAGAGCGAAAAAGCCCTGTGTGTTATTTTTACGCCTAACTATGGGGCTTTAGAGATTAGCCAAACCTCTAAAAATAGCGATACAACCAATTACAACACCATGCTTAGCGATACCTTTTCTTTTGCCATCATAGCTTATGAACTTTTAAATATGGTTCATCCTTTTGACGGGAATAGTGCTGGTGATGCAGAAAATTTTATAGAATTGCCTTGGATTGAAGATAGAAAGGATGATAGCAATGGTTCTTGTGGCTTACTGCCTTTTTTCTTAACAAGGGATTTAAAAAATTTATTAGCGCAATGCTTTGAAGAAGGCAAAAAAGATCCTTTGAAACGCCCTACTATGCCCTTATTTATAGAGAGCTTAGAAAAAGCTAGCTTGCAAGTGTTAGAATGTGAAAATTGTTCAATGACTTATTATGATAGAGATTATAATAGAGAATGGGAGATTTTCCCTTATTGCGATGCTAAAAAACCTATCAGACTTGTAGCAACAAGTTATTACCAAAAGAGCGAAGTTTTTTATTTTGTCTCGAATTTCACAGACCCTATTTTTTTACCGACAATCTTATTTAAGGGGATTGAAGTGGTTGAAAGCGAATGGGAGTTTGCAGAGATTGCTAATAATATATTGATTTTTCATCATGACATACAACAAGAAAAGATTCTCATTAATAATAAAAGATTGGATCACTATAGGATAGAAATAGATTTAGAAAAAGAATTGACTATTTCATACAATGGTTTTTTAATTAAGGTTCAAAAATGCTGATTTTTATCAAAGAAGATAGCATCATCAAGGCTTATAATCTCAATACCGCAAAACTAGAGCCAAAAAATAGAGAAAAATTGGGATTATTAAAGATTGAAAAAAATAAAATATATTTTCATCTAGATGAAAAGCGTTATTTGAAATTAGGGATCATAGGCAAAACCAAAGAAAAAGAAATTAAAAACGCTTTTTGCAGTAACGCTTTTCTTGCAGCTCAAGTCCTAAATTTAAGCGAAAACCAAGAAAGACAAGTTTTAGAATTGAAGTGCCATTTCTTCAAACGCCCTATAAAAATTCTTCCTAAAGCGTTAAACATTAATTTCAAAGACACAATCGTAAAAAAGTTACTAAAAGATATGGGCAAAGATAAAAAAATAGAAGATTTTAAAGAAACTTGTATTTTAGAAATGGCTGGTTTTACTTATTTTGTGTGCGTATTGCCTTATGAAGATGAGGATAAAGAGAATAGTGAAGAGATTTTAAAAGAAGATTTCAGGCTGTTAAATACCAAGGGGGGATTAAGCGTTAAGCGCGCTTTGATAAATAATAGGCATTCTTATGAAGCGATAAAATTAAGACCCATTAAACAAGAGCTAGCGCCTGGTTTGTGTTTGTTTTTTCAAGGTTCATTAGAATTTAATGATAAAACTACAAAAACCATGCGAACGAGCCTTTTAGACCAGATCCAGCAAGATGAAAAATCTTATTTAAAAATTTGGGAAAAATATCTTATCATTAATGCTCAAAAAAGTTTTAATGAGGCAAAAGAAGTGGGGGTTTTAGAGATTGAAAGCGTGAGTAAAGCAGGAGGGAATTTAAGAATTCGTTTTAAGCCAGCTTTAGACAAGAATAAAATGGAAATCTTAATAAAGAAAGTGCAATTAAGAGAGGGGAGTGATTTAGGGGTTTTAGAGGAATTAGACCCACAAAATGAAGAAAATTTAATCAATCTTATTTCTAAACAAAAGAAACAACCTTCTAAAAACAACAGCCAATCAATAATGATTAAAGACATTAGTGGGGATGATTTTATTATAGATTACAATCCTTCCATAAAAGAGGGCGATGCTTTTCATTTAGATTATATGGGGGATCTAAATACGCTTAAAAAACAATATAGCGCATTAGATAAGACAAAGAAAGGTTTGAGCGCTAATCCTAATTTAGGATTAATCTTAAATATTAAAGAAGATAAAAATGACAATAATGGCACTACAGACACGATGGATGAAACCTTAAAAGAGATTTTATCAAGTTACGAAACAAGAGCTTTAGAATTAACTGAAAGGGTTAAAGAGAAGATTTTTAAAAATCCGCCCACAGAAAACCAAGAAAAAGCTATAAAAATTGCTCTAAATACCCCTGATATTGCTATTATCCAAGGGCCTCCTGGAACGGGCAAAACCACCGTGATCAATGCCATTTGTGAGAGATTGTTTGAAGAATACCCTAAGGATAAAAATATCAAGGGGCAAATTTTACTGTGCGCTCAAGGGCATGATGCGACTAACAATGTGCGTGAGCGCATCAAAGTAGGGGGATTGCCCACTTTTAAATTTGGTGCTAAAAAAAATGCTAAAGAAGAACAATACAAACAAGATGAAAGATTGAATGAGCGATTGAGAGAGCTTGCTGAAATACTCATAGAAAGCGTGAGAAAAAAACTGCAAAGTTTAGGGGATTATGAAAATATAAAAAAATTTTGGATTTAGAAGAAGCTCTCAGACGCTATCTCAGTTCGCCTATCAGCGAATTGGAATTTTTAAAAGAAATAGAAAAAATGCGATCTTTTTTGATTCTTCTATGCGTGAAAGGCTGAGCCAATTAAAAGCAAGGCAGCAAAAACAAGAAATGCCCGCCAACCTATCCGTTATCCATGCTTTACGCACCACACAAGAGGGGTTTGAAGATGATGGAGTTATGCGTAATTATGATCTTTTAGAAAGCCAGTTTAAAGAAAATCTTACCGAAGAAGATAGAGAGCTTTTAAAATCGCCTAATCCAAATTTAGAAAAGTTACAAGATCTTAAAATAAGATTGTTAGAAAAGAATGCCCCTAAAAGAGAATATGAAATTCCTAAACCCAACGAAGAAGTAATGTCCTTAGCTAATGACTTGCTAAAAATTCTTTCTTCTCAAAGCCCTAATGACAAACGCATCAGAGTTTTATTGGAATATCTAAGCGTTTTAGAAAGAACTCCATGGGATTTAGAGAGCTTGTTAAGGGATTATAATTTTGTCTTTTCTAGCACCACAGGGCAACACAATCAAGCATTAGAAAGAAAAGAAACCCCTTATTTTGATAGCGTGATTGTTGATGAAGCGGCCAAGGCTAACCCCTTAGAATTGTTTATGGTGATGGCATTAGCCAAAGAACGCATTATTTTAGTGGGCGATGACAGACAATTGCCGCATTATTTAGACGATGAGATAGGAAGATGAGAGTCAAGATGCGCAATATGAGAAAGAAACTCAAAGAAAGAGCTCAAAAGTTAAAAGAGCTAGATGGTAAGGAGCGCTTTATTACCCTAAACATGCAATACAGAATGCATCCCTTGTTGGGGCAATTAGTGAGCGATGTTTTTTACAAACCTTATAATGAAAGTTTTGAATCGCCTTTAGAAGAAAAGCCTTTCAAACACAATCTGAGAGTTTTGGATAACAAGCCTTTGGCATGGATAGATGTCAAAAATTCTAAAGAAAAAAGGAATGCTGATGGTTCTTACTATAGGGAGAGTGAAATTACAGCAATTAAAGGATGCTTAGACCTTTTTATGAAAGATGAGCCAGATTTCACTTTTGGGGTGATTACTTTTTTTAGCGAGCAAAAAAGGCTATTAGAACAAGCTTTAAAAGGATATGCTAATTTGGAGATAGGCACTGTGGATAGCTTTCAAGGTAAGGAATTTGATGTTGTGTTTTTATCAAGCGTAAGAACTCGCCATACTGAGGGTTTTGGGTTTTTAGAAGACTCTCCGCATCTGTGTGTGGCCTTGAGCCGCCAAAAAAGAGCACTCATTGTAGCAGGGGATAGAGAGAAATTTGACACACCAGAAGCAAAAGATAAGGTCTCAGGTTTGTTTGAGTTTTTACAATTATGTAAAAAAGAGGACAAAATTTTATGAAAATTATTAGCTTTGAAAATCATTCTGTTTGCGATAAACATCTATTGATTCCTTGCAGAATTTATTGCGTAGAATTAGAAATTGGGCACAATGATTTAGGGTTAAATGCAATAAAAAATGCGCTTTAAAACCAAAAGAATTAGGGGTAAAAGATGAAGAATTAAAAGGTTTTTTAGGGTTTGGGGGTGAGTTGGATCTGTTAGAGCCTATTTTAGAAAAGATTGAGACTAAAACGCTTGAAGAGTATAAAAAATTCATGCACATTTTTACTACAATCTAATCAATCAAGAATTTTTGCTTTTTGTGGATTTGGGGCGTGTCAGAGCTATAGATGGAAAAGAGTTAAAAAATAATATAGTGGAGTTTTTTGCAGACTCTAGTTTTAAGGCAGAGAGCCTATACTATCCAAAAGAAAATAACAAACCATTAAATGTAAATGACATAATAATCCGTAAAACGATAGAGACATCTATAAAATACCATAAGCAAGATACTTTACGCCATGCGAAAGTGGTGAGTTGGCGTGTTTTAGGAGGAGTTTATTATTTGCATGCCAAAGCCTTTGATGATAGTAAGGAAATAAGAGTGGAATGCAAGAATCACCCTATTGAGAAAATGGCAGAAAAATTAGAAAATACTGAATGGTTTAAAAAATGGAAGGAAAAACAATACACCCAAACCGGCGAATCTAAGCCATCAAAACGAATCAAAGTTTTTAAAAACTTTACGGCATTTGATGACAGATTGCATACAATTGAAAGTGATTTAAAAAATCTGGATACCCATCAAAAAAAGTTTGAAATTTGTGGGGCTCTGTATGACATTTATGAACAAATTTTTGATGAAACACCAAGCTTGAAAGGGCGCGATTTAGAAACATACAAAGCACAAGATTTGTCAAAGAAATTCATGCATTTAGGTTTTGAACAGATCTCAAAGGATTTAAACGACTCTAGATTGAACGCTTTATTGCGCTATGAGGAAAAAGTCATGCAAGCTTTGGCTAAAAAATACCCTAGTTTTTTACAAGATTTGCATGATATAAAAAAATACAGGAATAAAGATAAACACGGCGAGAAATCACAAGATGGGTATTCTTTAACGAGAGTGGAATTAGAAAGATACAGAGATGGAATTTATTTTCTAGTAGAAAATCTTTTAAAAAACCCCTTGATTAAAGAGAGAGAAAATGCTCAAGAAGAAAAACATGAAGAAAAACATTATAAGAAAAATGCAGAGATTGACGCCCGATCCCAGCTATCAAACTTAAACGCACCCAAACCCTTATTTGAATGTTTTGTGGGAGTTAATCTGGCCAAAGCCAAATATTATTCTAAAAAAGAAGAAAGAGAAAAAGAAAAGATGATTTTGAATTTTTGTAAGATATTTGAAATTATTCTTTTTGAAGCTATCCAAAAACAACCAAAGCTTAGTATTAAAACTAAAGACGAGCTTTTAGGGGATTATCCTAATCTTAAAAATTTAGATTCTTTAAGAGAAGTGAGGGAAGACTTTTTGAAAAGAGCGTTTAAGAATGATGAAGCGAGTTTGGGAGTGTATGTGTTAGTGTTGCTTGGCTGTAAGTATTTTGAGAGCGTGTTTGAAAAAGTTCAAGAATGGCTAGATTTTATCGCTAGGCTTATTGCTTTGAGAGGCCATATGCACAAGATAACTAAAGAACTTGAAAGTTTAAAAGAAGAGGATTTAAAAAAATTGGAAAAACAAGCACTAGAATATTTTAATAAAGTAGCAAATAAAATATATCCAAAGGAGAAACGATGAGCGGGAATGAAGAATTGGAGCTAAGAGCTAGAGAAACTGAGTTGGATAAAAGAGAAAAACAGCTTAGAAAAGACATTGATGCGTTCAATCAAGAAAAAAAAGTTTATCTAAAAGACCAAAAAGAATTTGAAGATTTTATAAAAGATAGAGAGGTATTTAAAAAAGAGCAGGTTAAAAAAGTTAAAGAGAGCTTACGGACCTATGAAAAAGAGCAAAAAGAATTGATCTTAGAAACAATAAGCAAGCAACTACAAGAGCGACAAGAATCTCTCAATAAAGATTATAAAAAGAAGCTAGAAAGTATCAAAGAGTGCTCCGATAGGCTAGAGAATGATCTTAAAACGCAATTTGACGCTCAATTAGAAAAGTGGGAGCAAAATTTTAAGGGCTATGAACAACAACTAACAGGCATCTTAGAAGAAAAAGCGTTGCTAGATTTGGATCAACAACGTCTTAATGCCCAAAAACAAGTGCTTGAAAAACTCATGAAACAAAGAGAAGAAGAGATCAAAGAGGAAAACCGAAACGAGATAGTGCGTTTAAAAAAAACAAAAGAGCGATTTGCATGCCCAACTAGATGAAATGACAGATGAAACGAGCGCTCTGAGACAAAAAAACAGAGAACTGAAAGAAAAAATAGATTGGCAAAAAGATTATGACAGGGAAAAATTAGAACAAGATAATAGGGTGTTAGAACAATGCAAAGAGGATTTATTAGCCGCTAATAAGGATCTAAGAAATAGAATCCAAGAATGGGAAAATGAAAAAAGCGAGCTTGATCCAAGAGATGAAAGAATAAAAGAGTTAGAAGAAGAAAAAAGGGAATTAGAGGGAATTCGAGCCCAAAAAGAGAACACAGAACAAAAATATAAGACTCTTTCAGTCCACAATAAGCAATTAGAAGCTGAGTTAAATATGCTTAACGAAAAATTAGAAAACCTGAAAAATATGTATGCTGGGGTAGAGGATTTTGAAAAACGCCAAAAAAATATCAAAGAACAAATTGTAAAAACCAACCCCAAAGTCTTAGGTGCACTTTCAAACGAAGTGGAAGAATTAGCGTTCTTAGAGCGCATAGAAAAGGGCATGCAAGAGTTCAATGTTTTCTGCCCCAAGCGTTTATTGTATATGTTCCACACCGCTTTAAAAAGCTCATCTCTATCGCCATTGAGCGTGCTAAGTGGGGGTGAGTGGGACAGGAAAATCTGAACTGCCTAAGCTCTATCGCGCATTTTGGGGGGTTAAATTTTTTAAGCATTGCTGTGCAGCCTACTTGGGATAGCCCAGAATCGTTGATGGGGTATTTTCATGCGATAGAAAACAAATTTGATGCGACAGAGTTTTTACGCTTTTTTATCCAGACCACTTTGAGCAATAATGAAGAACCATACGGCTTAAAAGAAGCGATGAATATTGTGTTGCTTGATGAAATGAATCTAGCCCACATTGAATTGTATTTTGCAGAATTTTTAAGCAAGCTAGAGATTAAACGCAGTAAAGAAACTAATATCAGCATTAAACTAGACACCGGCTTAACTTGGGAATTGCCCTTAGGCGATAATTTATTGTTTGTGGGCACGATGAATGAAGATGAAAGCACCAAAATGTTAAGCGATAAGGTGCTAGACAGGGCGTTTTGTTTGAACTTTGAGAGACTTAAAACATTGAAAAGCAAGCAACAAAAACCTCTTCCCAGTAATGATGGATATTTAAAAGCTGAAACTTTTAATCGTTGGATAAACAAAGAGGGCAATCTAAAAGGTAAGCTAGAAAGAAAATATAAAAAACTAACCGAAGAGATCAATGAACGCTTGAGTGCTTGTGGTAGAAGCATTGGGCATAGAGTGTGGCAGAGCATGAGCGCTTATATGCATAACCACCCTTTAGTTCTCCATGCTTTTTGATAAGGATAAGGCTTTGCAATTCGCTTATGAAGAATGCTTGGTTTTAAAGATCTTCCCCAAACTTAGAGGGGTTCAGACACGCAACAACCAACACTTAACAAAGATTCAAGATCTATTGAAAGACTTTAGCGTGTCTTGGGATTTCAAACAAGCTATGGAAAATGATTCTAATCAGTTTGTGTTTAACAGCGCTAACTATTTGAATAATGCCGAATATGAAAAACTTCTCAAAAAGTAGCTTGTAATGGATCTAGAAGAACTCTATGCGCCTAATCATATAGAGCGTTTGAAAGCGCGGAGTTTTTTAAGATCGATTGCTTTTTTTGATGATTTTAGCGCTTCTTTTGAATACAGAGATTTATTTAGCGTTTTGGAAAATGTCGCGCAATTTGATTATGAAAAAAAGCCGTATAAAGATGATTTGTATTTTTTGTGCAAATTTGTGGAGCCAGCCCTAAAGGCTATCTTTAGCAATCTAAATACCAATATCTGCAGAAAACATTTAAAAATGCCTTTAGAAAGGGCTAGGGAATTTGACGCTAAATGCGTATTGTATTTAGCCAAGCGACCAGGTCGTAGTTTGAAAGAAAAGTTGTGCGACAATAAAGTATTGAGCGTCAAGCGTTATGTGAATGCCAATACGCATGAAAACAGGTTTCTCAAGCGTTTCATTAAAGAACTTTTAAGAATAATTCATTGGCGCAAGATAGAATTCCAACAGGTTTTTGAAGAGTTAATTTTCAGCATAACAAGTTTTTTAAAGAGTAAAGTAGCCCAACAAATTGACGAAAAACAAGCCATCATGCCTAATAACTTGTTGCATTTTGATAAGCACTACAAACGCATTTTTAAAGCCCATGATTGGCTTTATGATGGTGTGGGGTCATTGATGAATTTGGATCAAATTTTCTATTTGGAGTGTTTATACCAAGTCCAATTTTATACTTCTATAAACATTGAACCCACGCTAATTAGAAATGAACAAGATTTATACGCGCTAATTAAAAATAGTTTTCCAGTGAAAGATTTATCGTTTGAAAAGATGCGTTTAAAAGCGAAAGAGTTTTTTGAAAATGAATTAAGACAGCCTATAAATTTAAATCAAGAAATCCCGCAATTGGAATTGTGTAAGGGAGTTTATAAAGAAATGTATATTGATATGTTTAGCCCTGAACCCTTCGCTTTGTTAGTGGGTAATGACAATGAAGAAAAGATTTTAAAGCTCCCCCTTTTAGCCAAAAAGCAGGAGGATAATATTTACACCAACGCTAATGGCGCTAAGGGTGAGATAAATAAAAAAGGTTATTTGGCCAACGCTCTCAAAGACTATGATGAGACTCTCGTAGAAGCTTTTATGAGAGATTTCAAGGAACGCTATAAGATAGAAAAATTATATTATTTATTAGATGATAATATTAAAAATTTTGAATTTGCTAAGATCAAGCATAAAATAAGCTTGTATTTTAAAGACGCAAAATTCTATCCTAAAAGCGTTGCTTTAGGATTTAGTTTTTTGTTTGAAAATAAATTAAAGAAAAATGAGCGTTTGCGTTATAACGGCGTGGATTTGGTCGTTAAAGAAAACCATAAAAGTAAGACCTTTAATCATTGTGGCTTGGTTTTGGAGAGGCAAAAAAGCGATGGTTCAAAAAAGGCCTTTATTCTACAAGATTCTTTTATCAAAAAAGCTTTAAAAAATTTTAAAAGAGCCTTAGGATTAGAAAAAGAAGGCTTTATTCTGTATAAAGAATGCTTGCCTAAGCTCTCTATGGAAGTGGTTAAAGACGGGCGGTTTAAAAATTTTGAGATCATTAAAGATAAAACCATTTTAGGAGATAAAGAAACCCTAGAGATTGAAACGTCTTTTATTATCCCTAAAGGGCGAGAAAGCCTTGCTTTGCCCTTGATCCTAAATGAAGAAAAAATCGCCTATCAAGGCAAAATCACCTCTAAAGATTTTCCCCTAGAAAATGACGAAGAATACAAACTCACGCTCACTTATGACATTGGCACCGAGTTTAACTATGTGTTAGAGTTTAAACCTGTCAATAATGATTTAAAGCCCATTGTCATGGAATGGCAGCGTATTGATAGGGTTGAACTCCCTACGCCCGATCCCATCAAAAAACCAAGTATTGATGAACTAAAAAGTGATTTTAATCCTAATAAGGGCAAAAGTTCTGATTTGTTTGAGTGGGTGCTAGAGCCATTAGAGACATTGAAAGATTTAAATAGTCCACCCAGATTTGTTTTAGAGAGAGGCATAGAATTCTTAGAGAAAAAACTAGAATGCGGTGGAATCTCAAAAATAGGGAAAGACAAAAACAATGAACTTTTTTACATAGTGGAAACAAATGGTAAAAAAGTTTTTTGTCATAGCCGTCAGTGCAAAGAGAGTGCGAACAAAGATGAGCTTTCACGAGGCGTGCGAGTGTGTTTGGAAGTGTTTTTAGATAAGAACGACCCTAGTAAATATCAAGGTAAAATTTATGGTTTGGAAAAAAATAAAGAAATTGTTTTATTAAATACAGCTAAAAATTATTATCAAAGAAAACCTCTAGATGAGAAAATTAAACACAGAATAGAAGTGCTCAAAAGAATCAAGTATCCTTGTTTAAAAATTTTTTCACATTACACGCTTGAGGAGTTAGAAACCCTAAATCCTGAATTTGCTACTCCCTTTAAAGAACATTTGAGGCGGTTAGAAGAGTATTATTTTGACCCACAAACAGATAAAGATTTTAAAAAAGAGATCCTGGATTTCTTTGGCCGTCTGAATGATAGCATTCCTGAAAAATTACAACAAGAATTTGTTAAATTACCTATGGATTTTTTACTAAGCAGATGTTTAGGCTCTCTTGAAAAAGACTTTCAAAAAACGATTTTTAAGAATCTTACTAACCCAAAGACTTTAATAATTGTGGCTAGGGCTAGTTGGATTAATGAGAAATTTTTAAAGAACTTGATGGCTCAAACCAGCTTGGAGCAGCAAAAAGGCTTTTTAAAATGCATAGAAGAATGTTTGAAAGATCTTAAATCATTCTATTTTAGTAGTGCATGCGAGTTATTGTTAGCGTTTTTATCTTATCGTAATCTTAAAAGAGGATTAGAATTAATCCATGAAAGTGAAAAAACCATGCGTTTATTGGACAGCATAGATAAAGCGATAAAGAAAGAGACTGGAATTAAAAGCTTTGTAAAATTAGAGCTAAAAAATCAAAGCTTTAACAATATCCCACCTTTGTTGTGGGCGTTACGCTTGTATTTAAGTGGGGATTTGGAAGGTGTTGGAATTGAAATTAAAGGGACAGAAGAGAATACAGAAGAGAATGAATAAATCAAACAAATTAGTCATTATCAATCGCGCCATTCCAGGTGGGGGCAAGACCTCTTTGACCAAACAGATTGAAGAGTTGGCAAAAAGCTTGGGGCGTTCTATCAGCGTTCATTCTACTGATGAATATTTCATCCAAATAGATGAAGAGGGTATCAGGCGTTATGTTTTTGATAAAAAGAAACTCAATGAATACCACCAAAACAATCAAGAAGCCTTCAAACAAGCTTTAGAAAATCGTATAGATATTGTAGTGTGCGATAACACCAATTTTGAATCGTGGCAAAGCAAACCATATACAGATATGGCTAGAGAATTTGGCTATAAAATTTTGTTGATTGATTTTAAGAATAGATGCCTTAGAAACCCCCAATGGATTATGGATGGGATATTGAGCAATGCATCAAGAAGCCACGAGGTATTGCAAAGCATTATGACTATGATTTTTATTTGGAGAGGATTCCAGTTGAGCCACAGGATTATGAGAAACAAAATAGAGAGTTGAGCCTAAAAGCCTTAGAATTTTTAAAATACAATTTTGATTTTGATGTGATTTTCCATTCTTTAGGGGAGTAATTAATGCCTATTTTTTAGGAATGCGTCAATTTAGCGCTCAAAAGCATGTTTTTATCACTTCTAGTTCCAAAAACGCTAAGGCATTAAAGAGGTTTTTTGAAGAACGAAAAGAAACTAATGAGAATTTTCAAATCAATACCGATCGTCTTCATTCTATAGAAGTGAATGTTTTTGAACCTAAAAATATTTATGAAAACATTTTGGAACACACAAACGAACATGGCCTAAAGGATAAGAGATTGTGTTTTAATTTGACCGGTGGGACTAAAATGATGTTTCTAGCAGGGCTAAAGGCATCAGAATATTTTCAAGCGCCTTATTTCTATATTGAAGAAAAAGCCCAACGGCTATTATTTTTTAAAAATCCAAGCGGTATTGAGCCTTTTGCTATTCCGGCTATCCCCATTAAAGATGTGGAAACTTTTTTCTCTTTGCATGTCCCAAATCGTATGATAAAACAAAATGGTATTATAGACGAAAAGAGTTTAGAAAAAATACAAGAGCGTAAAAATTTAAGCAACTTATTGTATGAACATCGTGCAAGAATTATTCCGCTCTATCAAAAGATCAATGAAAACTATGCCAAAGATAAAACGATAAATATTTGCGAAAATAATCTGAAAATGTTTTACAAAGACCATCAAGTTTGCGTGAATATAGATGGAAAGGAAATAAAGCTCAGATATTCAGAAGATGAAGATGATTTTAGAAAATACATTATTAGGGGGTTGGTTTGAAGAATATATTTATTGTGAATTACTGGAGTTGCTAGACAAACAGGTAATCTATGATCTACGCTTGAATATGATTTTGGGCGTTGAAAACACAAATGCCACTCAAGAAGATAAGCACCCTATTTATGCTGAGCTTGACATAGCTTTTAGCGATGGTAAAAATCTCTATGTTGCAGAATGCAAGAGTGGGGAGTTAAAAAATAAGGGGGTTTTAACCGCTCTATCTGCTAACACTCAAAATTTTGGTGGAGCCAATGCGAAATGCATTTTAATATCAATTGATGGTAATTTGGGAAAAGGTCTTCAAGAAAAAGTTAAAATTTTGAACATTGAGTTTATCTTTAAAGATTTTAAAAAAATATTGAGAATTATATTAATAACTCTAGGCGTTGATAAATTAGGGAGAGGGTGTTTAGTTGGTGTTAAACTAATATGCTATTGGATTTTAGAGTTTTTAAGAAACAATTAGTGCCAATGAAACCCAATAATCAAGTCAATTATAAGCTTACTCTCAACCTTAAAGAGTTGAAAGAAATTGCAAATCTCACTAAAGAGTTAAAGAGAATTTTAGAATCAGATTAATATTTTTAGATAGGATTAAATGAATCAAAATATTTTAGGAATAGGGTTTGTTTATCCTGCCCAAAAACTGGTATGGGAGCTGATCTCACCGATTCAAGCTATTCTCTTTTCTTGAGGTCATAGGGCGTTGGTTCCTTGGAGCGATCGTTATTAAAATAAGTTTGGGTTTTTGTGGTAAAATTCTTTCGTGCAAGATTTGTTTAGAGAACTTACCTCTATTGCCCGAATCTTTTGACTCTTTTTCTCATGTTTATAAAGGTAAGCGTCTGCAAAAGCGTTTAGTGCTTCGCTGTTTTCATCATTATTATTCCAATGGTTCGCTAATTTTTCATAGTCAATCGCTGTTTCTTGTTTCATTTTTCCCATGTTGTTTCCTTTTTTTCTTTTGTTTCACTGCCAAGTGCATGGCTCTTATGCCATGCGTTTCTCTTGTTCTTGTTTAGCTTTTAGATTTTTTTCTACTTTCTCAAGTTCATAATTGATGTTATACACCCACTCTTTAATGGTTTTATTTAAATAGTAGGTTAGCTCATCGTTTAAAACCTCTTTTATTTTATCGTTATATTTTTCCATTAAACGACATACGCTACCGCTTGATGTGGGTTACCCCTTTAAATTTCAAGTGTTACTGCAATCAATGCGCCTCACACCAATCACTTAGAAGAGTCTTGATTTTTAATAGCAATATCTAGCTTGTTGAAAGGGATTTCAATGTGGTTAGCGTCTAGGGCGTTTTTGATGCGTTCAATGAGTTCGCTGCGCACATTAAAAATCCCGTCTTCAATCTTTGCCCAAACCCTAATGGTAAAATTCAATGAACTTTGTCCAAAATCCGTGATCCCAATAAAAGTGGGCATGTTTTTATCAATTTTTTCCATTGAGTCAATAACATCTTTTATAGTCTTATGCACCAGTTCAATATCGCTCCCATACCCTACCCCACAAACCCATTCAATGCGCCGACACGCCGTATTATTGCTATTAATAATATTAGAATTGGCAACACTTCTATTGGGTAAAACCGCCAAACGCCCGTCATGCAAGCGTAAAGAAGTGTTAAAAAAATTAAGCGCTTCTACTTTGCCCTCTAGGCCAGAGATTTCAATGATGTCTCCTTTTTTGAAAGGGTGTAAAATAATAAGGATTATCCCTCCAGCAATGCTTGAAAGGTAATCTTTTAAAGCCAACGCCACCGCAATCCCCACCGTTCCTAAAACAGTGATAATAGAAGTGGTTTGGACGCCTAGCGTGCTGAGTGCAATGATTGTGGTGATGATAAGGATTAAGATAAAAGTAACCTGTGCGACAAAATTCGCTAAAATCTCATCCTTTTTGGATAAAAGCTTCATGGTTTTGTTCCGTAAGAAAAACGAAAAATAAAAACCTATACAAAAGACAATGACAGCCTTGATCAAGATTATCCCAAAATGCTTTGCCTGCGGAAAAAAATCCACTAACAGCGTTTTAATTTCATCCATAAATTTTTCCTTTTAAAAATCGCTTAAAAGCGATCAAACAACTTAATTTTGTATGAGATTATTTTAACATGTTAAGCATCTTTAGGGATAACTTGATTGGCTTTTAACACGCTGTCTAATGAAAAAAGGTTTTTTAGTGTTGAACCTAGAGGCCACTTTACGCACACCCCACGATACCCGTCCCAGCGAACAGATCGTAAAAAATCACACCCAAAAGGTTGCCCCACAACCGCATGGATATTTTCTTGAATAAAGGGAATGAGTTTGTATTTATAGCCGATGTAGTTCGTAGTTCATTGATACAACCATTAAAGGGTAGTTTTTGATCAGATCTAATTTGGATAGCTCGCATGATAGTCTTTTTCCTGTATTGTATTCAAACCCACACTCTTTCAAAAGGAATGAAGTGATCCCTCTTTTTGCTCCTTTGAATTGGCTCAAGCGTTCCTTTAAAAAGACTCTAAAACTCTAAAATCCAATAACATATTGGCTTAACACTGCATGTCTTTTAGTTTGAGATTCCTTTTTGGAGCTTAAGTCAGATTGACCTAGCGATCAATCACAATCATTGCTTTTGGTTGCCTTGATTGGAGAGTTGTTGCTCTTGATTGGAAGGTGTGCCCCCCATATAGCAACTTCTCCCATTTACCCCATAAGTAATACACAAGCACTACTAACGCAACAAAACCAATCGTGCTTATTAATTCTCCTGGGTGTTCATAGGCTATTTGGTATTCCATCGCCAATAGAGCGTAGTAGCATGGCACAGCAAGAAAAGAAGCTACAAAAAAAACATGAAATAATCTACAGATTGATTCAAAGAAAAAAGGCAATTTTTTGCTTTCTTCAATTTTCTGAAACCAATAATTTGTAAGACTAAAAAACGCTTGCAATAACAAAAAATACAGCCCTATACACACCCAAACAAGAGAAATGATAATCTTAGAAGTGATCTCTATATTAAAATGAGCAAGAAGTTTGATTATGGAGTAAATGGGTGAATAATGCATAAGGGTGGGGAGTAGCTGCAAACTATCAGGATAGCAAGCGGAGAAAGAAAACGATTCATAACAACCGCTCAAATAATTCAAAAAGGGAACACCATAGAGATAATAAAACCCTACCATATACAACCATAAAGATCCTATGAGCGATCCTACAGCAATTGTTGTTAGTAATGTATCCCTTATAAAAATAGCGATAAGGGCAATCATTGCGACAACTATCACAATGAAAACAATGATGCTTATTAGAGTAGAGGTAGTGTCGTCTTAATTTGCAAGCCGACCAACTTTAACACCCACTGATGGGTGTTTTTCAAACCATTTGAATACATTTAACGCACCATCTGAGAAATTGGCAGTGATTGGCATGGAAAAAGAGCCAAAGTCAAGAGAAGGAATGGCTGTTGCGTTTAGGGTTTTATTCGCGCCAAAAAACCCAATCAAAAAAATAAAGCACAATCTGATAAAACATTCATTTCAGCACCCTTTTTGATGATTTTATAAGCTTTTGAGTATAGTAGACTTAGACTTAGACTTAGACTTAGACTTAGACTTAGCTTAAGAATGCCTGAATTTTGGGGTGGCAAGCTGATTTTATAGTTTTTAGAATCTTAAGGCAAAGATACAGAAAAACCAAACACCACCAATAAAATCAAGTTAGAGCATGCAAAAATAAAACAATAAAACCCCAAATCAAAACAACTAAAAATAAAAGAAATGAAAAAAGCAACAGAAAAATAAAGCACTAAAATATAGTCAATAATGAAATTAAATAAAAAGCAAGATTAAAAAACATTTCCCTATCCCTGCACCGACCTACATTCCCACTCTTGAAAAGAGCAGTATTATCAGCGATGAAGAGCTTGACTTCCAGGTTCGGAATGGTTAACTGGGTAGTTCCTCTTCTCTAAAGGCACAAGG
>NZ_AKNV01000005.1 GCF_000274605.1 Helicobacter pylori NQ4053
TTAAATTTATTACATTTATATGTAGATAATTTAGATTTATTTAATATATATAATATAAAAATTATAAAATAATTAAACTACACTAAAAGAAAACAAAATGACACAACATTTCTTGCTATCATCAAGAGCTAAACAACTTTCACTTCTACAAATAGCAAAGATGAGCGATAGTGAGGCGTTAAAAACATTTGCTGATATTAGGTGGCATAGCAATGGTGGAAATCCTATCTGCCCACACTGTGGTAATGCAGGTAAAATTTATCTCATCACTACAAGAAACGAATATAAATGCAATGAGTACCATAAGAGATTTAGCGTAACAAGAGGAACGCTTTTTCACTCTCATAAACTACCACTTCAAATTCTGCTTTGTGCTATCGTGTTATTTGTAAATGCAGTTAAGGGTATTTCGGCATTACAACTAAGCCATGATTTGGATATTCAGTATAAGAGTGCATTTGTATTATTGCATAAACTTCGTGAGAGCTTAATTAATTATCAAAGCGATGAGCCATTTAATGAAGTGTGCGAGATAGATGGTGTATATGTAGGCAACTACATAAGACCAAAGAATAATATAAATGATAGAATAGACAGACGAAAGACATTTAAGCCTAATAAGAGAGTGGTCATCTCACTTCGTCAAAGAGATGAGATAGGTAGTAGTGCCAATAAGAGTAGGACTTTCGTATTAAAGAGCGAAAATGCTTTTGACATAAACAACATAGTTCGTAAGTATATCTTGCGTGGTAGTGAAGTGCATACCGATGAAAATGTATGGTATAGTGATTTGTCAGATCACTATACTCACAAGGTGGTAAATCACGCTATTGAATATATGGGAAGTAGTGGCGAGAATAACAATCAGGCAGAGAACTACAATGCCATAAACTAAGCACGCTATATTTATTAAACTATGCAAATGAGATAAGTTATAGAGAGAACACTAGACGACTTAATAATGGAGCTATCTTTAAAGATATTTTAGGTAAATGCCTTAATAAACCTATCTCAAATGAATTTTGTGGATACTAGCAAGGCAATTATAGAGTAAGCGAAAAGCCTGGTGCTTAAATAATCTTATAAGTTATAGAAGTCTTGTTTTATTATGTTTCTTTGTTTTAGTTTGCTTATTGCATAGTAGATATTTTGTCTAAATTTGGCTATAAAATGGTTATCTGCGGTAGAATTTGCGAATAGATAATCAACTTATCTCATCTATGGTGCTAGGCTTGTTTTTAAGACACTCTAAGATTTTTTTGATTAGCTCACCACACCTAAAATACGAAACAGCTCTAACGCTTTTACTTTTGATTTCATTTAGTTTAAAATTTGGCTCGAATATATTAGTATTGTTTTACCTATTGTTTCAAGATCGTTTATAAGCGTTTTTATTAGCTCTTTTTGGTGCGTGATTTGCCCTTGGAGCTCTGAATGCTTGGCTGTAAGGGCTGAAATAATGTGAGATTGTAGCATTTTTTATTTCTTTTGATTTTTTTTTAAAATTTAAAAGGAATTTTAGCGGTAAAAGTAATTAAAATCTAGGTGCGTTTGCTACATAATATCAAAAGAGCTAAAACAAGCGGTGATCTCTTAAAATTTAGCGTATTTAATGAGAATAGAGCTAATTATTATTAAAATAACTTATTATTTGCTATATATTTACTATAATAGTTTAACTTTCAAAAAGAGAAATTTAACTTAAGGATTAACCATTAGACAAGCGTTTAACAAAACAAGATTCATGCATTCAAGAACTCTTTTACTGGACATTGATTGCGTTATCCCTAATATTGTTAGGCGTTTGCTCTCTAATAAAACGCTCCCTAAAAGATTCGCCGCTTATAGCTTGCAAGAAGTGGGCATAATCTTTCTTACCACTCAAATTTTATCTATCATGCGCAAGACCCGTTGCTCTAAAACGCTTTTTTTTATCACTAGGGGCAGAGAGAGTTTCCGCTACCAGCTGTGCGATCATTACAAACAAAAACGCCACCAATTTGATGAAGATTTTAAAGCCCTTCTAAGAACCCTAAAAATCGCCATCGTGGAAAAATACCCCCTAAAAAAAGGGGCTAAAATCCAGGGCGAACATTGTTTTGAATATGAAGCCGATGATATTATCTCTTTTTACAAAAAGAAAGACCCCAACAATTATGTGATAGCCAGCATGGATAAGGATATTTTGTATTCCAATAGAGGTTCTCATTTCAATCTCAAAACCAACGCTTTTTTTAATGTGAGTCAAAAAGAGGCTCATTTTTTTGCTTATTACCAGTGCGTTGTGGGGGATAAGGGGGATAATATCAAAGGGGTTAAAGGGATTGGCGGCTTCAACTATAAAGATTTTTTAAACGAAGACGCTAAAGAGCATGAATTGTGGGAGCAGATCATTCAAGCGTTCAAAATTAAAGAAGATTTGAGCGACAGCGAAGCTAAAGAAAAGGCTCTATTAAACATGCGTTTAGTCAATATGCACCAGATGACCCGCCATGGCGTGATCAAACTATGGGAGCCTGAGTTTAAAAAAGCTTTTTTCCCTAAAAAAACACAAAAACCTGATTTCAAAAGAATTTCTTAAAACATTTTTAAAACAAAAACTTCTTTTAATGTTGATTTTTTAAAAAAGAAATTATCGCTTGCTTTTGGCAGGCTTTCTCTGCTATTGATTACAAAAATGATATTTTTTTAAAACAAAAACTTCCCAAAAAAGACAAAAGAGCTATCTCCAAGGCTTTTTCTCGTGGCTTTAGAATTGTAAGCATACACATACCCCCCACCCATATCAAAAGACAAACTCCTATAAGTCCAAACCCTAAAGCTGCTCATCAAAGAATATTCTTGGTAATCCCCAAAAGCCACCATCGCGTCTAAACGCACCCTTTTAGTCTTAAGCCCTAAAAAAACATAGCCTGAAATGCTGGAGTTTGCAAAATAAATCGCTGGCACGCCGGGCGCGTTGATCCCACGGCCATAGAATTTAGTCCTGTCATTAAAAGTCCATAGATAGCCCTTATTGTTCCTTGCCGGAACGATATAAAAACCCGTTCCAAAATTAAAAATTTTGTATTTAAAAGTTTGATCGATCAAAAACAAGCCGGCATTTTTAGCGTTGGTAGCACTATCAGTGTTGCCGTATTGATACATGCCATGCACTAGAGTGCGCGAAGTGAAACCCTTAGCTAAAGAAGCGTCATACTCCAACTTACCCCCCACTTGCACTAAAACATTTTGGGTGGGCAAAGGCAAGCGGGTGTCCGTTAAAATAAAAGGAACCACTTTAAGATTTTCATGCCTGTATTCTGCGCCCAAAACAAACACTTCCCCCCCCACATACAAGCGTTTAGACACAGGATCATAAGACGCTAGAGCGTTTAGAGAAGTAGCGATCCGATTGCCTTGCTCTTTATTGATCTGATGCCCGTTATAAAGCATGCTATCCATAAAAATCCCAAAATAACGCATGGAATTTTGCTTAAAAGCCACAGAGATCCCTTGAATATTGCCCCCTATCCAATCAAAATCCACAAAATCGGTATTAAAACGCCCTAAAGCGATTTTAAAACGCTGGTTAGTGTATTGAAGATACGCATCAGAAACATCGCCAGCGCTCAAATAAGGTTTAACATTGTTAGGGTTACCAAAAAAATTCCCTAGACTGATGTAAAGGTTAGCCAAACGCTGTTTGTTATAAATATTCCAAGCTCCAATCGCTCCAATACCAAAAGACCACCCATTGCTATAAGAAAAATCCACCCCAAGATGCGCTAAAGCCCCCACATAGCTGTGAGGGTTTTTTTGCGCCCCTTGATTATACAATAGCCCCAGATAGCCAAAAGGTTTGACTGCGATTTCTAAAGCTTTCAAAGACAGACCATTTAAAAAAAAGATCCCTAACGCTAAATAATAATATCTTTTCTTATTTTTCTTATACTGCATTAAAAACTCATCGTGGATTTAAACTCAATATTTTAGTTAAAATTCCTTTTAATTGCGCTGAAACGGGTTTAAAATCTCAATTACCACTAAACATTATCAATAAACTTGATTGACTAACACTAAAGATTTATGATAGTATTCTAATAAAACTATTTTAAAGGTGATCCATGAGTAAGAGTTTATATCAAACTTTAAACGTGAGCGAAAACGCCAGCCAAGATGAAATCAAAAAATCCTACCGCCGTTTAGCCAGGCAATACCACCCGGATTTGAATAAAACCAAAGAAGCCGAAGAAAAATTCAAAGAAATCAACGCCGCTTATGAAATTTTGAGCGATGAAGAAAAACGCCGCCAATACGATCAGTTTGGCGACAACATGTTTGGGGGGCAGAATTTCAGCGATTTTGCCAGAAGCCGTGGTCCTAGTGAAGATTTAGACGATATTTTAAGCTCTATTTTTGGGAGAGGAGGCTTTTCGCAAAGATTTTCTCAAAATTCGCAAGGCTTTTCTGGCTTTAATTTTTCTAATTTTTCTAATTTCGCCCCTGAAAATTTAGACATGACCGCCACTTTAAATGTCTCTGTTTTAGACACCCTTTTAGGCAATAAAAAACAAGTGAGCATCAATAATGAGACTTTTAGCCTTAAAATCCCTATTGGCGTAGAAGAGGGCGAAAAGATTAGGGTTCGCAACAAGGGGAAAACGGGGCGAACGGGCAGGGGCGATTTGCTCTTACAGATCCATATTGAAGAAGATGAAATTTACAGGCGCGAGAAAGATGATATTATCCAAATCTTTGATTTACCCTTAAAAACGGCTCTTTTTGGAGGGAAAATTGAAATCGCTACTTGGCATAAAACCTTAACCCTAACCATTCCCCCCAACACCAAAGCGATGCAAAAATTCCGCATTAAAGAAAAAGGGATTAAAAACAGAAAAACTTCGCATGTGGGGGATTTGTATTTGCAAGCTCGTTTGATTTTGCCTAAAACTGAAACGCTTTCTAATGAGTTAAAAGCGTTATTAGAAAAAGAATTGTAAGGAGGAATCGTGTGCGATTATGATGAACCGCTTTATTTGATCAGCGTCGTGGCTAAAATCTTAGGCGTGCACCCTCAAACCTTGCGCCAATACGAAAAAGAGGGTTTGATAGAGCCTAGCAGGACTGATGGGAAAATGCGCTTGTATTCCCAACGAGACATGGACAAAATCAAAACGATTTTACGCCTTACAAGGGATATGGGGGTTAATCTTGCGGGCGTGGATATTATCTTGCGTTTAAAAGAAAAACTTGATGAATTAGACAATCTCAATAAAGAATTGCAAGACGCTCTGCAAAAACACTCTAAAAACACCAAAACCCCAACGAAAAATCTAAACACCCCTACGAATTTTTACGAATTGATTTTATTTAAAAAATGAGCCTGACTGCGCTTTTAAACCCAAAAAGCCTAGAAGATTTTTTAGGCCAAGAGCATTTAATAGGGAAAGACGCCCCCTTATTTAAAGCCCTACAATCCAAACACTTCCCCCACGCTTTTTTCTATGGCCCTCCTGGCGTGGGTAAAACAAGCCTGGCTCAAATCATCGCTCGCTCCCTAGAGCGCCCCATTCTTTTATTCAATGCGACGGATTTCAAATTAGAGGATTTACGCCTTAAGCTTAAAAATTACCAAAACACCCTTTTAAAGCCCGTTGTTTTTATTGATGAAACCCACAGATTGAATAAAACCCAACAGGAATTTTTACTCCCCATTATGGAAAAAAATCACGCTTTAATTTTAGGAGCTAGCACGCAAGATCCTAATTACAGCCTAAGCCATGCGATCCGCTCAAGAAGTTTTATTTTTGAATTAACCCCCCTAAAAAAGAGCGATTTAGACAAGCTTTGTGCTAAAGCTTTAGTATTGTTAAAAAAACAAATAGAGCCTAGCGCTAAAACCTATCTTTTAAACAACAGCGCTGGCGATGCTAGAGCGTTATTAAACCTTTTAGATTTGAGCGCTAAAATAGAAGATCCTATCACTTTAAAAACGCTGCAATCCTTACGGCCCCATAGCCTAAATGACGGATCTTATAGCGATGATACGCATTATAATCTTACTAGCGCGTTAATCAAGTCTTTAAGAGGGAGCGATGAAAACGCTTCCATCTATTATCTGGCGCGCTTGATTGCTGGCGGGGAAAACCCGGAATTTATCGCCAGAAGGCTGGTGATTTTTGCGAGCGAAGATATTGGTAACGCTAACCCAAACGCCCTTAATTTAGCCACTTCTTGCTTGTTTTCAGTCAAACAAATCGGCTACCCTGAAGCGCGCATCATTTTAAGCCAATGCGTGATTTATCTGGCTTGTTCGCCCAAGTCTAACACGGCTTATAGAGCGATCAATCAGGCTTTGGATTGCGTTCAAAAAGGCTCACTCTACCCTATTCCTAAACACCTGCTACCTAACGCTAAAGATTACCTTTACCCGCATGATTATAACGGCTATGTCAAACAAGATTATTTGGAAAAACCCCTAGATTTGGTTTCTTCTCAAGGCATAGGGTTTGAAAAAACCCTTTTAGAATGGCTTGATAAGATAAGAAATTGATCTTATAAGTTACATTAAAATGCGACAATGGTAATAAAAAATCAATATTTTTTGATTAAATTAAAATAATAATGAGTTTTATCTATGTTTCATCGCATTATTATTGTATAATAATATTCTAGTTATAAAAATCATTTTACGGATAAGGGAAATATCAGCATGAAAAGATTAGAAACTTTGGAATCCATTTTAGAGCGCTTGAGAATGTCTATCAAAAAAAACGGACTCAAAAATTCAAAACAAAGAGAAGAAGTGGTGAGCGTTTTGTATCGCAGCGGCACACACTTAAGCCCTGAAGAAATCACGCATTCTATCCGCCAAAAGGACAAAAACACCAGCATTTCTTCAGTCTATCGCATTTTGAATTTCTTAGAAAAAGAAAATTTTATCTGTGTTTTAGAGACTTCAAAAAGCGGCCGGCGTTATGAAATTGCGGCTAAAGAACACCATGATCACATCATTTGTTTGCATTGCGGCAAGATCATTGAATTTGCAGACCCTGAAATTGAAAACCGCCAGAATGAAGTCGTTAAAAAATACCAAGCCAAGTTGATTAGCCATGACATGAAAATGTTTGTGTGGTGCAAAGAATGCCAAGAGAGCGATGATTAAAAATTTAAAGAAGCTAGCTTAAATAGGGCTATCTTTAAGGGTTTTAAGGACTTCGTCCAAGTTAAAACGCTTGAGCTTTAGATTTTTGATTTCTTCATCGCTCAGGCGTTTCCAAGTGAAAGTCTTGCCCACATACCCCCATTTGTCATAGCTTGAAGTGAATTCCAAATCCCCGTTTGAATTTTGAGTAACCCTCACGTAGTAGGTCTTGCCGTCATAAAAATTATACGCTTTACCGCCCTTATAAGATCGTTTTCCAACCTTAATCAAATCGCTTAAAAACACCACGCCTTTATCGCTGCGATTCCTTAGCTTTGGGTTAGGATTGAGTTTATCTTTTTTGGCTTTAGAGCCATCCACATCAGAAATACCATAGGCATAGAACTTCCCATTATGCTCAAAAAACTCCACAAAAGAGCTTTTTATGTATAAAAATTCCTGAGTTTGATAAATTCCAGGCAACTCTACAGCCCCTAAAAAACAACAAAAAACTATAACAAGACTCACCAATTTCATAATTTTAATTTGATTAACCCTTTAGGCGCTTTAACGACCGCTTTAAAAATCGGCTCTTCCCTATATTTTTCAAAAGACTCCCCATAGAATCTCAACGCATGTGCATCGCTTTCAAAAAAAATAGCCAGCATGCCCGCATCTAAACGCAAAAAAGAAGCTTCACTAACCGGCTCATAAACGATCAAATCTCTTTTTTCATCATAAGAGGTTTTAATGGTGGCTTGATTGATACCCACCACTTTAGCCCCCTCAACGCCTTTGACAATCAGCTGGAAATCCACATATTGTTTGTGGCTTTCAAAAAAGCCTTTCTCGCTTTCTTTAGCATGCTCTAAACAATAACTCTGCTCTATGCTAAAAATGCCATGCCCTAAAGGCGTTTGAAATTCTGTATTAGACGCGAGGTTTAAAACCCTTTGATTCGCTTTACTACCCTTTTGCATGACCTCTTTTAAATACGCATGCAAAATTTCTAATTCTTGCGTTTTTTTAAACAAATGCCCAAGAGAGCTTAATTCCCCAAAAATAGCCATAATCCTTCCTTCTTTACTTTAAAATGGTTTAATTTTTCAGTTGCTCTAAGCGTTCCTTTTTAGTGCCAATATCTGTGATCTGAATGCCAAAATTCCCATCCACGATCACCACTTCGCCCTTAGCGATCACCTTGTCATCTACAAGAATTTCTAAAGGGTCATTCACCAATTGATCCAACTCTACCACGCTCCCTATATCCATAGAGACCACATCTTTTAAAATCATCTTTTTTTGCCCGATACGCACTTTAACGTTCAATTTCACGTCTAAAAGCATGCTGATATTGCGGATCTCTATGTTTTCTAAAGACGCGTCATGGGTTTTAGCTTCTTCAGTAGCGCTCTTTGTCGTTTCTTCTTTTTCTTCTTTATGCGTTTTTTCAAATTGGCACTCAAAAGCCGCCGTAGTCAATAAAATGATTTGGCTTTCTTTGATGGCTTCCATTTTAAAAGAAAATACCATCGCTTTAGCGTAATCTTCTTTTTTAGGAAGCTCTTTAGCGATTTCAGCGTTCGTGGTAGTAAAATTGAGTTTGGGGAGCAATTCTTGAGACTTCAAGCTCGTAGCGATCGCACCAAAAATATTAGAAGCCATTTCTTTAAAAGCGTCTAAATCGTCATTATCCATTTCTTCCTTACTCGCCCCCTCACCTCCTAACATCAAATCGCTTAAAGCGGTAACTAAATCTACCGGAGCCAGTAATTCAATAGAGCTCTCTTCTTTTTCAATCGCACTAATCTTAACCCTTGCATAAGGCGCACTGATCAAACTCTCCCAAGTTTCTTCACTACTAGAAACTTCTTTTTCTAATCCCACGCTTGGAGCCTTACCCACTAACCCTTCTAAAGTAGAGACAACCTCTTGAATAAAAATCTTAATAAAGTCTTGCATTTCTCACTCTTCTTCTATTTTCATAATATCGCCCACTTTGCCTCTGCGCTGCTCTTCTAACATTTCTAAAATTTCTTTAGTGCGTTCTTTTTCGCTATAGATCACTTCTTTAATTTGAATGGTTTTCCTATACCCTTGAAACCCCACGCTCGCTAAATAACGCTTTTTTTTATGCACATACACGCTCACTTCATCATTAGCGACTTTATTCAACCGGATAGTATCCCCCACATCTAAATCCAACATTTCTTTCAAACTCAATTCCACCGCACCCAAAAACACGATCATATCCACGCTCACCCCGCTCAATAGCGCTTGCAATTCCTTATTACGGCTCTTTTTAGAGTTCGTCTCTGAAAGCATCAAATCCCTACTCCCCATTTTAGAAAGAATGCTCTCAATGGAAATCACCGGGTAACAAATATTCATCATCCCACGGCTATGCCCGATAATAATCTCTAAAACCACCATGATAGAAATTTCATTTTGAGCGACGATTTGGACCACATTCGCGCTGGATTCTTTAGCGTCAATGGTAGGATACATCTCCACCACAGGCGACCACACTTCTTTTAAAATTTGCATCACCTGGCGTAAAATCGTATCCAATAAATTCAATTCAATATCGCTAAACTCCCTATTTTGATCATACGCGCTCCCCTTACCTCCTAATAGTCTGTCAATCATGGGGAAAGCGATGCTAGGATTAATCTCTAAAACCCCCGTTCCTCCCATAGGCTTCATGGAAAAGACATTAAAACTTGTAGGGCTAGGCAAACTCATCAAAAATTCGCCATAAGTCATTTGATCCACGCTATGGAGCTGGATCTCTACAATAGAACGCATGATAGAAGAAATTTGACTGGAAAGATTCCTAGCCATTTTATCATGGATACTCCTAAAAGAACGCAATTGCTCCTTACTCACACGATTAGGGCGTTTGAAATCATAGAGGGTTACACTGCGTTGGGGGATAATATCTTTTTTTTGGACATTTTGAATATCCACATTTTCATCAACGACTTCTAAAAGCGCATCAATTTCTTCTTGGCTTAAAATATCAGCCATGATCCACTCCTAAGGATTTACGCACCTTTTTAATCGCTTCTTTAATGATTTGAGAAATGCGCGATTCAGTAATGCCTAAAATCTCTTTGATCTCGCTCAAATTCAACTCTTCAAAGTAATAAAGCTGGATAAGGATTTGCTCTCTTTCGCTCATTTGATTCAGCGCTTTTTGGACATGCTCTAACAATTCTTCTGCTTCAATTTTTTTAGTGATTTCATCTTGCTCAATCGCATTGAATTGCTCATCTATTGGCACTAACGCATAAATATCTGAGGCCGTTTTAGCTTCTCTAATCTTTTCAATATTCTCGCCTAGAGCTTCTGCTAAATACGCATCGCTAGGCTCTTTCCCATGCTCATTAAGGTGTTTGGTAATTTCAATATCAATGCTTTTAATGAGCTTTCTATTAGAGCGAGAAATCACATCTAAAGAACGCAAATAATCTAGCATCGCCCCATTGACACGAGTCTTCGCATACCCCCAAAAAGAATCGTTTAACGCGCTCTCATAACGCCTGGCTAATTTAATCAATTCTTCAGTGCCAATAGAAACCAGATCGTTAAAATCAATAGAGCTGGGCAAACGCTCTTTTAAACGAAACGCCATAGCGCGCACGGCTGGTAAATACTGGATAGCGAGCGCGTCTTGATGGTGGTGTTGTTGCTTATCATAGGCGTTCAAAACCTTTTCTATATTTTTTTCGCTGGTTTCAGTTTTTTGAATTCCTTTGGGCATTCTATTTTCCATCATCAAAATCATAACTTCTAATGTATTCTAAAATACTAGCCACTTCTTTTTCTCTGTTCTTAAACTCATGGTTGAAACGAAGCAAGCTCTCTTCAGTGCCTTTTTTGTCAAAAAGACAAATATCTAAATCCGTGCAAGCGATAAAAATAGACGCAAATAACAACGCGATCAAGTATCCCCCTAGCGTGGATAACACCGTCCATAATAAAATGCTCTCTGGCTCATTGAATTTCAACACCGAAAACACTAACCCTAAAAAAAACCCTACCACAACAGAAAAATGGATAAAATTTTGAACTCTCATCAGTCTACCCCAAATACTTCAAAAGCCTTTTAAAAAAGCTTTTCAAACCTTCTTTTGGTATTTCTAAAGCACCGGTTTCTAACTTAGAAACCAAAAGACCCGCTATCTGATCAATGGATTGCGAAAACAAATCATTAGGGGCTATTTTTCTTACAATCTTTCGCTCTCTCACATAGCGTTTCAATAAGGAGCTGTTTTCAATCGCTCCTAAATAGTGCAATTCTAATGAAGCGATATTGTTTTTAGCCACTTTAAACAACCTTTCATAAGTCGCCCTACCCTCTTTAGGTTGGGCTACCATGTTAGTAATAAGAAACAATTCATCTTTATTTTTGGAGTTGATTTTAATGCATGCATACGCATCGGTAATCGCTGAAGGATCGGGTGTGGTAACAATCACCACGCAATCGCTCGCATTCAAAAACGCTTGTGTAGTGGCTCCAATCCCAGCTCCCGTATCAATCACAATATAATCTAAAGAGCTTAAAACCCCCTCTTCATCCACGAATTGATCTAAAACTTCTGTTCCGCTAATGTATTTTAAAATTTCTTCGCCGCTATCCCCGGGAATTAAGCAAAGCCCGGGTTCAATCTCGCAAATGATTTCTTGTAATTTGGCTTCACCTTTTAAGGCATGCAAGATATTTTTATGGGTTTTCACCCCAAAAATCACATCTAAATTCGCTAAACCAATATCCGCATCAAACACCCCTACCTTATAACCTTTCTTGTATAAAGAGTAAGCTAAATTAGCGCTAATATTGGATTTCCCCACACCTCCCTTACCGCTTGTGATAGCGATGAATTTGGTATTCCCCTTATTATCAAAAAAACTTTTAGGGTTTTTAAGATTCATCAAATTATCTAAGCGGCTCGCTTGATTGTTCATGCTTGTTCCTTATTAGGGTTACTAAAGCCATCTAGCATGCAATCCACTAAATACTCATTAGTAGCCACTTTCAAATCCATAGGCACTTCTTGGCCGACAGAAAGATAGCTGATAGGCTTTTGGCTTTCATGCACTAAAGAAAACAAATTCCCTAGCCCCCTACTCTCGTCCAATTTCGTAAAGATTAAAGTGTCAATCCCTAACACCCCAAAAGAATCATAAATATCTTTCATGTCTTCATACTTAGTGGTAACCGAAAGCACTAAGGACACATCAATATTATAACCCCCATCTATAAATTCCTTCAAACCGGCAATTTTTTCTTTATCGTATTGCGAATGCCCTGTCGTATCCACTAAAATAAAATCGCAGTATTCCAAAGCTTCAATTTCTTTAGCAAAATCCTTAGCGTCAATCACCGCTTCTATACTCATTTTCATTTTATTAGCATACCAGCTTAATTGCTCCAAAGCCCCAATGCGATAATTGTCTAAGGTGATAATGCCCACCTTGTATTTTTTCGCTAGCATCCTAGAATAACGCGCGGCTAATTTAGCCAAAGTCGTCGTTTTCCCCACGCCTGTTGGCCCTACAAGCATTAAGATGCGTTTTTGCCTTAAATTCAAATCTTCAGGGCGGCACAAAATCATTTTGCGCAACACTTCTCTAAAATAGCGCTTGATCGTTACGGAATTTTCGCGCATGCGTAAAGGCATCAATTCTAGGCTCAATTGCATGATTTCATCTAAATGGCTGGATTTCATCCCACTTTGTTTGGCCAGTTTGTAAATTTCTGCAAATTCTTGAGGGATATTAATAGAATTAGGGTTTTTCTCATCCCAAAACATGTTTTGAATGAGTTTCAAGCTGTCTCTGATTTTACTTAATTGCAGATTGATGTCTTTAATTTCTTCTTCTTGTTTGACTTCTCTTTTTTCTCTTTCTTTTTTATGGTTGGCTTCATCTTTTAAGGCTTGCAATAAAGCGTCCTGCTTATTAGCCTCTAAAGGCGTATCCTCTAACGGAGCGTCTTTTTCTAAAAGGGTCTTATTTTTTGAAAAACTATAGTTGCGCTGATTAGATGAAACCCCAGCGAGTTTGCGCATTTCTTCTACAGTGCTTGAAAGCTGCATGACCACATCTTCTTCATTCAATTCTTCATCATACAAACTTTCAGGAATAAGGGGGGCTTTAGGGGGTTTGTTTTCGCTCTCTTCTTCAACCGCCACAACGATTTCATAAAGCCCAGAAGAAGTGAGCGTTTTTTTACGGATTTCTTGCGTTTTAAACACTAGCGTATCCACCCCATGGTGGCTTTGAGCGATCTTTAAAGCTTCAGCGGCCGTCTCCCCACTATAGGTATAGAATTTCACCACTCCCCTTTTTTAAAAAGAATTTGTTGCAAAGCCAACGGCACTAACACCGAATCCCTTTCACTCCATTTAGGGTGAGGTAAAGTCAAATCGTTCTGCCTTAAAATGACTTGGTTGAAAGCGATAATATCAATATCTAAAGTTCTTGGAGCGTCTTTAAAATCGCGCTTCCTTGCACGGCCAAAACGCCTTTCTATATAAAAAACCAGAGCAAAAAAATGGCGTAAACTTAAAGATGTTTTAAGGATAATCGTAGCGTTATAAAAGTTAGGTTGATTAGTGTAACCAAAAGGCGGATTGATATAAATGGGCGAAGAAAAAATTTTCCCGATCTTACTATGATTTTTAAAATACAAAAAACAATTTTTTAATATTTTTAAAGGATTTTTAAGATTAGATCCCAACCCTAAAACCACCCTGTTAGAAAAATCAAGCCTTTTTTTAAAAAGGCTAGGGAAAAAGCGGCTAGTAAAGATCTCTCGCATCACAAAAGCTCAGCCCTAGAATTTTTGATCACCACTAAATCTTCAATGCGTACCCCAAAAAATCCAGGGATATAAATCCCAGGCTCTACAGAAAACACCATGCCCTCTTCTAAAATAGTTCCACTGCGCGATGAAATATAAGGAAGCTCATGAATGTCTAAGCCAATGCCATGCCCGGTGCTGTGAGTGAAATACTGCCCATAACCATAATCGCTAATCACCCCCCTAGCCAAGCTGTCCGCTTCTTTACCGGTCATGCCCGCTCTAATGCCTGAAATAGCCTTTTCTTGCGCTTCTTTCACAATGTCATAAATCTTTTGACGCTCTTTATCCTTGAAACTCTGCTCTCTTGTGAAGACAAAATTTTTAGGGTCAAAAAAAGCCGTGCGAGTCCTATCCGAGCAATAGCGTTCGTATTTGATCCCCATATCCAAAAGAATGCTGTGCTCCGCTTTTAAAAAATCCTTCGTGCTAGGCAAGGCATGGGGCTTGCTCGCATTCGCATTCAAGGCTAAAATAGGCTCAAAACTCAGATCATAAACCCCCTCTTTAGTCAAAAAGTCCTTAACCTTATGCTGCAAATACCGCTCGCTCAAGGACTCTTTTTCATCAAAAATCTTTTTCACATACTCAGCAAAATTTTCAAAAGCTTCAACATTCAGTGCTTGAGATTTTTTGAGGAGTTGGATTTCATGATCGTTTTTAATGATGCGTTTTTGGCGGTGGTAACTAGGCACGCCCTCTAAAATAACCTTATTCCCAACCGCTGAATCCAAACGCTTATAGGTTTGCAAATTCACTTGATTGGGGTCAAAAAAGAGCTTTTTAACCGAACTTTTAGCAATCAAGTCAATCGCGCTTTGGACTAAATCACTAGACTCTATCACTTCCGCTAAAACGCCATTTTTAGGCTGAACGCTTTCTTTAGCTTCTTGAGTGTAGCGAGAATCAGTGATAAAAAACGAGCGATCGTCTAATTGCAAAAACAAAGCGTTATCGCAACTATAAGCGCATTCAAAAAATATCGCGTTCTCATTGAGCGTGAAATGCGATTCTCTTTCTAATCCTTTCATGGGTAGCCCCCTTTTATTTTTGATTGTTAATGGGGTTATTAGGGTTGTTTTTTTGGGCTTCTTGGAACGCTTTCATTTCGGCTAAAATATTGACCATCGCCATTAAAGCCATGTTGTAACCAAGCGGGCCAAATCCCATGATCACGCCTCCACAAGCCGCTCCAGTGTAAGAATTTTTCCTGAATTCTTCTCTGGCTTGAATGTTAGTGAGATGCACTTCAATAACGGGTTTGCCCGCTAGCATGATCGCATCTGCAATCGCAATAGAAGTGTGCGAAAACGCTCCAGGGTTAATGATGATCCCTTCATAATCGCTACCCACGCTCTCTTGGATTTTATCAATGATTTCGCCCTCAAAATTGGTTTGAAAAAACTCTAATTCCACATCTAAATTGCCTTGTTTCACGAAAGTTTGCATGATTTCATGGATTTGGTCTAAGGTTACCATGCCATAAAGTCTTGGGTCTCTGTGTCCTAACATGTTTAAATTAGGCCCTTGAATCACTAAAATTTTCATTAATTTATTTCTCCTTGTTGAATATGGAATGAAACCGCATTATAGCATAAGTTTTTATCTTACCCCTTAAATCCCCTAAGAACGCATTGTCAAGAAACTACCGCTTGACTAACATCAAACCCCTTGATGCTAAAAAGCGCTTTTATCTTTTTTTAAAAAAACAGCCATCATGATCATTCCTACAAAAAAACTTCCCGTAATGAAGAAATCAAAGGGGTCAAACCCGATGCCAAAAATGAGGTAAAAAGCGAGTGTCGTTAATATAAAGAATGATATTAAAGAATTTTGCTTGATCCCGCTCCAAAAAATCTTTACAATAACTAGTAAAAAAAAGAGCCAGATTAAAAAGCCTATGATCCCCCTAGTGGCTAGAACATGAATGATTTGATTGTCGTATCTTTCATAACAAAGAATCAAATCTTTGGCTCTATAAGACTTTGATAAGGATAAAATCTCTTCTAATCTCTGGCATTTCTCGCTAGCGGCCATACCAAAAAAGGGCCTTAAACGCAAAACCGTTAGGGCTTCTTTCCAGCGCTCCAAACGCCACCCGATACTGCTATCAGCGTCCTTTTTAGCGTAGCGTTTCAAATCTTCTTCAAAGCTTTGGTTTTGAACCCTAGATTGCTCTATTGCCCCCCTTTTTTCTAAAGCGTTACTCCCCACATACAAAGCGCTCAAAATCAGACTCACAACCACCATATAACCCAATGGTTTGAGCGATTTTTTGGCACATAAAATAAAGCAAGAAAGGATTAAAAAAGTAGCCACAAAAGCGATCGTCGCGCTCCTTGTAGCGCTTAAAATAACGACTAAAAACCCCACAAAAACAGAAAGGGTGAAAAAAAGTTTTTCTTTTTGATTTTGCGAATAAAGCGCATAAATATAACAGCCTAAAATGGAAACGCTCACTAAAACCACATACTCCTTAACCGTGCTAAACCCTTGCGCTCTGGGCATGTTAAAATAAATTTTTTGCACTAATGAAAGCAAGCCGTTGATGAAATTTGCAACAGCCATGCTGTAAAAAAGGACTTTTTGATTCAATTTGATTCTTAAACAACTGGCAAAAAGCAAGCATAACGCCCCGCAAGCGTAAGTTAAGGACATGTTTAGAGCGAATAAATTGTAGCGGAAAGTTTGGCTATCATACATGTTGAACATGTTAGGGAAGATGCTTAAAAACACGCCCAAAAAAGCCAGAGTGAGCCATTTAAAAGGCATGGTTTTTAAATGATTAATTGCAAAAGTTTCTTTCAAAGACGCTTGGAAATAACACCTAAAAAACAAAAAAACCATTAAAACAATCAATAAGACTTGCGTTAAAGGTTTTTTAAACGAAGTGAGAAAGAAAAGAGCAAAAACTAGAGTGAAAACAGAGTCCGCACTAAAAAAGGCTTTCAAACGCTCTTTCAACACAAACTCGCCATACCCTAAAACCGATAAAATTATCTGTCTTTAATGCCTAACTTTTCAATCAAAACCACATAACGTGCATGGTTAGTGCGTTTGATGTATTTCAACAAGTTGCGTCTTTGAGCGACTAATTTTAAAAGCCCTAAACGACTGGAATGATCTTTGGGGTTAGCCTTTAAATGCTCGGTTAAAAGCCTGATCCTTTCATTCAACAACGCCACTTGCACCTCACAAGAACCCGTATCGTTTTCCTTAGTGGCAAACGCCTTAATGATTTCTTGTTTTTTCTCCAGATTCAAAGCCATAACGACCTCCTAATTGGTAATTTAATAAAGATCACATTATAGCGTAAAATAAGCTTTTTTGTGCCATACTTTTAAACTTTATATTATAATAAGAGACAAACACACCTACCAAAATTAAGGCATTGATTTTAGATTATGGCAAACGAACGCTCCAAATTAGCTTTTAAAAAGACTTTCCCTGTCTTTAAACGCTTTTTGCAATCCAAAGACTTAGCCCTTGTGGTCTTTGTGATCGCTATTTTAGCGATCATTATCGTGCCGTTACCGCCTTTTGTGTTGGATTTTTTACTCACGATTTCTATCGCACTGTCGGTGTTGATTATTTTAATCGGGCTTTATATTGACAAGCCTACTGATTTTAGCGCTTTCCCCACTTTATTACTCATTGTAACCTTATACCGCTTGGCTTTAAATGTCGCCACCACTAGAATGATTTTAACCCAAGGCTATAAAGGGCCTAGCGCGGTGAGCGATATTATCACGGCGTTTGGGGAATTTAGCGTGAGCGGGAATTATGTGATTGGGGCGATTATCTTTAGTATTTTAGTGCTAGTGAATTTATTGGTGGTTACTAATGGCTCTACTAGGGTTACTGAAGTTAGGGCGCGATTCGCTCTAGACGCTATGCCAGGAAAGCAAATGGCGATTGATGCGGATTTAAACTCAGGGCTTATTGATGATAAGGAAGCTAAAAAACGGCGCGCCGCTCTAAGCCAAGAAGCGGATTTTTATGGCGCGATGGATGGTGCGTCTAAATTCGTCAAAGGCGATGCGATCGCTTCTATCATCATCACGCTTATTAATATTATTGGAGGGTTTTTAGTGGGCGTGTTTCAAAGGGATATGAGCTTGAGCTTTAGTGCTAGCACTTTCACTATCCTAACCATTGGCGATGGGCTTGTGGGGCAAATCCCTGCTTTAATCATTGCAACAGCGACCGGTATTGTCGCCACTCGCACCACGCAAAATGAAGAAGAGGACTTTGCTTCCAAACTCATCACACAGCTCACCAATAAAAGCAAAACTTTAGTGATTGTGGGGGCGATTTTATTGCTTTTTGCCACCATTCCTGGACTCCCTACCTTTTCTTTAGCGTTTGTAGGGACACTCTTTTTATTCATCGCATGGCTGATTAGCAGGGAGGGAAAAGACGGATTACTCACTAAATTAGAAAATTATTTGAGTCAAAAATTCGGCTTGGATTTGAGCGAAAAACCCCACAGCTCCAAAATCAAACCCCACGCCCCCACCACAAGGGCTAAAACCCAAGAAGAGCTTAAAAGAGAAGAAGAGCAAGCGATTGATGAAGTGTTAAAAATTGAATTTTTAGAATTGGCTTTAGGCTATCAGCTCATCAGCTTAGCGGACATGAAACAAGGGGGCGATTTGTTAGAAAGGATTAGGGGTATTAGAAAAAAGATAGCGAGCGATTATGGCTTTTTGATGCCTCAAATTAGGATTAGGGATAATTTACAGCTCCCCCCAACGCATTATGAAATCAAGCTTAAGGGCATTGTGATTGGTGAGGGCATGGTGATGCCAGATAAGTTTTTAGCCATGAATACCGGTTTTGTGAATAAAGAAATTGAAGGAATTCCTACTAAAGAGCCGGCTTTTGGAATGGACGCTTTATGGATTGAAACTAAAAATAAAGAAGAAGCCATTATTCAAGGCTATACTATTATTGATCCAAGCACCGTTATTGCGACACACACCAGCGAATTAGTGAAAAAATACGCTGAAGATTTTATCACTAAAGATGAAGTGAAATCCCTTTTAGAGCGCTTGGCTAAAGACTATCCTACAATTGTAGAAGAGAGTAAAAAAATCCCCACCGGTGCGATCCGCTCAGTCTTGCAAGCCTTGTTGCATGAAAAAATTCCCATTAAGGACATGCTCACTATTTTAGAAACGATTACCGATATTGCCCCATTGGTTCAAAACGATGTGAATATCTTAACCGAACAAGTGAGGGCGAGGCTTTCTAGGGTGATCACTAACGCTTTTAAATCTGAAGACGGGCGTTTGAAATTTTTAACCTTTTCTACCGATAGCGAACAATTTTTGCTTAATAAATTGCGAGAAAATGGCACTTCTAAGAGCCTGTTGCTCAATGTGAGCGAATTGCAAAAACTCATTGAAGTGGTCTCTGAAGAGGCCATGAAAGTCTTGCAAAAAGGGATCGCTCCGGTGATTTTGATCGTAGAGCCTAATTTAAGAAAAGCCCTTTCCAATCAAATGGAGCAGGCTAGGATTGATGTGGTCGTGCTAAGCCATGCTGAATTAGATCCTAACTCCAATTTTGAAGCTTTAGGCACGATCCACATTAACTTTTAATTTAATTTATAAAATAAAAAGGAGAATGATGCAAGTTTACCACCTTTCACACATTGATTTAGACGGCTATGCATGCCAGCTTGTTTCAAAACAATTTTTTAAAAATATCCAATGCTATAACGCTAATTACGGGCGTGAAGTCTCAGCGAGAATTTATGAAATTTTAAACGCAATCGCTCAATCTAAAGAGAGTGAATTTCTTATTTTGATTAGCGATTTGAATTTGAATTTAAACGAAGCAGAGTATTTGCAAGATAAAATCCAAGAACACCGCTTGCAAAATAAAAACATTCAAATCCAGCTTTTGGATCACCATATCAGCGGTAAGGAAGTGGCTGAGAGTTTCCATTGGTATTTTTTAGACACGAACCGCTGCGCGACTAAAATCGTGTATGAATTTTTGAAAAAGCATTACGCTATTTTAGAGCCAAAAAACACAACATGGCTAGAGCCTTTAGTGGAAATGGTCAATTCTGTGGATATTTGGGACACGCAGGGTTATGGTTTTGAATTAGGCAAGGTGTGTATGCGCATGATCACTCAAAGCTCTGAATTGAACCGCTTCATGTTTGATGATGAAAACCGCAACTATAAGTTAAAGCTTTTAGAAGAAGTTAAAAACTATTTGTTTTTAGAAAATGCCCCTGTAGCCTATGATAATGATTTGTTCAAACTCAAAAAAATCGCTTTAGGGGGCGACCCTGATATAGAAACGATGGACAATATCTCTTCAAATGCGCAAACGCATTTGCTCTCTTTAAAAAAGCATGATTGCAGCGTTTATTACCAAGATAAAAAAGGGTTTTTAAGCTATTCTATGGGGGGTATTAGCGTGTTGGCTAACCTTTTTTTAACGCAAAATCCGGATTTTGATTTTTATATGGATGTGAACGCTAAAGGGAATGTGAGCTTAAGGGCGAATGGGAATTGCGATGTGTGCGAACTCAGTCAAATGTGTTTTAATGGGGGCGGGCATAGGAATGCGAGCGGGGGCAAGATTGATGGCTTTAAAGAAAGCTTTAATTATAAGGACATTAAAGAGCAAGTTGAAGAAATTTTCAATAATGCTTAAAACTAAGCTGTTTGCAAAAAGCTAACAAAAACTAAAAAGAGTTTAAAAACGCTTTTTGGAAAGGTTTAAAAATTTTTATTTTATCATTTTGTATAAACTCATTTCTTTAAGGTAAAGGGGTATTTTAAAACCTATCCCCCTACAAACCCCCTAACCCCCAAAAGACCGCTTAAAAAGTTATCGCTTGGTTAAATCAAACCCTTTTATTATTGATTGTAAAAAATGCTTTTTTAATATTTTTAGATTTTTTAATCCGTAATCGCAGCCAATAGTGGTTTAAGTTATCCCTCTATGTTATTGTTTTTATGTTGCGGGTATTTGGAGCATGTTAGGGTTTGGGTAATAGTGAGCGGCTATCTTAAAAAGGAAATAACCAACCATGAAACTACTATTAGCAATCATAGTTTTAATGGTTCTCACAACGCCACTATACTAAAATTTTAGTGCAAGCTAGGGTTTAGCTAGCGTTTTCTTTGTGTATTTTTCTTGTATCCCATAAAAATCCCACAAAAATAAGACTTTTTCAATATCCAATGAAAACGGAGCCAAAGTTTGCATTTTTGTGTTTTGATAGACATTTAAATCCATGAATTGATACGAACCTGCTTTAGTGTTTTTTAACCAAAACACCTTACCAATCGCAGATAAAATGATCATGCTCCTAGCTAAACACCAGCATGATATAAGTGTCTCTATTATCGCTATTAAAATATTTGACTTTACCCACTCCACACCCTCATTCTAATCTATTTTTAGCAAAAAGAATTTATTCTTCACACGCCGGTTTGGGGTAGCAAAAACGATAGCCTCTGCGTCTCACGGTTTCAACCGTGGAAATCCCCAAGGGTTTATCCATTTTTTGGCGGATTTGATTGATAGCCACTTCAATCACATTAGGGGTAACCATTTCAGGCTCTTCCCAAATAGCGTCTAAAAGCTGTTCTTTGGAGACAATCTGATCCCTATGTCTGGCAAGATGGGTAAGCACTTCAAAAGGCTTCCCTTTCACTTCAACTTCACGCCCCTTGTAAATAATCTTTTCTTCATCAGGGCTAATGGTCAAATCCCCAATTTCAATCACATTAGAGCCCCAAAACCTCAAACGAGCCTCAATCCTTGCGACTAAAGCTTTAATGCTGCGATAAGGTTTAGCGATGTAATCGTCCGCGCCTTGCTCAAACGCATGGACTTCTTCTTCGCTTGTAGGGTTATCAGAAGAAACTAAAACAACAATAGAAGAATGCTTCTCCTTGATTCTAGAAACAAAACTTAAAGCGTTTTTATCGCTAACCATAACTAAGTCATAATTCCTAATATCCATAAGATACTCCCCATCCTCTAAACTCTCTGTTACATCAGCCATAAAGCCTTTAACATTTAAGCCCTTTTCAATTTCTCCACCCAAAACAGAATTTTTTTCAATCAGTAGAACGCGCATGGTGTATGACTCCTGCATTTAAGAGTAATTCGAACACTGATTATATCATAATTTTAAATTAGTTTAAGAAAATATTAATAAAAGTTATCGCTTGATCAAAATCAAGCCCTTGATTGTTGGTTGTAAAAAATGCCTTTGAGCGTTTTTATGGATAATTTTTAAAATCATTTGCTAAAAATCACCATTTTATTGTATAATTGCAAATCCAACCATTCCTTATGGTTTGGTTGGCACCGCTAAGGTTAAAGGGTCACCTCCCCCTCCTTTCCCTTTGTCTTGGCGGTTGTTTTTTTAATCCTTGTTTAGTCCTTATTTTTAACCGCTTGATTACGATTTAATCCATAACTTGCTATTCTTAAGATGTTTAAAAAAGATGTTTAAAATTTTTAGTTCAAGCTTGATTTTTAGGTAAAAGCCTAAGGTATGCGATCTCGCTAGGGGCTAAAAACCTTAAGGGAACACCCCAATACCCTGCCCCACTGCTCACATAAATTTGAGTGGTGCCGCTGTGCTTGTATAAACCATATAAATAGGTTTGCGCTAACTTGACTAAAAGGCTAAAGGGAAAGATTTGCCCTGCATGGGTATGCCCTGAAAGCACTAAATCCACAGAGTGGCTTTCTTTGAGGCTTCTAATTTGCTTAGGTTGGTGGGCCAAAAGGATCGTGGGCTTACTACTATCACGCTTTTTTAAAGCTTTGTCAATATCAGGGGCAAAATTTTGACGCTTCCTTGCGAAATAATCATACACACCGCACAAATTGATCCCCCCTAAATGCACGCATTCATTCCCTAAAATCGTCAAATTAAGCGTGTCAAGAAACGATAAAATCGGCTCTATGCCATGATAATACTCATGATTTCCTGGCACATAAAAAGTGCCATGCGTGCTTTTAAGATTGTTTAAGGGCAGTAAAAAAGATTTGACTTTTTCAATGCTTTCATCCACTAAATCCCCCCCAATCAGCACCATATCCACTTCTTTTTGATTGACTTCTTCTACAATGTAATCAACAAAATCTTTTTGCAACAAACTCCCCACATGCATGTCTGTGAGTAAAATAATCTTTAATTCTTTATCCAGCTTATCCAAATAAATAGGGGTTTCTTTGATTTTAGGGCGGGCCAACCCTTCATAAAACCCGCGCCAAAAATACCCTAATAACGCCAGATAAAACCCTAATTTTAAAAAGTTTTTTAAACTTTTACGCCTTGAATGCAAAAAATCTATTTTTTCTACAGAGTAGGAAAACCCGTAAAAACTTAAAGAAAAAATAAAAACAATAAAAGATACAAACGAACACGCCGAAGTCAAAACAAACAAATGGCTAGGCATAGTATTTCTGTAAAAAGCAAAAGCCGCCTCGCCTATGCTCAAAAGGATAAAAAACCATAAATAAGCGTATTGAGAGATTTTCTTTAAGGTTAAAAACGATTTCAACATCCTAAAAGAACTATAATTCAAAAGACACAAAACCAATAAAAACGCTATGGAGATCAGCATACCACCCTTTTTGTAGTCATAATGTTCTACTATATTAGCATATTAACGCTAATACACCCTTTAGGTTTCATCGTGCTATTTCCTTTTTTATCAGTCTCAATCCACACAGAAAGAGAAAAGTATCCCTCCCTTTAAAAGAGTGTGAGTTTGGATATAATAATAAAAAGTGTGCTTAAAACCATGAAAAAGGAGATGCGATGCAATTAGACGAAGATTTAGAATTCGCTAAAAAAATCTTTAACCCTAACAGAGCGTTTGCCAAGCAAGCCAGGATTAAAAACATGTGCGAATATAAAGATTTAGTGTATGAAGCCAATGAAGATTATGAACATTTTTGGGGCGAGTTAGCCAAGCAAAAACTCACATGGTTTAAACCTTTTGATAAGGTTTTAAACAGCGATAACGCCCCTTTTTTCAAATGGTTTGAAAACGGCAAAATCAATGTTTCTTACAATTGCATAGACAGGCATTTAAAAGACAAAAAAAATAAAGTGGCGATCATTTTTGAAGGGGAAATGGGGGATTATAATGTCATCACTTACAGAAAACTCCACTCTGAAGTCAATAAAACAGCCAACCTTTTAAAAAACGAATTCAATGTCAAAAAAGGCGACAGAGTCATTATCTATATGCCCATGATTGTAGAAAGCGTTTATATGATGCTCGCATGCGCTAGGATTGGAGCGATCCATAGCATCGTTTTTGCTGGGTTTAGCCCTGAAGCCTTGAGGGATAGGATCAACGACGCTCAAGCCAAATTAGTTATCACAGCAGATGGGACTTTTAGAAAAGGCAAACCCTACATGCTCAAGCCAGCCCTTGACAAGGCTCTAGAAAATAATGCCTGCCCTAGTGTGGAAAAAGCGCTCATTGTGATACGAAACGCCAAAGAGATTGACTATGTGAGAGGGCGCGATTTTGTCTATAATGAAATGGTCAATTACCAATCCGATAAATGCGAACCTGAAATGATGGACTCTGAAGATCCTTTATTCTTGCTCTATACAAGCGGATCAACCGGGAAACCTAAAGGCGTTCAACACAGCAGTGCAGGGTATTTGTTATGGGCACAAATGACGATGGAGTGGGTTTTTGATATTAGAGATAACGATAATTTTTGGTGCACCGCTGATATTGGTTGGATCACAGGGCACACTTATGTGGTTTATGGACCTTTAGCTTGCGGGGCAACGACTTTGATACTAGAAGGCACGATGTCTTATCCGGATTATGGGAGATGGTGGAGGATGATAGAAGAATACCGCGTGGATAAATTCTACACTTCCCCTACCGCTATAAGAATGTTGCATGCCAAAGGTGAAAACGAACCCTTAAAGTATAATTTAGACTCACTCAAAGTTTTAGGAACGGTGGGAGAGCCCATTAACCCTACGGCATGGAAATGGTTTTATGAAAAAATCGGCAATTCAAAATGCAGTATCGTGGATACTTGGTGGCAAACAGAAACAGGCGGGCATATCATCAGCCCTTTACCGGGAGCTACGCCTATAAGGGCCAGTTGTGCGACTTTACCTTTGCCTGGAATCCATGCAGAAGTTTTAAACGAAGACGGCACCAAAACAAAGCCCGGAGAGCAAGGGTTTTTATGCATCACTAAGCCATGGCCTTCTATGGTAAGAAACATTTGGGGCGATGAAAAACGATACATTGATAGCTATTTTTCTCAGATCAAGTTGAATGGGGAATATGTCTACCTCTCTGGAGATGGCGCTATCGTGGATGAAAACGGATATATCACTATTATTGGGCGCACAGATGATATTGTGAATGTGAGCGGGCATAGGATTGGCACGGCTGAAGTGGAGAGCGCTATTTCTAAACATGAAATGGTGGTTGAATGTGCGGTAGTGGGTATCCCTGATACGATTAAAGGAGAGGGCTTATTTGCGTTTGTGGTGCTGTGTGATGGGGCTAAATGCAATCTTGGCGAGAGTTTAGAATTGTTAAAAGAAATGAATCATATCTTATCCGTTGAGATTGGAAAGATCGCGAAATTAGACAATGTCATGTATGTGCCGGGTTTACCTAAAACCAGAAGCGGGAAAATCATGAGAAGGCTTTTGAAATCTATCGCCAAAAAGGAGCCCATCACTCAAGATTTAAGCACGCTAGAAGATGTGAATGTGGTTAAAGAAATAATGAGCATCGCTCAAATGGAGGAATGAAATCTAAAAAATGCTTTTTGGCGTTTTTTAGCTAAATAATAAGAGTCAATTTTAATCAAGCATCTCTTATAGAGTGCAGAAACGCTACCGTTTCGCGTTATTTCACCACTCAAAAAGCGTTTTAACTTTCTTTAAATCTTTATATTCCACGCTTTTGATAGCGTGATTCTCTAATTCAAAATCCGCGCTCCAATCGTTAGCGTCTTTAAGGACCGCTTGAAAGCTTTCTTTATTTGTGAGTTTGACTTCCACTTTTTCGCCTAAAGAAAGCTTGAAGTGTTTGGGGGTTTTAAGCGTTCTTTCTAACCCCATGGAGCTCACTTCTAAAATATAAGCGTCTTGAATAAAATCGCACACATCTAATAAGGGCGAAATCACCTCGCTCACTTGTTGGCAAATGTCCAAACTAACCGCCCCATTAGGGTTTTTAAGGCTCACCCTTAAAACATGCTGCTCGTTTTCTTTAACCAAACTCACATCATAAAGCAAGTATCCCAAACTTTCAATCACGCCCTCTATTTTCTCTTCTATTTTTTTAGTCATTATCTTTCCCTTTAGCGATTTCATTGAATATGGCGTCTAGGCGGAGTTGCTTTTCTAAGCTGTTGTCTGAAACAAAACTGAGTTTTGGGCATTTAAACCACCCGCTCGCTTGCAAAACAAACTGCCTAATCAAACCCTCAGCTTTTTTCAATTTGGAAAGGATTTTATGATCTGATGAAAGCACAAACACCAAAGCGTGGTGTTTCCCTTTAGAGCATTCCACTTTAGTAACGCTTAAAGAATTCAACTCGCCATCATTCAAACTCGCTAAAGCCTCTTGCAGTAATTCTAAAAGATTGGATTCTAAGCGTTCTTTATGAGCGTTCATTAGAGGGTTCTTTTTTTATGGATTTCTTTATAGGTTTCAAACACATCGCCCACTTTAATCTCATTATAATTTTCTAGCATGATTCCGCACTCATAGCCCTTAGAAACTTCTTTCACATCATCTTTAAAGCGTTTCAAAGAAAGGATTTCGCCGGTATGAACCACCACGCCATCTCTAATCAAACGCGCCTTAATGCCACGAGCGATCACCCCATCGCTCACCACACACCCGGCTATCGTGCCAACTTTAGGGATATTAAAGGTTTCCCTCACTTCCGCTTGCCCGGTATGCTCTTCTTCAATAATAGGACTCATCAAGCCTAATAACAACGATCGCATTTCTTCAATCAAGGCATAAATCACCGTGTAAGTTTTAATGCTCACATTGTATTCTTTAGCCTTATTTTTCACATTACCGGTGGGGCGGATATTAAAGCCTAAAATCACCGCATGCTCACTGCTAGAAACCAGGCTCAAATCATTCTCAGTAATGCCCCCCACCCCTGAGTGGATCACTTGAATCGCTACTTCTTCGTTATTAAGCTCTAACAAGCTGTTTTTAATGGCTTCTAAGCTTCCTTGCGTATCCGCTTTAATGACTACAGGAATATTTTTTAATTCCTTATTGGCGACCATTTCTGAAAGCTCATCAAAAGACACTTTAGTGCTTTTACTCAACGCTTTTTGGCGCAAATAAGTCGCCCTCTTTTGAGCTTGTAAGCGCGCGATAGAATCGTTTTCTACCCCTATTAAAACAGATCCTGCAGGAGGCACTTCGCTTAAGCCTGTGATGAGAGCCACCATAGAGGGTTTTAAATTTTGAATGCTCTTGCCTTGATCGTCAGTCATCGTTCTTACTTTACCAAACGCTGTTTCGGCAAAAAAACTATCCCCCACGCTCAAAGTCCCGCTTTGGACAATCACAGTGGCTACTGCCCCACGCCCTTTTTCCACGCTCCCTTCTAAAACAACCGCTCTAGCGCTGCCCTCTTCTATGGCTTTTAATTCCATAATATCCGCTTGGATAAGAATGGTTTCTAATAAATTGTCAATGCCATCGCCCGTTTTAGCTGAAACAGGGATAAACTCATGCTCTCCGCCCCAATCCACAGGGTTATAACCAAGTTCAGCGCATTCGGCTTTGAGTTTGTCCGGATTCACATTAGGTTTATCCATTTTATTCATCGCAAAAATCACAGGCACATTAGCCGCCTTTGCATGCTCTAAAGCTTCAATAGTCTGTTGCTTCACGCCATCATCAGCCGCTATCACAATCACTGCAATATCTGTAACTTGAGCCCCACGATTACGCATCTGGCTAAAGGCTTCATGCCCTGGGGTGTCAATGAAAGACACCCATTTGTTATTTTTTTCTACCATGTAAGCGCCAATGTGCTGAGTGATCCCTCCAGCTTCCGTGTGGGCGACTCTTTTATCACGGATTTTATCCAGTAGTGAAGTTTTACCATGATCCACATGCCCCATGATAGTCACCACAGGCGGGCGCTCTTTTTTCACGCCTTCTAACACCTCTTCTACTTCAAATTCTTCTAAAGTGTTTTGAACAGAAACTTCTAAATGAAACTCTTCGGCTAAAATTTCTATGCTATCCTTATCCAAAAAGTCGTTTTTAGTTACCATAAGCCCTAAATTAAAGAGGGTTTTAATCACATCGGCTAAATTCAAATTCGCTTTTTGCGCGAATTCATAGACGCGCACTTCTTCAGGGATTGCAATCGCGCTTTGGATCACTTTTTGGCTGTTATCGTTACGGAATGCGCGCTTTTTCTTGGATTGTCGTTTGATCCCGCTTTCATTCATCCAAGGGTTTTTTCTTTGGACGCGCACCCTGTCGTTGATGTTTTGGCGGATTTCTTTTTCTTCTTCTTCCTTATTGAAATTATCTTGTTCATGCAAATCAAACAATAAGATTTCATCGGTTTCATCATCATAAATATCATTGCCCTTAAAATCCCTCGCATCGCTAAAATCAATTTTATGGGATTTGTTGTTTTTGGCTGTGGGGGTGGCTTTGGGCTTACTGGGTTTTTTGACTTTTTTAGCCTCTTGTTTGTCTTTTTCTTGCCATTCTTTTTTAATGTCTTCAAAAATAGCCGCCGCACTTTGAGTGGGTTTTTTGCTTTCTGTTACGCTGTTTTCAATTTCAATTTCATTTTCTATTTCATCGTTGCGTTTAATCACCCTAAAACCGGTGCGTCTTTTAATGTTTTCATGGCGTTTGATCTCTTGCTCTTGCTTTTTAACTTCGCTGATTTCTTTTTTAGCGTTGTTAGTGTTATTGGTGCTGTTAGCGTTGTTAGTATTGCTTTGGGTGAGCTTGTTTAGGGCTTCTCGGCTTTTTTGGATTTCTTGGAGTTTTTGCTTGGCTTTTTCTATTTGAGAGTGGCTAACCATTTTAGGGGTGTTTTCTGTAGGGGGCGTTTGGTTTTCAAAAGTATTGACAATCTCTATCCCTCCTTTTTTTTGGCAATGGGTGCAGGAGCTTCTCTTTTCTTTTCTTTAGTTTTTTTGGGCTTTGGCTGGCTTTTTTCTTCTTTTTTAGGCGTTTTGGAAACCTTTTTGTTAAGGGGTTTGGGCGTTTGGGCCATATTCAAATCATCTTTATTGTCTTGTTCAGGATTTTTAGTGGGTTGATTAGCTTGTATTTGTTCTTTAATGCCCTCCACAATGTATTTGTATAGCTTGCCGGCTTGCTCTGGGGTCATTTTAGAATTTGTTTTAAGCTCTAAACCAATGTCTTTGGCTTGCTCGATCACATTTTTAAGCTCTCTTTGGGTCTTACCAAGCTCGGCTAAAAATTCTTTTAAATCAACCATCTCGCTCATGCTATGCTTCTCTCCTTAATCCAAGTAATGATATTTTTGGTATCTTTTGGGGCATTCTTTATTTTTGAAACCGCTTTCAACAACTTTTTTTCTCCATTTTTCAAACAATTTCCACACACATAAAAACTACGGCCTTTACCATCAAACTCCATGATTTGATTGTCAAAACTTTTCAAACGCAACAAATCCTTTTGGGGTTGGCGCATTCTGCACGCCACACACATGCGGATTTTAATTTCAGTCTTTCTCAATAAGGACTCCATCATTGTCAAAATCTAAAACCGCTACCCTAAATTTAGGGAATTTCTTGCTCAAAACCTGCTTTAATTTAGGGGCGTCTTCTTCATAACACATGTTAAAAAACGACGAACCGCTCCCTGAAAGCGTGCTCATTAAGGCGTTATTTTCTAAAGCGAGCTTTTGGATCGCAAACAACACGGGATAAGTTTGCATGCGCTTGTATTGATGCATCCTGTCTTTAGAACAACAACGCAACAAATCCCACTTCCCTTGCACAATCGCCATCGTCATCAAACTCGCATGCGAAAGGTTAAACACGCTTTCTTGCACGCTGTAACGCTTGGGCAAGAGGTGGCGCGATTGCTTGGTGGAAATGGCCCTATTAGGGATCACCATCACCGCTTTTAAAAAAGAAGGGATTTTGGTTTTTAAACTTATCACTTTCTTTTTTTCCACAAACGCTGCATTATACCCCCCAAACACCGCCGGGGTGATATTATCCGGGTGGTTTTCATAAATTAAAGCGGTATTGACAATATTTTCTCTATCAAAAGGAAACCCTAAAAACGCAAACGCTGAAGCGACCGCCCCCACAATCATCGCCGAGCTAGACCCCATGCCCCTTGTAATAGGGACTTTATTATGCAATAAAAATTTAAACGATCTGTCATTCCCATGCTTTTTTAAAATCTCATAAAACACTTTAGTGAAAATATTGTTGGTTAAAAACTTAGGGATCCCTTCACCCTCCCCAACCAATTTCACCGCATGAAAACTGCTAGGCTCAATAAAAAAACGATTGCGTAAATTCAAGCTCAAACCCAAGCAATCAAAACCGGGGCCTAAATTCGCACTTGTTGCAGGAACACTCACTACCAAATTTTAAACCCCTATTGTTGATACCCTTTCATTTTTAAAACTAGCATTATACACTAAATAGGAGGCAAAATGTAAAACGGCGTGTTCAATTGGGTGAATTTGTCTTTCTCTAAAAAAGAGGGCAACATGAAATCTTTTGGCAAAATTTTCAAATCTTTAAAATCGGTTAAGCTTTCCCTTTCTTTTGAAACAAAGTATTTATTGGCATACGCCAAAATGGGCGTGTTGTCGTTAAAATCAAAGCCTGTGGTGGAATAGAGTTCAAAGTCATGGATTAAAGCCAAAGTATGTAAGAAAACATGCGTGAGTTTTAAGCTAGTGAAACTCCCTGGCCCTTTAGCGTAATAAACCCCTTTAACCGCCGGTAAAGTAGGGTTTTTAAAATCTTCAAATAATTGCGAAAAAACTTCCACCAAAGCTTCGCTTGTTTTTGATTTAGAAGTGTAAGAAGTGCATAAAAAATTGTTTTGATACACCCCAAGCAAGACCCCATCGCCTAAAGAGATAAGTGCTAAATCCAATTCCAAAAAAATAAACCCTAATTTAGGATTAAGCGAAAGCCTTTTGCAACGCAAATTCTTTAGCTGAATCTGTAGCGATCAAAACTTCGTAATTTTTAGCGTCCGCCAAAATGGCTTTAACCAACATGGAATTGAGTTTATGACTCCCTGAAAAAGAAGTGTATTTGCCCATCACAGGCATGCCTAAAACCATCAGATCCCCCATAGCGTCTAAAATCTTGTGGCACACAAACTCCTTTTCGCACCTCAAGCCCTCTTTATTCAAAATGCTATTTTCATCTAGCACGATGCAATTGTTCAAACTCCCCCCTTTCGCCAAACCAATGGATCGCAAATAATTCACTTCTTGCAAAAACCCAAAGGTGCGGGCTTTAGCGACTTGCTCTTTGTAAGCGGTTTTACTAAAGACAAAATGATGGGCTTGCTTAGCGATAACCGGATGGTTAAAATCAATCGTGAAATTCAAAGAAAGTTGGCTGTCTGGCTCAATTTTAACAAATTTATCGCCCTCTCTAACCTCAATAGCTTGCTTGATTTCCATCACCTTTTTAGGAGCGTCTAATTCTTTAATCCCCGCTTCATCTAAAAGCATGCAATAAGTCAAAGCACTCCCATCCATGATAGGGATCTCTTCGTTATCCACAGAGATTTTAAGATTATCAATGCCATACGCATGGATAGCTGAAAGCAAATGCTCAATCGTAGAAATTCTAGCGTTATCCTTACCCAACACGGTTGCCATTTTGGTATCCACGATGTTTTCAGGTTTTAAGGGGAGCTTCACGCCCAAATCAGAGCGGTAAAAAACAATGCCTTGATTTTCTCCTAAAGGCTCTAAAACAAGCTTCACAGGAACGCCCTTGTGCAAGCCTATCCCTACTAATTCCACAGAGTGGTTAATGGTTGTTTGTTTCATAATACTTCCTTTATGTCTAGTATATCGTCATTTTTAGTGATTATTTTAATATTTTTATTTACCAAGAGCCGTTCAATCTCTTTTAAAGAGAAAATTTTATTTTGAAAAACGATTTGAGCGCTCTTGACTTCTTTTAAAATCAAGCACTCTCCAAAGCACACAATCGCCCCTTCGCAAACCCCATAAACCGACACACAGCCCTCTGAAATAATCTTCGCTCCATTGTGGATATTACCCAAAAAAATAAGATGATTAGCGCTATAAATCTCTTCCCCACTCCTGATATGGCGCTCATAAATCGTTGTTTTAGGTTCTGTTTTAGAATGATTGGGTTTTGGATGATCGGTTTCTTCTTTTAAAGGCATGGTTTTGATATGGCGTCCGTTTAAAGCGCGATTTGTTTCTAAAAACAAAAGCTGGTGTTTGTGCAAAATGGCTTTGACTTCTGGTTCAATATCATATTTAAAAATAATAAGAAAATATTGCAAAAGGGCATGGTTTTTTTCTAAAAATTCCATGACCGCTTCAGGCTCTTGCTTTTCAATTTCAAACGCATGCACATTTTTTTGATTCGTTTTTAACATGACTATCCTTTCATTAAAAGCCGTTTGGCTTGCTCTATGGGAGTGATGATATTGGTTTTTATCCATTGCTCATTAAGCCATTCATTGGGCCGGACAAAAACCCCTTGCAAAAGCATCCCTAAATGCAACCCGCTCCCTAATTTCAAACCACTACTCCCCACGCTTTTATCATCTTTTAAATGGGCTAAAAAAACGCACAAACCTAAGCCATAGCAATCCATTAAACTATTACCATAAAAATCCAATTCCCCCTTAAAAACCCTCTTCATAGATGGATCAAACGCTAAAGATAAATCCTTGCCAGGTATCAAATCCACCCCTAAATGCAAGAATTTAAACAACACCTGATTGTCCTTTAAAAACCGCCGATTTTCTAAAAAATTGCTTATCATTTTAAAAGGCCCATTCAAGGGTTTTAGCGCTTGAAAATGAGAAAAATCCTTATAAAAATCCCCTTGCTCTAAAGCGATCTTTTGGATTTTTTCTAAATCTTTTAAGCGCGCGTTGGAAAATCTTTCTAATAAAGTTTGCTCAGTGTAGTTTTGAAATTTTTCTTGCTTTGCAATCTTATCTTTTAAGGCGCTTAAATTTATATCTTTTTCCCTCACATGATGGGTTTTTCGCTTGAGTAATAAAGGGGTGGTATTAGAGTTATAGGCTTTATCTTTAGCGACAATGAACGCCCTAAAATCCTTATTTTTATAAGGCCAAGGCACTAGAGCGATAAAAACATTACGCTGTTTGAACTCTAAAAGCCTGAAAGCTTTAAAATCCTTTTTTTTGACGCGCACAAACGCTTGAGACAAATTCTTATCCAAAGCTTCAAAGACAACTACCGCACTCCCTCCATAAGCGATGCTTGGGGAACGAGATAAAATCGTGATTGAGGGTTTTATCGTATCAATACACACTTTTTGTTTGAAAGACGCCTTATTGCCATTGAAAAAATTAGCATAGCTCCAATCGCTCGCCTGAAATTCATAATCAAGGCACTTGTCTTCTAATCCCATGATTTCAGGCCTGATCAAAGGCACTTCTAAAGACTTGGGTTTATCCAATACCAGACTTTCTTTTTCATATAAGATCAAATTGTCTTTTGTGGTTACTTTTATCTCATAGCGTTTGATGCCCTTTGGGGCTACTATTTTAACCTTAATAGGTTTTTTCAAATCCCAAAAAAGCGCTTCATTGTTGTCATTAAGCGCATTTTCTTCGCTCTTTAAACTAAAACTTAAAGCTCTGGGTTTTGTGATTAAAGCGTTAAAAATCAAATAACCCCCTAAAATCAAAACGACTAACGCTAAAATTTTAAACCTCAACTCCAAGATCAAGCCTTAAAAAATGAACGCATAATTCACTAATAAAAAACTGGATCGCTTGAACTGGTTGTTAGCCGAAATCAACAATCGTTCATCATCTTCTTTATTTTGATAGAGCGCTCCCTCTTCCACTCCCATCCTCAAATAGCTAATCGGTAATTTGGTGCCAATCTCTAAGCGGTGTTTCCTATAAAGCGTTAAACTCACGCCCACATTAAAAGTGTAATCCACTTCAATCAAAGATTTCCATAAAAAATTAGGGCTTGAATAGCCCCCCACCACCAAATTCCTCCCGTTTTGATTAGGCTTGTCTTGATAAAGCATAAGCCCTATCCCAAAACCCGCATAAACGCCTAAAAAATGCTTTTTAGTTTTAAAATCTAAAGGCATATCAAACAATAAATCGGTATTCATAGCCCCTAAAACATAAATAAACGAGCCTACAGATTGCTTGCTTGCATCCTCTTTTAACACCCCTCCCCCAAGCAATAAATCCCCATAAAATCGTGTCCCAAAATAAGGCACAAAGTATTTTTGATACCCGAATTTAGTGCTAATCATAGAAACAGGAGCGTTAATATTGATATTGTTTTTAAACGTGCTAGGGGCATTCGCGCCATATTTGTCTAACATTTCCCCTTGATAAGACAAGTTAAGTTCCCCATAAGCATACCCACCTCCTAAAAAAACCCCACTCTTATCATCGGCTATGGAAAAAGATTTGAGCAATTTCTCTTTTTTCTTGGAGGAAATTTTAGGATAAGATCGATCAATATATTCCTCTTCAAACTTATCCTTATCCATCTCTTTGGGCGAAACCCCTTTTTCGGTAAGCTGTTGCTTTAAATGGTTTATTTTTTCGTCTAATTGTTGGTTTTCTTCTTCTAAATTGTCATAATCTGTCGCTTGAAGTCCTAGTATGAGCGCGATATAAATCAAACCATATTTAAATTTCAACATTTTAGCCTTTACAATAAATAGTTGTAACTAATATAATAAATATTAGTGCTTTTAAAGTAATATAAAAAGGTTTGCGAAGTTTCTTTTAAGGGAGGCATTTTTAAGGCTAATTCAAAGCGGTGTTTGAGGTTGAGCGTCATGCTCACCCCTAAATTTAGCACTAATCCAAAAGCGTTAGGCTGTGAATACCCTTTAATCTCTTTTAAATTTTGATACATCCCATTCCACCCCACTCCAACGCCTCCAAATATCCCTAACGCAAACCTTTTTTCTTTGTCAATAGGCTTATCCATCAACAAATCAATATTCAAGCTTGCGGTTTGATAAGAGGCTAAAGAATCGCTTTTAAACCCTTTCATCGCCCCCCCTAAATATTCCCCATAAAAGCGTAAGGCGCTAATCCCGTTAGCAAAATACTTTTGATACCCGCTCCTTAAGCCATACAACAAAGGAGAAGCTTGAATATTGCTTAAAGGTTCAAACTTCTCATAAGGATTAGCGTTAATCCCTATATCACCAAGGATCACGCCTATAAAAAAACCGCTCTTATTTTTAGCCATTTGCTGGAATAAGATGGCTTCATTTTTTTCATGCAATTCCCCTTTGAGCATGTAAAGTTGGCGTTTTTTCTTATGGATTTCTTCAAGCAGGCTTTTTTCATCAATATTCTTTTTAGCTTCCTTGTTTTCTTCAAACTCTAGCGTTTGGGCGCGTTTTTCTTCCAAAAGAATGGGAGCGTCTTTAGGGGGATTTTCTTTAATCATGTTTTCTTCAGTCGTATTCTCTTGAGCCGTATTTTCTTCAGCACGCAAGCTTAAAATAAAACCAAAGCATAAAATGAGATTTCTTATTTTTTTAGAACACATATTGATACCCAATGCTTACTATAGCTCCCCACCAAGTCTCTTTTGAAGAATTAGATTGCAAAAAAGGGAAATTATTCAAAATTTTAAATTCAAATTCAATGCGGTTTTTTTCTAATACCGTTAGAGCCAATCCTGCGTTAAAAGACATCCCCCATTCCGCCGTGTAATTCACCCCATGCGCCACAACCCCCAAGCCTAAACCCATATACCCCCCTATATAAAGGTATTTCCCCACAAAGGGCAAAGGAAAATCCAATAAAAAATCCCCATTCAGCATAACCGATTGAAACCCCACGCTCCCAAAGCCCGCTTTTTTAGGAGCCCCTCCATAATATTGGATATAGATGCGCCTGCCAATGATATTGGGCTTGACCAAGCGTGCAAAAAACGACGGCCTGAAAGTTTGATAGCCAAAACGCAAGCCATAAGCGAACAAATAATTTAAAATATTCCCGGTGATACTAGAGCTATTGGTTTTGACCATGATTTCATGGTTATAAAAAAACCCAGTATTGATCCCTAAAATAAGCCCGCTTTTAGCGTTCGCCCTCTTTAAATCTCTGATTAATTCTTCAACTTCTTTATCTTCATAAGCCTTATAATACTTGATATATTTGTAATATTTTGGGTCTAGGGTGTCATAATCAAGTGCGCTCAATCCTGCACAAAACCCCATTAAAGACCATAAAATAGCTCGTTTCTTAAGACCCAAAATCGCCAAATCCCTTGAATTGTTTGTTAAAAGTTTCTTTCAATTATACTAAAATAATTAAAATGACCGGTTAAAATAGAGTAAAATTTTTACCCTCCCCAATAAAGTCATGCTACAATGCCACTATATTTAACACTTAGGATTCTTAATGAGCATGCAAACCGCCCCAATTAAAAAAATCACTCTCAACCACCTCCAAGCTAAAAAAAATCAAGAAAAAATCATCGCCATTACCGCTTATGACGCGCTGTTCGCTCAAATATTTGATCCGCTAGTGGATGTGATTTTAGTGGGCGATAGTTTGAATATGAGTTTTTTCAATCAAAACGACACTTTAAGCGCGAGTGTAAAAATGATGCTCTATCACACCAAAGCCGTGTGCGCGGGCGCTAAGACTCCTTTTATCATCACAGACATGCCCTTTGGAAGCTATAAAGATGAAAAAACAGCCCTAAAAAACGCCATTAGAGTTTATAAAGAAACCCAAGCGAGCGCGATCAAACTAGAGGGGGGGAAAGAAAAAGCGAAACTGGTTAAAACGCTCACTGATGAGGGCGTTATTGTGGTAGGACACATCGGCTTAATGCCCCAATTCGTGCGTCTTGATGGAGGCTATAAGATTAAGGGCAAAAATGAAGAACAGCAAAAAAAGCTTTTAGAAGACGCCTTGAGTTTAGAAGAAGCTGGGGTGGGTTTGTTGGTTTTAGAGAGTATAACCACCCCTATCGCTCAAACAATCACGCAAAAAATCAAAATCCCCACGATCGGCATAGGGAGCGGTAAAGATTGCGACGGGCAGATTTTAGTGTGGAGCGATATGTTAGGCTTTTTTGATAGTTTTAAGCCTAAATTCGTGCGAGAATACCTTAAGGGGAAAGAATTGGTTCAAAACGCTATCAAGCAATACGCTGACGATGTGAAAAAGGGAAACTTCCCTAACGAATTAGAAAGTTATCATTAAATGAAAGAACGGATAGTCAATCTAGAAACTTTGGATTTTGAAACTTCTCAAGAAGTGAGTTTGCGCCCTAGTCTTTGGGAAGATTTTATCGGTCAAGAAAAGATTAAAAGCAACTTGCAAATTTCTATTTGCGCGGCTAAAAAACGCCAAGAAAGTTTGGATCACATGCTCTTTTTTGGCCCGCCCGGTTTGGGTAAAACTTCAATCAGCCATATCATCGCTAAAGAAATGGAAACCAATATCAAAATCACCGCCGCTCCCATGATAGAAAAAAGCGGTGATTTAGCCGCCATTTTGACGAATTTGCAAGCTAAAGACATTCTTTTCATTGATGAAATCCACCGGCTCAGTCCAGCGATTGAAGAGGTTTTATACCCGGCGATGGAAGATTTTAGGTTGGATATTATCATAGGCTCAGGTCCAGCGGCTCAAACCATTAAAATTGATTTACCCCCTTTCACCCTCATCGGCGCTACCACTAGAGCTGGAATGCTCTCTAACCCCTTAAGAGACAGATTTGGCATGAGTTTTAGGATGCAATTTTATAGCCCTAGCGAACTGGCTCTCATCATCAAAAAAGCCGCCATTAAACTCAACCAAGACATCAAAGAAGAAAGCGCTGATGAAATCGCTAAAAGGAGCAGAGGCACGCCAAGGATTGCTCTAAGGCTTTTAAAAAGGGTGCGCGATTTTGCATTAGTCAAAAATTCAAGCTTGATGGATTTAAACATCACTTTGCATGCCTTGAATGAATTAGGCGTGAATGAATTGGGCTTTGATGAAGCGGATTTGGCGTATTTATCTTTGTTGGCTAACGCTCAAGGAAAGCCGGTGGGTTTGAACACGATTGCAGCGTCTATGAGAGAAGATGAAGGCACGATTGAAGACGTGATTGAGCCTTTTTTACTCGCTAATGGTTATTTAGAGCGCACCGCTAAAGGCAGAATCGCCACGCCTAAAACCCATGCGCTTTTAAAAATCCCCACTTTAAAGTCTCAAACTTTATTTTAATCTTGTTTAGAAAGAAAATTACACTACAATAACGATAAAATTTTAAGGGTGTGAAAGTAGATCATTATGTTTGGCATGGGCTTTTTTGAAATCCTTGTGGTGTTGGTTGTAGCGATTATTTTTTTAGGGCCAGAAAAATTCCCCCAAGCTGTCGTGGATATGGTGAAATTTTTTCGTGCGGTTAAAAAAACGCTCAATGACGCCAAGGACACTTTAGATAAAGAAATCAATATTGAAGAAATCAAAAAAGAAACCCTAGAATATCAAAAGCTCTTTGAAAATAAAGTGGAGAGTCTTAAAGGCGTTAAGATTGAAGAATTAGAAGACGCTAAAATAACTGCAGAAAAGGAGATTAAAAGCATTCAGGATTTGATGCAAGATTACCAACAAAGCCTAGAAAACAACGCACCCCCTAACCATTCCAATAAAGAAGTTTCCAATGAAGAAGCCTTAAATAAAGAAGCTTCAAGCGATGAATCTCTTAAAGAAGTCCAATTAGCAACCGATAACAACGCCAAAGAACACGACAAAGAAAAAGAGCATGTTTGAAGATTTAAAACCGCATTTACAGGAATTAAGAAAGCGTTTGATGGTTTCTGTAGGAACGATTTTAGTGGCGTTTTTGGGGTGTTTTCATTTTTGGAAAAATATTTTTGAATTTGTTAAAAATTCTTATAAAGGCACGCTCATTCAGCTCTCCCCTATTGAAGGGGTCATGGTGGCGATTAAAATCAGTTTTTCAGCCGCTATCGTCATTTCCATGCCCATTATCTTTTGGCAATTGTGGCTTTTTATCGCTCCAGGGCTTTATAAGAATGAAAAAAAAGTGATTTTGCCTTTTGTGTTTTTTGGGAGTGGCATGTTTTTAATTGGGGCGGCATTTTCTTATTATGTGGTGTTCCCTTTCATCATTGAATACTTAGCCACTTTTGGGAGCGATGTGTTTGCGGCTAATATTTCTGCGTCCAGTTATGTGAGCTTTTTCACGCGCTTGATTTTAGGCTTTGGCGTGGCGTTTGAATTGCCTGTTTTGGCGTATTTTTTGGCTAAAGTGGGCTTGATCACTGATGCGAGCCTGAAAGCGTATTTTAAATACGCTATTGTAGTGATTTTTATTGTAGCAGCCATTATCACTCCCCCTGATGTGGTGAGTCAAATCTTTATGGCATTGCCTTTAGTGGGGCTTTATGGGCTTTCTATTTTGATTGCCAAAATGGTCAATCCGGCTCCTAAAGATAACGAAAATGACACCAAAGAGAATTAGTTGAAAGAATTTGATTTAGAGAGCTATGATTATTATTTGCCTAAGGAATTGATCGCCAACTACCCCGTTTTGCCCAAAGAAAAGGCTAAATTACTCGTCTATGAAAGGCGTTCGCAAACAATCACGCACACCACTTTTGAGCATGTTTTAGACTTTTTCCCTAAAAACGCCCTTGTGGTGTTGAACGACACTAAAGTGATGAAGGCTAGGCTTTTTGGATCTAAACATGCCTTTTTGCCATCAAAAACGACTGAAGTGTTTTTCCACCGCTTTTTTAAAGGCAACACCGCCCTAACTCAAATTAAGGGTAAGATCAAAGTGGGGGATAAAATCTTTTTTGATACAAATTATCACGCTGAAGTCTTAGAATTGCTTCATAACGGCCAGCGCTTGATCGCTTTTTATGACAATCAAACCCCCTTAAATCAAGAAAATATCTTAAAGCTTTTAGAACAATACGGGCATATGCCCTTACCCCCTTATATTAAAAGAGCGGATGAGAGTTTGGATGCGCATGAATACCAGAGCGTGTTCGCTAAACACATCGGCGCGGTGGCTGCCCCTACGGCGTCATTGCATTTTTCTCAAAATACCTTAGAAAAATTATTGAAAGATTTCAAGCACGCTTTTTTGACCTTACATGTGGGAGCTGGGACTTTTCTTGGCGTAGAAACTAAGGACATTAGAGAGCATCAAATCCATACAGAAGTTTTACGCATTCCTAAAAAAAGCCAAGAAATTTTGCAAGAATCCCAAGAGGTTTTATGCATCGGCACGACCGCTTTAAGGAGCGTGGAATACTTTAAGCGTTTAGAAAACCCTAATCAAGAATCGTTTGAATGCGACATCTTCTTGCATCTTGCCAATCCTATCCAGCATGTCAATCACTTGCTCACTAATTTCCATTTGCCCAAATCAAGCCTTTTAATGCTTGTAAGTGCGATGATAGGCTTAGAAAAAACCAAAGAAATCTACAAAATAGCCATAGAAAAGAAGTATCGTTTTTATTCTTATGGCGATGGGATGCTGATTTTATGAACCCCTTATTGCAAGATTATGCGCGCATCCTTTTAGAATGGAATCAAACGCACAACTTGAGCGGCGCGAGGAATTTAAGCGAGTTAGAACCCCAGATCACAGACGCTCTAAAGCCCTTAGAATTTATCAAAGATTTTAAAAGCTGCTTGGATATTGGGAGCGGGGCGGGACTTCCTGCTATCCCTTTAGCCCTTGAAAAACCTGAAGCGCAATTCATTCTTTTAGAGCCAAGGGTAAAAAGAGCGGCTTTTTTAAATTACATTAAAAGCGTTTTGCCTTTAAAAAATATTGAAATCATTAAAAAGCGTTTAGAAGATTATCAAAATCTTTTACAAGTGGATTTAATCACTTCTAGAGCGGTCGCTAGCTCTTCTTTTTTGATAGAAAAAAGCCAACGCTTCCTAAAAGATAAGGGGCATTTTTTATTCTACAAAGGCGAGCAGTTAAAGAATGAAATCGCTTATAAAACCACTGAATGCTTTGTGTATCAAAAGCGTATTTATTTTTACAAATCAAAGGAAAGTTTATGTTAAGAATTTTAATCCCCTTACTCATTATCGTGTGGGTTTTATGGCGTTTGTTTTTGAGGCAAAAACCCCACAAAAACGACCACAGAGACAACCACTCTTACACGCAACAAACCCCCAAAGAATTAGAAGATCACATGATTGTATGCTCTAAATGCCAAACCTATGTCTCTAGCAAAGACGCTATTTATAGCGGAGCGGTAGCCTATTGCAGTGAAACTTGTTTGAATGATAAGGGGTAAACATGCTTATTTTAGGACACCCTTTAATCCCTAGTGCTCGTTTTGTTTTCGTTAAAAACACCGATGGCATTCATTCCAGTGCCAATAACGATATAGTGTGTTTTGAAGCAAACCCAAAAAATTTGGAATTAGCCCAATATTGCTGTGAAAATAGCGTCCATTTTAGCGTGATCTTTTTATCGCACAAGATAGAAACGGACGCCTTTTTTTTATTCAACGCTTTCAAACCGCTCTATTGTATTTTTAAGGATATTAAGCAAGCCATACTCGCCCAACAACACGCCACTAATTACTTATTAGATAGCAAAATCTTGTTTTCTATGGATTTTAACGATACAGAGTCGTGGGAAATTTGCGCTAAAAATCAAATAGATGGCGTCATTTCTAAAGATTCACTCCTTTTGAAATAAGCCCTTTTTAAACAAATCTTAGTTATAATAAGCCCGTTTTAAGGGGAGATGTCCGAGCGGTTGAAGGAGCACGCCTGGAACGCGTGTAAGGTGCAAGCCTTCGAGGGTTCGAATCCCTCTCTCTCCGCCATTTTAAAAATGCCATTTAAAAATGCCACGAGTGCGAAACAAAAAACAAAAAACTCCTTTCAAACAAGCTGCGCCTTTCAGGCGTTAAAAAGATTTTCATGCCAATTTCCACATCCACCTTATGATACAAAACGATCGTGCGAAACTGCACCCCAAACTTCCCGATAGCCCTAAAATAAGTGTTGTGAAAATTGAAATCTTTCAATGAATCCCAAGTATTCACCACCAAATCTTTGACCTTATTATTGAGTATCCATGTGTTAGCCGCTAGTTGCAAGCCAAAGAAAAAAGCCCAGCGGTTGATAGGGTTTTTAGCGTAAGCGACCATAAAATCCCCTCCCACCCCATAAGTGAACATGTTCGCTTGTAAAGTAGAGTCATTATTAAAAAGCACATTGCCATAATCTATAAAGAAATAATACCTAGAATAAGCCCAATCGTTTTTAGGATTCACTTCATAGCCTTGAAGGATTGAAGCCCCTTGTAAAAGCTTGTTAGTGTTTAAAGGGCGCATAAACACCGTGCCTATTTGATAAGAAGAAGACATGTAACTCAAATTTTCAGCATTTAAAATATTTAAAAAACTTATACCCAGCATTAAAATTCTTAAATAATACACTTACTTGTAAAATCCTTGTCTTTCTTTTTTCAAACCATCCAATGACCCTTTATCGCACTCAAAAGTTATTTTATTACTTTTAAACGATTATGATAGCAAACAAACTGATTTTTTTACAAATGAGAACGCTCATTAAACGCTCCATTTAGCCAATGATTATTGTCGGTCAAGGTAATTTTAATCAAAACATGCTATTATTTGGAATGATTTATTATTATAAGGCGTTAGAGACGCTTTGGCTGTTTAAAAAGAGCCTAATTTAAATGCAATCTTAAAAGGAGAAGCACTTTGAAACTACTGGTAGTAGATGATAGCTCAACTATGAGAAGAATTATTAAAAATACACTTTCACGCTTAGGCTATGAAGATGTTTTAGAAGCTGAGCATGGGGTGGAAGCTTGGGAGAAACTAGACGCTAATGCGGACACTAAGGTGCTTATTACAGATTGGAACATGCCTGAAATGAACGGCTTGGATCTTGTTAAAAAGGTGCGCTCTGATAGCCGTTTTAAAGAAATCCCTATCATTATGATCACCACAGAGGGCGGTAAAGCTGAGGTCATTACGGCTTTGAAAGCGGGTGTGAACAACTACATTGTGAAACCTTTTACCCCCCAAGTTTTGAAAGAAAAATTAGAGGTTGTTTTAGGGACGAACGATTGAGTGTTAGAATCAATGTATTATGAGTTTTTCTTTATCTTCCCTAAGGAGCGAGAGCTTTTTGAGAGCTTTCTTTTAGACACCACACATCTAGCCTTAGAAGAATCAAGCTTAGACAATTTAAAAGCGTTTGACGATGAAGAAACCATTGACTTTATAAGCCAATCCAATTGGCGTTATTTCGCCACTCATGACCCCCTAAAGAAAGATTTAAAAGAAAAACCCCCACATCTCAAAAATTTCGTTATTTTACGCTCTGAAAAAAATTTGAGCGATTCGCTTTTTCCGGCGTTAGAAGCGTTTTGTTTGAATTTAAAACAAAACCTGCAAAGTGAGTTTGATTTTTTCTATCTTTCACGCAATCTGGCTTCAAAAGACTGGCTAGAAGCCTACAAACAAGCTATTTTGCCGGTGCAATGCGCCAAATTTTACATACACCCTAGTTGGCATCAAAAACCAAGCCATGTCGCTACAGATGATAGCATAATGATTGATCCGGCTTTGGCCTTTGGATCAGGCCATCATGAAAGCACTTCTATGTGTTTGGAACTGCTCTCTGATCTTGATTTAAAACGCAAAAACGCCTTAGATGTGGGCTGTGGGAGCGGGATTTTAAGCATCGCCTTAAAAAAACAAGGCGTTAGTGCTTTAAGCGCTTGCGATACGGATAGTTTAGCCGTTGAAGAAACCCTAAAAAATTTTAGCTTGAATCAAATCACCCTATTAGCGCAAGATAAAATCATTTATGGCTCTACGCAAAAAATTAAAGGGCGTTTTGATATCATTGTGGCGAACATTGTCGCTGATGTGATTAAGAGTTTGTATAGTGAATTTGTGCGGCTTTGTAACCACACTCTTATTTTATCAGGGATTTTAGAAACCCATTTAAACTCTGTTTTACAGATCTATTATAATGGATTTGAGGTTTTAGAACAGCGGCAGCGTAACGAATGGGTCGCTCTAAAATTGCTTAGAAAACAATCAATAAATTAAGGATTATAATGAAACCAACGAACGAACCTAAAAAACCTTTTTTTCAAAGTCCCATTATCCTTGCGGTTCTTGGAGGGATTTTGCTCATCTTTTTTCTACGCTCTTTCAATTCTGATGGCAGTTTTTCGGACAATTTCTTAGCTTCTAGCACTAAAAATGTGAGCTACCATGAAATCAAACAGCTCATCAGCAATAATGAAGTGGAAAATGTGAGTATCGGTCAAACTTTGATCAAAGCCAGCCATAAAGAGGGCAACAATCGTGTGATTTATATCGCTAAACGAGTGCCTGATTTGACCTTAGTGCCTTTGTTAGACGAGAAAAAAATCAATTATTCTGGTTTTAGCGAGTCTAACTTTTTTACCGACATGTTAGGGTGGCTCATGCCTATTTTAGTGATTTTAGGGCTATGGATGTTTATGGCAAACCGCATGCAAAAAAATATGGGTGGGGGTATTTTTGGCATGGGGAGTGCGAAAAAACTCATTAACGCTGAAAAACCTAATGTGCGTTTTAATGACATGGCGGGCAATGAAGAAGCCAAAGAAGAGGTGGTAGAAATCGTAGATTTTTTAAAATACCCCGAACGATACGCTAATTTAGGGGCTAAAATCCCTAAAGGCGTGTTATTAGTAGGGCCTCCAGGAACCGGTAAAACCCTTTTAGCCAAAGCGGTAGCCGGCGAAGCGCATGTGCCGTTTTTCTCTATGGGAGGGAGCAGTTTCATTGAAATGTTTGTGGGATTAGGGGCAAGCAGGGTTAGGGATTTGTTTGAAACCGCTAAAAAACAAGCCCCTAGTATCATTTTTATTGATGAAATTGATGCCATAGGTAAAAGCCGAGCGGCTGGAGGCGTGGTGAGCGGGAACGATGAAAGAGAGCAAACCTTAAACCAGCTCTTAGCCGAAATGGATGGTTTTGGGAGCGAAAATGCGCCTGTAATTGTCTTAGCTGCAACGAACCGCCCTGAAATCTTAGATCCGGCCTTAATGCGTCCAGGGCGCTTTGACAGGCAGGTTTTAGTGGATAAGCCTGATTTTAATGGCAGGGTAGAAATCTTAAAAGTGCATATTAAAGGCGTGAAACTCGCTAATGATGTGAATTTGCAAGAAGTCGCCAAACTCACCGCAGGGCTTGCGGGAGCGGATTTAGCGAATATCATCAATGAAGCCGCGCTTTTAGCAGGAAGGAACAACCAAAAAGAAGTCAGGCAACAGCATTTAAAAGAAGCGGTTGAAAGGGGGATTGCAGGGTTAGAAAAGAAAAGTAGGCGCATCAGTCCTAAGGAAAAGAAAATCGTCGCCTACCATGAAAGCGGGCATGCCGTGATTTCTGAAATGACTAAAGGGAGCGCTAGGGTGAATAAAGTCTCTATCATTCCAAGGGGCATGGCGGCTTTGGGCTACACCCTTAACACGCCTGAAGAAAACAAATACTTGATGCAAAAACACGAACTCATCGCTGAAATTGATGTGCTTTTAGGCGGGAGAGCGGCTGAAGAAGTCTTTTTGGAAGAAATTTCTACCGGTGCGAGCAACGATTTAGAAAGAGCGACTGATATTATTAAGGGCATGGTGAGTTACTACGGCATGAGCAGTGTCAGTGGGCTTATGGTGTTAGAAAAACAGCGGAACGCCTTTTTAGGAGGCGGTTATGGAAGCAGTAGGGAATTTAGCGAAAAAACCGCAGAAGAAATGGATCTTTTCATTAAAAACTTGCTAGAAGAACGCTATAAACATGTCAAACAAACCTTGAGCGACTATAGAGAAGCGATTGAAATCATGGTCAAAGAATTGTTTGACAAAGAAGTCATTACAGGCGAGAGGGTGCGTGAAATCATCAGCGAATACGAGGCCGCCAATAATTTAGAAAGCCGTTTGATCCCTTTAGAAGAGCAAGCGAGTTAAAAGTGCGATCTTGCAAACAGATTTTTGATAAGGGTTTAAAGCCTTATGATAAACATTCTGTTTGTTTAAAGCTTTTTTCTAGGTTTTGTTTTCTCAAAATTCATGCTTACCAACAGCGTTATAAAGCGTTTGCTCTAACGCTCTTTTTTTGTGCGTTTTTTAACGCTTGTAAGATTTTTCTTCCCGCAATTGGTTTTGAAATCGTTTTTATTCCTATTCTAAAAGCCAAGTTAAAAAGAATCTCTAATGCCTATTAACCCTCTCTATCTTTTCCCCAATCTTTTTACCGCTAGCAGTATTTTTTTAGGCATGATGAGTATTTTTTACGCTTCCAGTTACCAATTTGTCATGGCATGCTGGTTAGTGGTAGCGAGCCTTATTTTAGACGGGCTTGATGGGCGTGTCGCAAGGCTTACCAACACCACTAGCAAGTTTGGTATTGAATTTGACTCCTTAGCTGATGTAATCGCTTTTGGAGTCGCCCCAAGCCTTATTACTTACTTTTATGTGGGGTATAATTTCGGGCGCATAGGTATGGCAGTGAGCGCGTTGTTTGTGATTTTTGGAGCGATACGATTGGCGCGATTCAATATCAGCACCAACACAAGCGACCCCTATTCTTTCATCGGTATCCCCATTCCTGCGGCGGCGGTATTGGTGGTGCTTTGTGTGTTATTGGATAATAAATACCATTTCTTAGAAGGCAATACCGAAAGGTTATTTTTAGGCTTTATTGTCTTATTGGGGGTGCTTATGGTGAGCAATATCCGCTACCCTAATTTTAAAAAAGTCAAATGGAATCTCAAGCTTTTCATCTTAGTGTTGATTTTTTTATCGTTAGTGTTTGTGCGCCCTTTAGAGGCTTTAAGCGTGTTTATGGGGTTGTATTTGATTTATGGCATCATTCGGTGGCTTTTTTAATGGTAAAAATTATTTTTAATAAAAATAAGAGTGCATGAAAGAATCTTTTTACATAGAGGGAATGACTTGCACGGCGTGTTCTAGTGGGATTGAACGCTCTTTAGGGCGTAAGAGTTTTGTGAAAAAAATAGAAGTGAACCTTTTAAATAAGAGCGCTAACATTGAATTTAACGAAAACGAAACCAATTTAGACGAAATTTTTAAACTCATTGAAAAGCTAGGCTATAGCCCTAAAAAAACCCTCACAAAAGAAAAAAAGAATTTTTTAGCCCTAATGTTAAATTAGCGTTGGCGGTTATTTTCACGCTTTTTGTGGTGTATCTTTCTATGGGAGCGATGCTTAGTCCTAGCCTTTTACCTGAAAGCTTGCTTACGATTAACAACCATAGTAATTTTTTAAACGCATGCTTACAGCTTATAGGCACGCTCATTGTCATGCATTGGGGGAGGGATTTTTACATTCAAGGGTTTAAAGCCTTATGGCACAGACAACCTAACATGAGTAGCCTTATCGCCATAGGCACAAGCGCCGCTTTAGTTTCAAGCCTGTGGCAATTGTATTTCGTTTATACGAATCAGTGGTCTTATGGGCATTATTATTTTGAAAGCGTGTGCGTGATTTTAACGTTTGTGATGGTGGGCAAACGCATTGAAAATGTTTCTAAAGACAAAGCCTTAGACGCTATGCAAGCCTTGATGAAAAACGCCCCAAAAACCGCCCTTAAAATGCAAAATAACCAACAGATTGAGGTTTTAGTGGATAGCATTGTGGTGGGGGATATTCTAAAAGTCCTCCCTGGAAGCGCGATTGCGGTGGATGGTGAAATCATAGAGGGCGAAGGGGAATTAGATGAGAGCATGTTAAGCGGTGAAGCGTTGCCGGTTTATAAAAAAGTCGGCGATAAAGTCTTTTCAGGGACATTCAATAGCCACACGAGTTTTTTAATGAAAGCCACGCAAGATAACAAAAACAGCACCTTGTCTCAAATTATAGAAATGATCCATAACGCTCAAAGCTCAAAGGCAGAGATTTCTCGCTTAGCGGATAAGGTTTCAAGCGTGTTTGTGCCAAGCGTGATCGCTATCGCTATTTTAGCGTTTGTGGTGTGGCTCATCATCGCGCCTAAACCCGATTTTTGGTGGAATTTTGGAATCGCTTTAGAAGTGTTTGTATCGGTTTTAGTGATTTCTTGCCCTTGTGCTTTAGGATTGGCTACGCCTATGAGCATTTTAGTAGCGAACCAAAAAGCGAGTTCTTTAGGCTTATTTTTTAAAGACGCTAAAAGTTTAGAAAAAGCAAGGCTAGTCAATACGATCGTTTTTGATAAAACCGGCACGCTCACTAACGGCAAGCCCGTCGTTAAAAGCGTTCATTCTAAAATAGAATTATTAGAGCTATTGAGTTTAGCGGGCAGTATTGAAAAGAGCAGCGAGCATGTCATCGCTAAAGGGATTGTAGAATACGCCAAAGAGCGTAACGCTCCCTTAAAAGAAATGAGTGAAGTTAAAGTGAAAACGGGTTTTGGCATCAGCGCTAAAACAGATTATCAAGGCGCTAAAGAGATCATTAAAGTAGGCAATGGCGAATTTTTTAACCCTATTAACACGCTAGAAATTCAAGAAAACGGGATTTTAGTGTTTGTGGGTAGAGTGATCAATGAAAAAGAAGACGAGCTTTTAGGGGCGTTTGTTTTAGAAGATTTGCCCAAAAAAGGCGTGAAAGAGCATATCGCTCAAATCAAAAAATTAGGCATTAACACTTTTCTTTTAAGCGGGGACAATAGAGAGAATGTCCAAAAATGCGCGCTTGAATTAGGGATTGATGGTTATATCAGCAACGCTAAACCACAAGACAAGCTCAACAAGATTAAAGAGCTTAAGGAAAAAGGGCAGATCGTGATGATGGTGGGCGATGGCTTGAATGACGCCCCTAGCCTTGCTATGAGCGATGTGGCGGTGGTGATGGCTAAAGGGAGCGATGTGAGCGTGCAAGCAGCGGACATTGTGAGTTTTAACAACGATATTAAATCGGTTTATAGTGCGATTAAATTAAGCCAGGCGACCATTAAAAATATCAAAGAAAATTTGTTTTGGGCTTTTTGTTATAATAGCGTGTTTATCCCTTTAGCTTGTGGGGTTCTTTATAAGGCTAATATCATGTTAAGCCCGGCGATTGCGGGTTTAGCGATGAGCTTAAGCTCTGTGAGTGTGGTTTTAAACTCCCAAAGGCTAAGGAATTTTAAAATTAAGGATCGTTGAATGAAAGTTACTTTTCAAGTGCCAAGCATTACTTGCAGCCATTGCGTGGATAAGATTGAAAAATTTGTGGGCGAAATTGAAGGCGTGAGCTTTATTGATGCGAGCGTGGAAAAAAAGAGCGTGGTTGTAGAGTTTGACGCTCCAGCGACACAGGATTTGATTAAAGAAGCCTTATTGGATGCGGGGCAAGAAGTAATATAATAAAGGTAGTGTGATATAGAAGTAGCGGGTTAAATACCGCAACATTCAAAAGGGTTGTTGTCTTTTAATGCTTTGTTTGGGTGTTTTTACGCCCTTCAATGGTGATTTATCATAACAATAAGAGAAAGAAATTATCGCATTTTCCTTTTCTCATTTCCATTTTTGATACAAACGAATCTGCTTGTTCAAGCTGCTAATTACACCACCAATAAAAGAAAGGGAGCTGCGAGATAGATTGCTTCTGCATTGCGAACGAATAAGTTCACAGATTTTAACAAACAATATGCATAGCTCATTAGGTTTCATATTGCCAACATTGCATAAGCCTTGTATGCATTCAATAGGGACACGAATACGGGGGTTACCATCTTTTAAGTCATTGTCTAATCGCTGTGTTAAGCCATCCATACCCTTTTGGACCCTTTTGGATTATCTCATGCATTCTTTCTAAAACACAATATTCCCTTGCTAAAAAAAGAATAAGATGAATGCATGATGCGAAGTCTATTGCTTATGTTATATAGCCTCTTTGTTAAGTCAGGTAATAATAAATAAAGATTTTTAATGTCTGGCATGACTATCTTTTATTTGAGGCTATCATATTTATCATGCGTTGCCTTAAAACGCTATGAGATCTTTTGGTAAGGCTTACCCATTCCTACACAAATTTCACTAAGATCATCCCGCTAAACGCGTTGTTTTTATAAAATTCTATGCGATAGATCCTTTCTTGCTTGTCCAATGAAAAGCGTTTTTGGAAATCTTTAAATCTAATCGTATAGCCCATTTCATTAGGCTTACTTTCATTAGAAACGCTAAAACCAATCACATTCGCGCGGATATTATCCATAGCATGGATATAAAAACTCTCTTTCACTTCAACCACGCTCCCTATTTTAACCATTTGATCCTTATTGTCAATTTGCATTTTCACTTCTTCTAAAGAAGGATCAAACTCTATGTAAAAGGGCGATAATCGTGTCATGAGCTTGTTGCCGTATTTTAAAAACACTTCTTGTTTGTTTTTGACTAGCCCCACAATGTAAGCGTTGCTCTCTATGGGGATTTGCGGGATTTTAGTGTTGTGGGGTAAGGGGAAATGATTGAGTTTAGGGCGTAAGTTAAAAAGGGGCATTTTAGGCAGAGAGCTGATTTTTGCCCATAAGCTTTTATCGTTGATTAGGGCATGCACGCTGTTAGGGTTAAGCTCAAAATCGCGCTTAAAAGGGATATTGAGCTGATTGAGTAAGCCCTCAATGGCTTGCAAATGGTAAAACACCCTTGACGCTAAAGGGAGCTCTTTGCTGGCTTCATTGGCAAAAGCGCTCTTTTTTTGGTTGATTGCATAAAAAGTTAGGGCTTTTTGCATTTCTGTATCGCCTTGAGCGGTGTGCGTGTTTTTTAAATGATACTCCTCAATGGGGTGCAATAAATGGGCGTTGATGCTCTCAATCGTATTGTTTGCAAAAGCAAGCAAATTAGGGAATTTCGCCCCTTTAACTTCATCTTGATCAATAATAAAGCAATTCCCCCAGCGCTTAGGATTGAGCGTCGCATCAACATAAACAGGGCGATAATACCCACCGCCATCATGCAAATGCAAGACAGCATCCACGCTAGGCTTTGCAATCAAGGATTTGATTTCTTGGATAGTGGGGTATTCAGGGTCATTCTTGTCTAAAGCGGCAAATTTGCGGTTCATATCCCCATACAAGCCCCTATGATTTCTTAACATGGAAGGCTTATTCAATACGGGAACCACTTCCACCAAGCCTTTTAAAACGCTATAGTGCATTAAAAACAAATTAGTTGCATTAAACCCTCCAGGCTCATCGCCTTGAATCCCTGCTAAAAGCAACAAATGGGGGGCTTTGTCTCTGTCTTCTACATTTGTAGGGGCTTTTTCTATCATCTCTATCGCATGCAAAAACACCCAAGAATACAAGCCCCACACCAAAAGCCATATTTTTTTCATCCAATCTCTCTACTATTTAAAACTAAAAGATCGCTAATTATACCTAAAAACCTTTTTAAGGGTGTTTTTTAAAATTTCCATAAAAAAGGAACGAAAAATGCTTGTGAATGATCAATTCTATTTAAAAGGTTTTTTATGGATATTTTAAAAACTCTTCAAAAGCATTTGGGCGGTGTTGAAACAAGCGATTTTAAAACTAATGCGATAGAAAAATCCCAACAAATCGCCAAATTTAGTAGGGACATGAAAAATATAAACGAGAGCGTTGGAGCGTTACAAGTCTTGCAAATCGCTTGCAAAAAGCTTTTCAATAAGAGCATGGGTTTAGAAGATAAAGACGCTTTGCAAGCTTCTATCATCAAACAAGAATTGCGAGAAATTGTAGAAAATTGCCAGTTTTTAGCCTCCCCTTTGTTTGACACCCAGCTCAACATTGCAATCAATGATGAAGTTTTTTCCATGATTGTGGCTAATCCTTTGAATTTATTGGAAAATGTGGGCGAATTTCAAGCTTATTTGGAAGAAAAATTAAACGAAATTAAGGAATTATTAGGTTATTTGAGTGAAAGCCTTTCAAACCCTAAAGCCTTTACGCCAAGTTTTTCAAATAAAAACCTTAAAGATTTGTTGAACGATAACTTGAGGGCTTAAAATCTAGCCTTCTAGTTTAGAAAATTTGATTTTCCATAAGAAGAATGAGCCTAAAAACGCTATCACGAATAAGCCCACTAAATAATAGCCCAAGTCTGTAAATTCCAGGCTCTGTAGGGCGCTTAAAAGGCGGTTTTCAAATTTTAAATGGAGTTTCTCGCTAACGACTTGAAAAAGCTCAATCAACCCGATAAAAAGCGCGATAAACACGCTTAAGGCTGTAATGGAGATGTTGTAGTAGATTTTCCTTAAAGGGGTTTTGAACGCCCAATCATACGCCTTGAGCATGAACGCCCCATCTAATGTGTCAAACAAACTCATGCCAGCGGCAAAAAGAATGGGTAAAGAGAGCATGCCCACCACACTCACTTTAATCGCGCTGCTAGAGAGGGCCAAAAGCGCGATTTCACTAGCGGTATCAAAACCTAGCCCAAAAAGAAAACCCACAGGATAAATGTGCCACGACTTGGAAACGAAATTAAACAAGGGCTTAAAAAAGCGGTTGAGTAAGCCCCTACTCGTTAAAAGCCGTTCAATCTCTTCATTTTGTTGCTGGCTCAAGCTTTCATTAGAATGCGATTTTTTGAATATTTTTAATAAATCCAAGAGAATAATCGCATTCAATAGCCCTATAATGAGCAAGAAAAGCCCAGAAACTAAAGTCCCCACTACCCCCCCTATTTCTTCTAGCATCGGCGTGTGCTCTTTGGCCCAAGCGATCGCAAACGCGCTGATGATGGTCATTAAAATCACCACGCTTGAATGCCCCATAGAAAAGTAAAACCCCACACCATAGGCGTTTTTGCCTTGTTGGGTGAGCTTTCTAATGGTGTTGTCTATGCAAGCGATGTGATCCGCATCAAACGCATGCTTTGCCCCTAGCATGTAAGCCATAGACGCCGCCGCATAAAACGAAGCGTTATTGGCCATAAAGAGCAACGCTAAACCTAATGCATGCAAGAACACAATCGCTAAAAAATAAGGAAACCACAATTTCACAGCACGCCTTTTTGTAAAAATAATATTTTTTGGATAATTGTAATATATTTTGTTAAATTAGAAAATTTTAGGATTTATTTTTTGATCATTTTCTGAAAATTGCTCTAAAAAATTTTTAAGGGGATTGAGAAGTTCTGATTCAAACTTGATGGCTTTTTTTAATTTTTCATAGTCTTCTTCATATTCATTCTTTACTTTACCTCCTATATTATCAAAAATATTTTTTTTGGTATATAGATATTCTAATCCAAGTGCTTCTAAATAGGCATACCACTTATTTTTTCTTATGTTTTTAATCGGTTTGTAATGTTCTGTCTTTTTAATACAATCCAAATAGCCTTCAAAACAATTTATAAACTCTTTGTGGTTAGCAATTTTTAATAATAGGGTTTCTAAATCACCATCATCTTGATTATTAGGGAATAAAAAGATTTGTTCTCTTGGAAAATCAATCCTTTTTTCTTTGAATTTTTCACGAATATACTTAAGCTTATTATCAAAACCTGCATCGCTTTCTTGACTCTCTTTCTTGTCTGCATCAAAAATAATACACACTTGTTTATATGTTTGATGTTCATTATTTAAAATTTTTCTAATCTTTTCCGGAAATTCACCTGAAATGAGCTTATCTTTACCTTCTATATCAAGCATATCAAAATGATCCTGGCATTTCAAAAAATTAAGATACCAACCTAGAAAGTTTCTATCACTTTTTCCTTCTGTATAAATAAGTATCTTTTTACTCATAATTATTTTCTTTAAACCTTTCTTTACCTCCAAAAAGATTGGCACAATTCCTGAAATAAAGAGATAGATTTTCTCCATAATAAGGCTCTGCAACGATTGAACTGCTGTTTTTTTCTAAGCAAAACAATTTAGTCTGATGAGCAAAATCTTTTTCTTTGATAACTTGGTCTAAAATTTCTACAAATTCTTGGCTGTGGGTAGTCATAAACACTTGCAAATTACGATCTTTGTTATTATTAATAAAATCAATAATCTTTTCTAACAATAATCTCATGCGGGAAAAATGCAAGCCATTTTCCACTTCGTCAATATAGATCGTTGTTGCGTTATTGGCAATAAAAGCGCTCATAATATGCAAATATTTCATCAAACCATCGCCAAACATAGATAGGGGGACTTTTTCTTTGATATTTTTCACCTCTAATTTGAGTTGGTTGTTAGCATTAAATCTAATAGCTTGAATGTTTTTATCAAATTGGTTAAGGCTTTGATTCAGCCTTTTTTCTAGTTGATTGTCATCAAGAATCTTACGCACTGCTTGAATGATATTGGGATTCATAATATGGATAGCATTAGAATTTATAACATCTCGCTTGCGAGCAACATCGCTAGGCGTTATGATGGCGGCGCTTTCAAAGGGTAAAAGTTTTTGCGATTGGTTGGGCTCAAAATTCTTAAATTGCCTGTTGTAGCTTGACTGATTAGGAATTGGTGGGAAATTGGGAATTCTAGCAATATTTAAATAGTCGTTATAGATTTCTTCTTTATCTTTTTTAAAAATGAACTTAAGTTGTGAGAATGCTTGTGCTTGTTCTGCTGTGGGTATTATTTGCGACTCTCTTACTTTTTGATTCTCATTGGTTATGAGCTCTATTTGCAAATCTAATGTCTGATTGTTGTCTGAAGTTGTAGTGATTCGTATTGGTTTTCTAGTGTTTAAATTATAAAACATCAAGTTTTGTGATTCTGTCGTTAAAGGTTCTTTGCGTATATTATCATAAATCTCCAATATATTAGTGCATGGGTGCATGTCTTTTCCCACTAAACAATATAACACCTCTAACAAATTAGACTTTCCCGCATTGTTTTCACCAGTGATAATGTTAAGCTTGGTAAAACCATCAATTGTAGTGTCCTTAAAATTCTTAAAGTTTTTGATGCGAACAGACTGAATCATTGAACCCCTTTATCCAAGCAGAAATTGACGCTAAATTTTGACATTATAGCGCATGCAATTACGACAAAATTTTAAAAGAACTTGAGAACAAACGATCTGATGGAATCGGTTCATCTCTTTTCGTTCAAAAACCTGACCCATTCGTCTCTATCAATCAAAAGCACTTCGTTAGCTTGAGCCAGTTTTTGAGCGGCCTGCGTGAAGTAGCTGTTGGTGATCACGCAAGCTTTTTCGCAAGCGTAGTAAGCTTTAGAAGAGACCACCTCTTGAATGGCTTTGGGCGAAACTTTATGCGAGTAGCGTTTGGCTTGAACCGCCCATTTGACGCCATCTTTTTCTACAATCAAATCCGCTCCATAATCGCCGCTTTTTTGAGTGATTGTAACTTCAAAACCCTTTGAAGTGAAAAAGACTTTGGAATATTCTTCAAATTCAAAGCCGTTCATGGCGTCTATTTTTTGCAAAATGCGTTTGAGTTGGCGCTTCTTATACGAAGAGATAACGCCTTGAAAAAGCACTAACATGGAAAAAACGCCAAGAAGCACGAACAATTTTAAAAGCAAATCATTAGCCGATGCAGCTAATTTCAATTCTAAGGCTTTTTCCAATAAAACATTCCATGCTAAATAAATCCCTACCGAAAACAAAATGACAAAAATAAAGAATAAAATCTTTTTCATGCCTTAAAGCCACTCTGCATTTTCTATAGCGTTCAAACGCTTTTCTAAACCCTCCATAAGAGAATAGTAAGCCTTATTAAGGGCTTTGATCAAAGCGTTATGATAGGATTTGTCTTCTTGGGAAAAAAGAGAGGGGTTATCGCCCAAACGATTAGCGTAATAAACAGGCACGCTGAAAGCGGTGGGGATTAAAAGGGTGTCAAACGGGCAAGCGGTTTGCGGGACGCATTCTAAAATCAAGCTCGCTTGAAGGTTTAAAAAATGCATGACGGATTTTGGGTCAGCGTTAGGCTCAATCGTCTTTTTAAGCCTTTCTTTAATGGCTTTTAAATCTTTAGGACTCTCTTCAAAAGAAAAAAAAACATTGCCTGAAACATTGAAAGTGAAAGCGCTTTTATCTTTTAAAAAATAAGCGATTTGCTGGGCGAGTGCTTTTTTAAATTCTTTTTGGTAAAAGGGCGGCACAAAATGGGCGTTAAAAAAGATTTTAGGGAGGGTTAAAGTGGAAGCGGTTTTTAAAGCGCTATTTTTGGGGTAATTTTTATATTTTAAATGCAGAGTCGTTTTGTTGAAAAACTGACACCCTAGTAAAATAAAAGCAACACCAACGCTTAAAACCCTTAGCATTCTGTCAAACGCCCATGCTCTAATTTCACATGCTTAGTGGCTAATTTAAGCGTGCTTGGGTTGTGCGAGATGAGAATGATCAAGCGGTTTTGTTTTAATTCTAAAATGCTTTGTTTGACGCTCTCTTCTGTGTGATTGTCTAAAGCGGAAGTGGCTTCATCAAAGATTAAAACTTGAGCGTCTTTATACAAGGCTCTTGCAATGGCGATCCTTTGGCGTTGGCCGCCGCTAAGGTTAGCGCCAAATTCATCTAAAACGCTCTCTATCCCATGAGGCATTCTTTCCACAAAATCTAAAGCTTGAGCTTTTTTCAGGCATTCTTTGATTTTTGCCTCATCAATTTCTAAACCATACGCCACATTTTCAGCCACGCTCCCATTAAAAATAAACACCCTTTGAGTGACAACGCTAATCTTTTCTCTTAAGGATTTTTGAGTGATGCTCTCTATTTTTTGATCATTGATGAAAATTTCGCCCCTACTTGGCTCATAAAGGCGTAAGATCAGATTCACTAACGAGCTTTTACCGCTCCCGCTTTCGCCCTTTAAAGCGATGATTTCATTTTGTTGGAATTTCAAACTAATATCGCTTAAAACATAACGCTCTTGATTGTCTAGCGTATAAGCGAGCCATACTTTTTTAAATTCTATGGTGTGTATAGCGTTATTTAGCGTCAATTCCCCATCAACAATAGCCGGCTCTCTTTCTAAAATCTCATGGATCCTGTCGCTAGCGACTAAGGCTTCTTGAAAATTAGAAACGATCCTAGTCAAGCGTTTAATCGGCGTATAGAGCATAAAAAGGGCCGTGATGAAAGAAAAAAACGCCCCCACGCTAATATGGCCTCTAATCACTTCATTCCCCCCTAAATAAATCACTAACGCTATCGCAATCGAGCCTAAAAACTCCATTAAAGGCGAAGAAATTTCAGCCACGGCGATGTTTTTGATACCGATTTTAAAAAACGCTTCATTTTCTTTCACAAAAGCCTTATGCTCTAACTTTTCGCCATTAGAGATTTTAATCGCTTCCACGTTGTTAAAGACTTCACTCAAACGAGCGGTGATTTTGGCGTTACTCTCTTGATGGGATTTAGCGAGTTTTTTAACCTTACGAATGATTTTACTGATAGGAATAGCAGCTAGCGGCATGATGACTAGCCCCACTAACGCTAATTTAGGGCTTTGATAGATCACCACCCCCACTAACCCAACAATCGTTAATCCTTCTCTTAGGCTCTCTGAAAGGTAATTGGACAAACTCGCTCTAATCAAACCTATATCATTGGTGATCCTTGCGATCAATTCGCCCTTTTTCGTTCTGTTAAAAAAATCCATTTCCATTTTGAGAAGGCTTTCTAGCATGGTGTTGCGTATTTTTTTGACAATATCAAGCCCGATAAAGTTAGTGAAATAAGTGCCTAAATACATGCCCCCACTCTTGCCCAAATACGCCAAAATCACTAAAAAAGGCAGGATTTTGAGCATGTGAGTGTCTTTATTGATAAAAATTTCATCTAAAGTGGGCTTGACTAAATAAGTCCCCCAAGCCGTGCTTAAAGCCACCACTAAAGAAGAAAATAAAACCACTATAAAACTTTTATAATGCTCTTTAAGGTATTTAGAATAACGCTTGAAAAAGAGTTTCAAATGCTTAACCTTTAGATTTGATTGAACTCTTATTATAGTGTTTTTATTAAGGGATTTTTAACGCTTTAATAAACAGCTTAAAGCGATTGGTTAGAATTTAGCGCTAAGGGTTGTCATCAAATGGCTTCTGTCTGAATAAAGTGCTTTAGAGCCGGGCGTGGGCCTGTAACTCCCCACCGTAAAGCCTGAATGCGTCATCACGCCAAAGTATTCTAATTTCACGCTCGCTGTCAAACTCTTACTGATTTTATAGCCCACATTAACAGCCGCGCTCGCTTCATTGGCTAAAGCGCCGCTAGTCCAACGCCATAAAGTCCCCCACAGCCATTTTTTATGCACGCCCCCACCAAAAACCCAACCAGAGACGGCATCAGCGGTTACCACATGGCTTAAGGCTTGCCCTATATCATAAACGCTATTAGTCCAAAAATCAATGCCTAAAGGGTTTCCTGTCGTGCCTATGTAAGCGTTTGCGTTTTTCCACACTTTATAAAACGCTCCCCCGAAATTAAATTCATTGTAATCAAATCGTTGCCTAATGAGCAAGCTTTGCCCGGCAGTGCCAGCCTTTATAGCGTAACGATAAGTATCCCTTCTTAAGGGGGCATGGACAGGGAGCAAAATATAAGCTTTTGTTTCGGATCTAAATCCCACGCCATCAAAATTAGGGTTACTATCATAGCCTACAACCACCCCAGGGCTGTAATAAGTCCCGGGCGAAAATTGGAAAAAAGGGCTGACGCTAACCCCTTTCCTTTCATAAGTGTAATCCACTAAATGGATACCATAATTTAGAGTGCGCCCGTTTTTAATCACGGTTCTTGGAGAATAAAAATCATAAATCCACTCCCCATAAGCGAACGCCCTACCCCATGAGCTAAACCACCATAATTTATGGCTCCCCTCATTTTTATCCTTGATTTTAGCGCTGATTTCAAAGCCTTGCGTGTAAGAGCTCATATAAGGAGCACTGGATTGATAACGCCCCCCTTTAGCCGCAAATATATCCTTATAGCGGTATTCTAAAAAAGCGTTATTCATCAAGTAATTACGGCGGATTTTATTAGCCCTAGCGTTCCCACATGCTATAGAATCAATCACCTTGCCATCAGAGCCAAGCGCGCACTCATGGATACTCGTGCCATCAAGCAAGGCCCTTTTACCCCCTAAATAGCCATCCCAATAACCGATGTAATTATAAATAACCGATCCGCCCTGATTGAATTTCGTGCTGTCATAAGCGATCCCACCGATTGTGCCGCCGAATTTTCCCTCTAAAACATGCCCTTGATCTTTAAGGCTTTTGGATAAAAAATCCGCATAAATATTGCCCTGACCCACAGCGGTTACAAAAGTCTCTGTAGGATAAATCCCCCTAGCTATGTCAATCTTTTTCTTATTAAAGCCAACTTTAGAAAAGGACTCCGCTAAAACTTCAATTTTATAATCAAACGCTTGCAAAGAAGCGCTCAAACTTAAAACATATAACCCACAAAAAACTTGATTCTTTAAAGGTGCACTATTTTTCATTTTTTCCCTTTTAATAGCCAATACATCTTAAAGACTATACAATTCTTAACTGATCTAAAAAACAAAAAAGCATAATCAAGCTATTTATTTACTTTTAATTAACTCAACTATTTTAAATTATAACGAAATTTTTTTAGTTTCATACTAAAATGAGATGAAGTAAATCAAAATCTAATTAAAGTGGGATTTTTGCACCGTTTTATAACCAAACCCATTTTTAATACAAAAGTTCTCATATTGATTGTAAAAAATGCCAAAAAGCATTTTTAAGTTTGACAATCAATCTAATAGCAAAAACTCCAACACTGCCATGCGCATTGCCACGCCATTTTTGACTTGCTCTAAGACTTTAGATCGCTTGTCTTCTAACACCGCGCTTTCTATATCAATATCCCTATGCACCGGGCCTGGGTGTAAAATAATCACCTCTTTATTTTTAGCATGAGCTTCTAGGCGTTGTTGGGTGATGCAATAAGCGTTGCCATAATCTTTCAAGCTCGCAAAAATGGGCGCATTGTGCCGTTCGGTTTGGGTTCTCAAACTCATTAAGATGTCAGCAAATGCTATCGCTTCTTCAATGTTGTGCGTCGTTCTTAAAGGAGTGCTAGGGAGCATGGAGCTTGGAGCGCACAGCATGATCTCAAGCCCTAGCCTTTGGAGCAATTTAATGTTACTATTAGCCACTCTGGAATTTTTCACATCGCCTATGAAAGCGATTTTCTTCCCTTTTAAATTTTCTAAACCGCCAAAATGCTGATAAAGGGTGAGCAAGTCTAATAACGCTTGGGTAGGATGAGCACTTGTGCCGCTCCCGGCATTAATCAAGGGGCATTGTGAAAATTCAGCTAATTTAAAAGGCGCGCTTGAAAAAGCATGCCGTGTGATGATAGCGTCAGGCTGCATGGCATGGATATTTTTGAAAGTGTCTATCAAAGTTTCACCCTTTGAAGTGGAGCTTGTTTGCATGTTTAATTTCACTATTTTTGCCCCCAACCTTAGGCTTGCGATTTCAAAACTAGACACCGTTCTGGTGGAATTTTCAAAAAATAACGCCACGATGATTTTATTGTGCATTTTTTCTTTTGTCTCTAAAGATACAGCGTTAAAATCGTTCGCATAAACGCTCGCTTTGTTCAATAAAAGCTTGATTTCATCTAGGCTTAAATCGCTGGTTTGGAGCAAGTGTCGGCATTTTTTTGGCATAAAACCCCCTTTTAGTTATAATATAGGTTTTATTTTAGCTAAAAATGGCATGGGTTTTAGCAAGGAATGAGCTTGAAAAATCTCTCAACACTTCTGGTGTTTTTATTCTTTTGTTTGGGGTGTGTGAGCAATTTCAATGAAGACACCTACACGCTAGACTTAGTTTTAGAAAAAAAGATCCAAGCCAGCAGGAAAGGCGAAATCACCAAAGATAATGTGCCTATCATCACGGCTATCGCTACGCATTTAAACGATGTGGATAGCGGCACTTACTATGATCATGAGTATTTTTTAGTGGAGATTTTCACGCAAAATAACGATTGGATAGATGATGGCTATATTTCTTATGAACTTTTTGGCACAAAACCTATAGGCTCAGAGCCTTTATGGGTGCGAGAAATCACAAAAGATGAATTTGATGGCATTTTAGAAACCACGAATCGGTGGAGTCGAGCTTTTTTACTCGCTTTTGACAAATTGGATTATTTAGCGGTGCAAGAAGCCAAACTAGAGCTTGATGCCTATAGTTTAGGCAAGATTGTTTTTAATTTCGCTTATCAAGTCCCCCTACCTCAATTTTAATGCGCCTAGATTACGCCTTATTCAACCAGCATTTAGCAAATAGCAGAGAAAAAGCTAAAGCGTTGGTTTTAAAAAATCAGGTTTTAGTCAATAAAATGGTGGTTTCTAAACCCTCTTTTATCGTTAAAGAGGGTGATCAAATTGAATTAGTCGCTACCAATCTATTCGTTAGCAGGGCTGGGGAAAAATTAGGGGCTTTTTTAGAAACCCATTTCGTGGATTTTAAGGGAAAGGTGGTTTTAGATGTGGGAGCGAGCAAGGGGGGCTTTAGTCAAGTGGCTCTTTTAAAAGGGGCTAAAAAGGTGCTTTGCGTGGATGTGGGGAAAATGCAATTAGATGAAAGTTTGAAAAACGACCAGCGCATAGAATGTTATGAAGAATGCGATATTAGAGGGTTTAAAACGCCAGAAACAATTGATTTAGTGCTTTGTGATGTGAGTTTTATTTCTTTATATTGTATTTTAGAAGCGATTTTGCCTTTAAGCGATGAATTTTTGGCGCTTTTCAAACCGCAATTTGAAGTGGGCAGGGCCGCAAAACGCAATAAAAAGGGGGTGGTGATGAATAAAGAAGCCATTTTGAACGCTTTAGAAAACTTTAAAAACCATTTAAAAACAAAGAATTTTCAAATCTTAAAGATCCAAGAAAGCTTAGTGAAAGGGAAAAACGGGAATGTTGAATTTTTTATCCATTTCAAGCGAGCCTAAAATTAAAAGCCTAGCTATCGGTAAATTTGACGGCTTGCATTTAGGGCATCAAGCCCTTTTTAAGGAATTAAAAGATCCTAAAGCCCTTTTAATCATAGAAAAAAAACATTACACTAAAGGCTATTTAACCCCCTTAAAATACCGCGCCAAACTCGTTAAGATGCCTTTATTTTTTGTGTATTTAGAAGAGATTTCACAATTAAATGCTTTAGAATTTTTAGAGCTTTTAAAAAAGAAATTCCCTAACTTAGAACGCCTGGTGGTGGGCTATGATTTCAGGTTTGGGCATGAGAGGCAAAATGACGCTTTATTTTTAAAAGAGCGTTTTGAAAAAACCATTATTGTGCCTGAAGTGAAAGTCCAAAATATTAGCGTGCATTCTAAGATGATCAAACTAGCCCTAAGTCATGGCGACTTATCTTTGGCTAACAAGCTCTTAGGCCGATATTATGAAGTGTGCGGGGAAGTCATTAGCGATCAAGGATTAGGGCATAAAGAATTAGTGCCTACTTTAAATATCAAAACTAAAGATTTTATCCTCCCTAGCTTTGGGGTGTATGCGAGTTTAGTGGAAATAAAAGATCCAATTTATCAAAAAAGCGTGAGTTTTATAGGCAATCGCTTAAGCACGGATCAACATTTCGCCATAGAATGCCATGTTCTTGATACTATCATAGAAAACCCGCCCAAAGAAATCGCTTTGCGTTGGGTTCAAAAAATACGAGACAACATGCGTTTTTCTTCGTTAAAAGAGCTTAAAAATCAGATCCAACAAGACATCTTAATGGCCAAAGAGATTTTGAGATAATTTGTGTTAAAATGGCTTTTAAAAACCTTAAAAATGGAAAAATTTGATGCGATTGAGTAACGCTGACTTAGAACGATTAAAAAGCATGGCGAACACGCTTCGCTTTTTGTGTGCGGATATGATAGATAAGGCTAATAGCGGGCATCCGGGCGTGTGCTTGGGGCTAGCCGATGTGATGGTGGTTTTAAGCTTGCACCTAAACCTAAACCCTACTAACCCTAAATGGCTCAATAGGGACAGGCTGGTTTTTAGCGGAGGGCATGCGAGCGCGTTAGCGTATAGTTTGTTGCATTTGTGGGGCTTTGATTTGAGCTTAGAAGATTTAAAGCGTTTCAGGCAATTACACTCTAAAACCCCAGGACACCCCGAATTGCACCACACCGAAGGCATTGAGATCACGACAGGCCCTTTGGGGCAAGGTTTTGCTAACGCTGTGGGTTTTAGCATGGCGAGTCAATACGCTCAAACCCTTTTGGATAAAGAAGTGATTACTCATAAAGTCTATTGCTTGTGTGGGGATGGGGATTTGCAAGAAGGCATTAGTTATGAGAGTGCTTCTTTAGCCGGACACCTTCGCCTTGATAATCTCATTGTGATTTATGACAGCAACCAAATCAGCATTGAAGGCGCTATTAATATTAGTTTTAGCGAACAGGTTAAAGCACGTTTTTTAGCGCAAAATTGGGAAGTGCTAGAATGCGATGGGCATGACTATCAAGCAATTCACAATGCTTTAGAAGAAGCCAAAAAATCCACCAAACCCACGCTTTTAATCGCTCATACGATTATTGGTAAGGGGGCTATTGGTTTAGAGGGGAGTGAAAAAACGCATGGCTCGCCTTTAAATAAAGAAGTGTTAAAACAATCCAAAGAAAACGCTCAAATCAACCCTGATGAAAGCTTTATCATTGGCCCAAAAAACAAAATGCATTTTGAAGAAGTGAAAGTTAGGGGCGTTAGCTTAGAAGCCTTATGGGAAAAGTCCTTAAGCCCTAAAACAAAAGAAAAGATCCATGCGTTAAAGAATTTTGATTTTAACGCCATCCATTACCCCACCTTTAAAAAAGGCGAATCTCTAGCCACGAGAGTGAGTAACGGCATGATTTTAAACGCTATCGCCAAAGAATGCGAAGGCTTTTTGGGGGGAAGTGCGGATTTAGCCCCCTCTAATAACACGCAGTTAAAACACTCTGGCGATTTCCCTTTAGGGCAAAACTTGCATTTTGGAATCAGAGAGCATGCCATGGGGGCTATCACTAACGCTTTAGCGGCGTATGGCTTGTTTTTGCCTTTTTGTGCGACCTTTTTTGTGTTTAGCGATTATTTAATGCCCAGCATGCGTTTGAGCGCTTTAATGAAACTGAAAGCCCTTTTTATCTTCACGCATGACAGCATTGGCGTGGGCGAAGACGGGGCGACGCACCAACCCATAGAGCAATTGAGCCATTTACGTGCTTTGCCCAATTTCTATGCTTTCAGACCCAGCGATGCTTTTGAAAATAAGGCTTGCATGCAAGTAGCGTTAAGTTTGAACGCTCCTAGTGCTCTTATTTTATCGCGCCAGAATTTACCCGTGCTTGATGAGGTCTCTAAAGAGCAGGTTTTAAAAGGGGCGTATGTTAAATATGATGCTAAAGATCCCATTATCACGCTCGTTGCAAGCGGGAGCGAAGTGTCTTTAGCTTTAGAGAGCGCTAAAATTTTAGAGCGAGAAAATATCCCCACTCAAGTGGTGAGTGCGCCTTGCTTTGATTTATTAATAGAGCAAGATGAAAACTATCTTAAAGAACTCTTTAAGGGTAAGGTTTTAGTGATTGAAGCGAGCCGTGCGATAGAGTGGTATCGTTTTGCGGATAAAATCATTGGCATGGATTCTTTTGGGAGCTCAGCAAAGGGCGATAAACTCTTTGAAAAATTTGGCTTTAGCGTTGAAAACATTACCGCTCAAGCGAAAAGATTACTCAACGCATGAACTTAGAAAAACTTTTTTTAGAAAAAACCCCCTTGTTTGTTTTTAGCTCCACCAGGCGTTTAAAACATTTCTATTTAGAGCAAGGCGAAGGGTTTTTGCCTAGCGCGATGAGCATGGGGAGTTTTTTTGAACAGGCTTTTTACATCCCTAATCAAAAGAAAATCCCTAACAGCGCGCGCCAAATTTTAATGATAGACACCATTAAAGCCATCGCTAAAGAAAAAAAATCCGCACTTGAAGGGCTTTTGCTTTTTGAAAACAGCTTTTTAGGGTATTTGGAAAGCACTTCTTTTTTATTTGATTTGTTTGATGAGTTAAGTTCTGCTTGCATCAAACTCAATGAACTTTCTTTTAAAGACATTTATTTGGATTATGAAAAGCATTTAGAAGTCTTAGAAATGATTTATGATCGTTACATTAAAAAGCTAGAAGGATTAGGCTTTTACAACAAAATCATGCAAAAAAAACCCACGATTTTAAAAGAATTTTTTGAGCATTTTTCCTCCATTGAATGGCATTTAGACGGCTTTATGAGCGTTTTTGAAAGGCAATGCTTATTAGAAGTGGCCGAGTTAGTGCCTATCACTTTACACTTATCTTGCGACAAATACAACCAAAAATTCTTGGAATTTCTCAATCTCAAATTAGAGACAGATTGCGATTATTCCATTGATTTTAAAACCCAAAAGATCCTTTCTCAAACTTTTAATGATCAAAAAATTGAGCCAAAGCTTTATGCTAACTCCAGTTATTTAAAACAAGGCGCTTTAGTTTTACAAACCATAGAAGAGTATTTGCAAAAAGATAACGATCCTAATAAAATGGCGATCATCACGCCCAATGCGGATTTTTTGCCTTTTTTAAAACTTTTAGACAAAAACAACAATTTGAATTTTGCGATGGGCTTAGGGGCTAAAAACAGCCCTTATTATACAGAGCTTGTCAAAATCTTAGAAAATTTAGAAACAAGCGATCTTGATTTAAGCGGATCTGCTCTATTAGATTTAGAAAATATTACCCTTGCGCTTTTAGAACAACAAAGCTCTAAAGAAAAAGCACCCTTAAAAGAAGTGCATTCTCAAATCATGCACCAGTATCATCTTTTAAAAGACACGCTTAAAAACTACAGCCTTAAAGATTTATTGCATTTGTATTTGCAAGAATTTGAAGCCAACTTCCGCTTAGACGATTCTAGTGGGGGCAAAATACGAGTCATGGACACTTTAGAGACAAGGGGCATGCAATTTGATAAAATCGTTATTGTAGATTTTAATGAAACTTGTGTGCCAAGTCTTAAAGATTGCGATTTATTTTTGAACTCTGCTTTAAGAAAATCGCTCAACCTCCCCACTTTATTAGATAAGAAAAATTTGCAAAAACACTATTACTACCAGCTCTTTAAAAACTCTAAAGAAATAACACTTTCTTATATAGAGAGTGAAACTTCAAAAGCCTCTAACATGCTTTTAGAATTAAATTTGCATATAGAGCCTATCAAAGACGCTTACACGCTTTTTGCACCAAGTCCTTTAAAAGACTACCAAGAAGAAGAAATCAAAGCCGCTATCCCTAAAGATTTTAACTTTAGCGCTAGCTCATTGAACGCTTTTTTAACTTGCAAGCGCCGTTTTTATTACCACTACATGAAGCGATTCAAAGAAAGCCCTAAAGATGAAAATAATAGCGCTGTGGGCAGTTTGCTCCATGAACTTTTAAAAGAAGCTTATGAAAAATATAAAACCCCCCATTTATTAGAAGAAAGGCTCATTTGGCTGTTAGAAACAAGAGAAAATATTACCCCTAAAGAGCGTTTAGACACTCTTGTAGCGCTCAAAAAAATCCAGGCTTTTTATAAAAAAGAGCGAGAACGCTTTAATGCAGAAATCACCATTCTTGATCTTGAAAAAAGCTTTGAAACGATTATTCAAGGCGTTATTTTTAAAGGGCGTATAGACAGGATTGACAAAACGGCTGACAATGAGATTATTTTATTGGATTACAAATTCAAAAGCGATTTGAAATTAGACAACATGAGCGAAAAACAAAGAAAAAGCTTAAGCCCCATAGAAATCGCTCAAATCAGCACCGATTATCAAATGGCCATCTATGCGTTTGCCCTTAAAAATCTGGGTTACAAAGAGCCTATAAAAGCCTTTTTTTATGATTTGAGAAAGGGCGAGTTACTAGAAGAAGACGAGCTACAGGCTAAAATGGATCATTTGGAATTTTCTCTTATCCCCAAACTCAAACAAGAAATTGATTTTGAAAAAACTTTAGAGGTTAAAGATTGTGAGTATTGCTCTTTTAAAGACATGTGCAACCGATGAAATCTAAAAAACTTTATTTGGCTTTAATCATAGGGGTTTTATTAGCGTTTTTAACCCTATCTTCATGGCTGGGTAACAGCGGTTTAGTGGGGCGTTTTGGGGTGTGGTTTGCCGCAATCAATAAAAAATATTTTGGGTATCTTTCATTGATTAATTTACCCTATTTAGCGTGGGTTTTATTCCTTTTATACAAGACTAAAAACCCTTTTACAGAAATCGTTTTAGAAAAAACCTTAGGGCATCTATTAGGCATTTTATCTTTACTCTTTTTACAATCTAGCCTGTTGAATCAAGGGGAAATCGGCAACAGCGTGCGTTTGTTTTTACGCCCTTTTATAGGGGATTTTGGGCTTTATGCACTGATAATGCTTATGGTAGTTATTTCTTATTTGATTTTATTCAAACTGCCCCCTAAAAGCGTTTTTTATCCTTATATAAACAAAACACAAAACCTTTTAAAAGAGATTTACAAACAATGCTTACAAGCCTTTAGCCCTAATTTTAGCCTGAAAAAAGAGGGTTTTGAAAACACCCCATCAGACGCTCAAAAAAAAGAAACCAACAACGACAAAGAAAAAGAAAACCTTAAAGAAAACCTTATTGATGAAAACCACAACACCCCTAACGAAGAATCGTTTTTAGCGATCCCTACCCCCTATAACACGACTTTAAATGATTCAGAGCCGCAAGAAGGCTTGGTTCAAATTTCCCCTCACCCCCCTACCCATTACACCATTTACCCTAAAAGAAACCGATTTGATGATTTGGCTAACCCCACTAACCCCCCTTTAAAAGAACCTAAGCAAGAAACTAAAGAAAGAGAACCCACGCTAAAAAAAGAAACACCCATCACGCCCAAACCTATCATGCCCATATCCGCACCCAACACAGAAAATGACAACAAAACAGAAAATGACAAAACCCCCAACCACCCCATAAAAGAAGATGATTTACAAGAAAGTCTACAAGAAAACCCACAAAAAGAAAATCTAAAAGAAAATCTAAAAGAAGAAAAAAGAGAAACAGAGAACGCTCCAGGCTTTAGCCCACTAATCCCCACCAGCGCTAAAAAACCCGTTATGGTTAAAGAATTGAGCGAAAATAAAGAAATATTAGACGGATTGGATTATGGCGAAGTGCAAAAACCCAAAGATTATGAGCTTCCCACCACGCAATTATTGAATGCGGTTTGTTTGAAAGAAACTTCTTTAGACGAAAACGAGATTGACCAAAAAATCCAGGATTTATTGAGCAAGCTGCGCACCTTTAAAATTGATGGCGATATTATCCGCACTTATTCAGGCCCTATTGTAACCACCTTTGAATTCCGCCCAGCCCCTAATGTTAAGGTGAGCCGTATTTTAGGCTTGAGCGATGATTTAGCGATGACTTTATGCGCTGAATCCATCCGCATTCAAGCCCCTATTAAAGGTAAAGATGTCGTTGGCATTGAAATCCCTAACAGCCAAAGCCAAATTATTTATTTAAGAGAAATTTTAGAAAGCGAATTGTTTCAAAAATCCAGCTCGCCCTTAACCCTAGCTTTAGGCAAAGACATTGTGGGTAACCCTTTCATCACGGATTTAAAAAAGCTCCCCCACTTGCTCATCGCCGGCACGACAGGAAGCGGTAAGAGCGTGGGCGTGAATGCGATGATTTTATCCTTACTTTATAAAAACCCCCCCGATCAACTCAAATTAGTGATGATCGATCCCAAAATGGTAGAATTTAGCATTTATGCGGACATCCCCCACTTACTCACACCCATTATCACCGATCCTAAAAAAGCTATTGGGGCTTTGCAAAGCGTGGCTAAAGAAATGGAACGCCGATACTCTTTAATGAGCGAATACAAGGTTAAAACCATTGATTCTTATAATGAGCAGGCGGAAAATAACGGCGTTGAAACGTTCCCCTATTTGATTGTGGTGATTGATGAATTAGCGGATTTAATGATGACAGGGGGAAAAGAAGCGGAGTTTCCTATCGCTAGAATCGCTCAAATGGGGCGCGCGAGCGGCTTGCATCTCATTGTAGCGACCCAACGCCCAAGCGTGGATGTCGTAACCGGCTTGATTAAAACCAATTTGCCTTCAAGGGTGAGTTTTAGGGTAGGCACTAAGATTGATTCTAAAGTGATTTTAGACACCGATGGGGCGCAAAGCTTGTTAGGAAGGGGCGATATGCTCTTTACCCCCCCAGGAACAAACGGGTTAGTACGCTTGCATGCCCCTTTTGCCACTGAAGATGAAATCAAAAAAATCGTGGATTTTATTAAAGCCCAAAAAGAAGTGGAATATGATAAAGATTTCTTGCTAGAAGAATCGCACATGCCTTTAGACACCCCTAACTATCAAGGCGATGACATTCTAGAAAGGGCTAAAGCGGTGATTTTAGAAAAAAAGATCACTTCTACGAGTTTTTTACAACGGCAATTAAAAATCGGCTACAACCAAGCCGCCACCATTACTGACGAATTAGAAGCTCAAGGCTTTCTATCCCCAAGAAACGCCAAAGGCAACAGAGAGATTTTGCAAAATTTTTAGGACTTGTTTTCAATGAATATTGGCAATAAAAACATTATTTTTAATTTTTAAAATTCATTTTCTTTAAAAAAACTTTTCCCAATAACACAAATGAAACCAACCTTTAGCCTATTAATCAAATATTATCTGTGGTTTCCCTAACTCCTAGTAAAATTACCTAAAAATTTCATATTCAAGGATAGCCATGAACCCCCAGATCCAACCCGCCACTAAAAAACCCTTAAAATCCCTTTTAGCCGCTAGTTCAGGTAATTTAGTGGAATGGTATGATTTTTACGCTTATGCGTTCCTTGCCCCTTATTTCGCTAAGGAATTTACCCACACTAACGACCCCACTTTAGCGCTCATCTCAGCTTTTTTAGTTTTCATGCTAGGGTTTTTCATGCGCCCTTTGGGGAGTTTGTTTTTTGGTAAATTAGGGGATAAAAAGGGGCGTAAAACTTCTATGGTGTATTCCATTATCCTTATGGCGTTAGGCTCTTTCATGCTCGCATTGCTCCCCACTAAAGAAATCGTAGGGGAATGGGCGTTCTTGTTTTTATTATTAGCCAGGCTTTTACAGGGCTTTAGCGTGGGAGGCGAATATGGCGTGGTCGCTACTTACCTCTCTGAATTAGGCAAGAATGGCAAAAAAGGTTTTTATGGCTCTTTTCAATATGTAACTTTAGTTGGAGGGCAACTCTTAGCTATTTTTTCGCTCTTTATCGTTGAAAACATTTACACGCATGAGCAAATTAGCGCGTTCGCTTGGCGTTATTTATTCGCTTTAGGGGGTATATTAGCCCTGCTCTCGCTCTTTTTAAGAAATATCATGGAAGAAACCATGGATAGCAAAACAACTTCCAAAAACACTATTAAAGAAGAAACCCAAAGGGGCAGTTTAAAGGAATTGCTCAACCATAAAAAAGCCTTAATGATAGTCTTTGGGCTAACTATGGGAGGGAGTTTGTGCTTTTACACTTTTACGGTGTATTTAAAAATCTTTTTAACCAACAGCTCATCGTTTAGCCCTAAAGAAAGCAGTTTTATCATGCTTTTAGCGCTCTCTTATTTCATCTTCTTTCAACCCTTATGCGGGATGCTTGCGGATAAAATCAAACGCACCCAAATGCTGATGGTTTTTGCGATCACAGGGCTTATTGTAACGCCTGTTGTCTTTTATGGTATCAAGCATGCCACTAGCGTGTATGAAGCCCTATTTTATGAAATACTCGCATTGAGCGCGATGAGTTTTTACACTTGCATTGCTGGGGTTATTAAGGCGGAATTATTCCCTGAACATGTGCGAGCGCTTGGCGTGGGTTTAGCCTATGCGATTGCCAATGCGCTTTTTGGAGGGAGCGCGAGTTATATAGCGTTAGAGTTCAAACAGCATGGTTTTGAAGCAGGGTTTGTGGGCTATGTCATGTTTAGTATTGTTATCTTTATGGTTATGGTTATCATATTCCCTAAAAAAACCTATTTGGAGTAAATCTTAGTTTTTATTTGATTTTTGCTATAATTTTTCTTTTAAAAGGATTATTGCATGCAAAATGGGTATTATGCGGCCACAGGAGCAATGGCGACACAATTTAACCGCTTGGATTTAACCTCTAACAATTTAGCCAACCTAAACACCAACGGCTTTAAAAGAGACGATGCGATTACAGGCGATTTTTTAAGGCTTTACCAAGAATACCGAGAGCAACTGCCCTTAGAAGATCAAACCAAAGCGAGCGCGAAGTATCTCAACCGCAACCTCAATCGTGTGCCTATCCTATCAGAAATCTATACGGATAGGAGTCTTGGCGCGTTTGAAGGGACGAATAACCCCCTAGATTTTGCCCTAACAAGCCCTAACCTCTATTTTGCGATACAGACTAATGAGGGCGTCGCTTATACCAGAGACGGGCATTTCAGCGTTGATAAAGACGGCTTTTTGGTAACCCTTAATGGTTTTAAGGTGCTTTCACGCTCCGGTTTGAACGAAAAAGGAGGGATCATGCTCATGCCTGACGCTGAAATTGAAGTGGATCAAAATGGCGGAATCACTTTTAGGGATAATGAAGCCCAAATTCAAGCAGGCGCATTAGCTTTAGTGAGTTTTAGCGAACCTAAAAATCTTAAAAAAATAGGGCAAAACCTTTATACCTATCAGGGCGAAGGCGTCCATCAAGTCTCTGATTCTGGTGCGTTAAGGCAATACATGCTAGAAAAAAGCAATGTCAATGCGGTGCGCGAGATGAGCGCTTTGATTGAAATCAACCGCTTTTTGGATATGTATTCTAAAGTGTTAAAAACCCACCAAGACGACATGAACGCTGAAGCGATCAACAAACTCGCTACAAAAGCTTAAACTTTTGGCGATTTTAAAATTCATAGGAGGGTTTTTGCGATACCCTAACTCCCTAATAACGCTTTTTTAAAAGCCTTGTTAATCTTTTTTGTATAGCATTAGTTTTAAAAGAGTTTAAAGAATTAAATGCCTTTTCTTTTGTAATCGCTTGCAAAGTAGACGGTAACGCAAGCTTCTCTTTATAGTTGCTAACTATTCAACAATAATTCAATTTTAATTATTTCGTTTGTTGTTTAAAACGCTCTTTATTGTGGTATTCTGTAAGCAAACGCCCCCATTTTTCTTGTTATGGTTCTTGTGTTTTAAGCTCGTTTGTGATAAGATCTAATCTCATTAAGGTTTGAGACGCTATAGTTGGTGCTGTCTCTGTAATGATTAAAGAGTGTCCCATTGGTTTCTAATTCCCTTAATGTTTTTATCGCCCCAATCAAGCTTTTTGATTACCCACTTGATTATCAGCGTTCATTTTAAGATAGAGCCATTTTAAAAGCTTGTAAAAATTTTCTTTCTGCTTCCACTAAATTAGGGTGTAAGAGCAAGTCATTCTTTAAAGCGTTTGTATAGGCGGTGTGTGAGCGAGAGCTTTTATTTTTTAAGTCCAATTTGATTTTATCTTTTTGGCTGAAACAATCTTCAATATTTTTGAAATTTTTAAAACTATCATCGCAATCATTGAGTTTTAGAATGTTGAGCTTATTCTTTAATTCCTTATTCAACTCTTCGCATGCCTTACCCATTGTATCCCCATCCACTAATAGCGTAGCGTTTGGCTCTTCTTCAGCCAAGGTTTCTAAAATTTGTTTCATTTGTGGCTTTTTTGATTCTTTTAAATCATCATTCCCTAGTCCGTTAACGGGTAAAAACACGATGTTTAAAAACGCCATGTCTAAGGAGGTCTTTTTTTCTTGTTCATAGAGCAATTTAAATGCGCTCAAATAATTGTAATCGCTAATGCCTTCTACAAACAAAAGACGATCGTTTTCATTAAGGATCTTATGGCTCACGCCTAAAGATTTTTTAATGGTTTTCAATGCCCTATTATCGCCCAAATCCACAGATGAAAAATGACGAATGCCAACGCTTTGCAAAGACTCTTCATTATGGCGTAAGACTCTCAATTCATTTAAATGATTCATATCCACTAAAAAGAGATCATGGGTTACCAAAACAAAAGTAACTCCCACTCTTTGCCCAAACTCTTTTAAAAATTTCCTACACTCTTTGCGAGTTGGCACAGAAAGGTTTGAACCCATTTCATCCATCAAAACAATGGCATCTTTTTTTAAGGAATTACCAAATAAAAGGCCAAAAAACAAATTGAAAAACCATTTAAACCCATCGCTTTGATCGTCTAAATGCAACACTTCTTTTTGTTTGTTGGAATCTTTTTTAAAAAGCGATAGAGAAATATTGTGTAAGTCCAATCTAAAATCAAATAAATACGACCATTTTCGGTTTTGATCTTTTTGAAAATAAAGCCTGTTAAATCTATTGGTAATTTTAGAAATAACTTTTTCTTTGATCTCATCTTGCAATTGTGTCAAATAACCAATGTTTCCGCTCGCCTTTGAATAACTTTTCTTAACGCTTGATAAATTCACACCAATAGCTTTAAAAAACGCCCTAAAAAAGACACTTTTTTCCAATTCTTCTGGCTTGACAATCAAATTCTTATGTTTGAAACGCTTTTTGTTATCGTAGTAAATCACTTGAGGGAAGCGAGAGATTTTAGACACATCTATGGGTTCGCTATTCAATAAATCATCTACGCTTGTGTAAATTGCAAGTTGGTTATTAGAAACTTGTTCTAATTCATTGGTGGGTTCATCAGATTCTATTTTGAGAAAATCATCATCGTTGATAAAATGCAAGATAGTGATTTGAGAAAGTTTTAATTCAGACATGTAGTAGTCATTTTTAAGCCACTCTTGAGCGATTGGGAGCAATTTTTCTTTGAAATTTTTAAGGATTTCATTTTTATCTTCTAGGGTTGTCTTTGCAGTTAAATCTTGAATCATTTTTTCTAACCAAGCGCTTCTAAACTTGGTTTTAAGATTATCGCAAAAATCACTCCTAAAATTTTGCACATTTTCTTCCCACAACGCCTCGCATAAATCTCTCATGTTAGAGATGACTTGAGAAGGCAATTCATTTTGAATGTTATTAGGGCAAGAGATGGTTTTATTATACCTATTGTATAGGTCTAACAATATTCTCTCCTTTTCCTTTATGAGATCACCTCGGTGTGGGTATAAACTTCGGCACTCTTCAATAGCCTTTTCATAAGACAACTCGTCTTCTTCGCTTAACAAATCATTGTTAAGGGCTTTATAGCAAACACCTTCAAGCAAATCAACTTTTGCAATACTCTCATCAAAAGTGATTTTTGAAGAACTATCTATGGTTAAAGTCATTTCATTTTGGAGTATTTTATCTTTAAGGGTGCTTAATTTTAAAGAACTTATCGATTCTTCATAGCCCACATAATTAGGGGTGTAGCTTTTCTTAAATTCATTTACATGCTCGCTAAAACACCCTAAAGCTTTCAATAAATTGCTTTTACCGGTATTATTCTCACCTAGAATAGTAACCAAACCGCCCAACTTATCGCCATTAAACGAATTGTTAAAATACAGCCTTTCGTCTTTTTCTTGCTCGTTTTGAACACCAATATTTTTATAATTCTTGACTTCTAAATAGCGTGTGGTTACCTTTAAAGGCTCTGTATCGTTACTATTGTTGGGGGGTAACTTGCACCTTGTTTGTATTCTCTTCTTTTTTGTTGTTATGATGATTGCTCATGTGGATTTTTCCTTTCTTGGCTCGTTTTTAAGATAATTCAAGCGGATTTTTTTCATCCGTCTCTCAAGCTTGGTTAAAGCTCTTCAATATCTAATATCCAAATTTCCAACCACTGCTATTAATTAGATTAAATGAACCCCATCTTTAATATAGTTATTTTATTTGCCCTATTAAGTGGTATTCCAAAATGCTTTTTTGCTTCCTCTCGCATGCCTTAAATTCTAAATGCTTTAAGGGGTTAGCGATAGATAAAAGATAGGGTTTTTCACTCAAATTCAATACCACCACAAGCACATAATCATGGCTATAAGTTTGCGCTTGATCGTATTCTTTTTGGGTCAATCTCAATGCCCCTTGCTTTTCTCTAATCCCCTTAACTTCCACTAAAAACGCTTGCTTGTTGGTTTGAATGTAGAAGTCATACCCATCGCCAAAAAGACGCATGTCTTTTAAATGCCCATGAGAAAATGTTTTGATATTTTTATAGTGGTTTAAAAAATACAATTCGGCTTCTAAACCTGTTTCTTGCATGCTTTTATAGCGGGTTTTAAGGTAAGCGTTAGGGGTAACGCCTAAATCTTTGATTCCGTATTGTTCCTGCAAAAACAATTTCACAATATGGCTAAAACCCTTAACGCTTTCATTTCCAAACAAACTATCAATCCATAATTTTCTATGGATATAGGCATCGCCTTTTTGCCACCAGCCTTTGCGTTTATTAGGAAAAAAATAATCAAATAAATCCATGCGATTTTTGATAACGCCAGTCGTTTCAGCCAAGCCGATTTGGACGCAATATTCAAAAAAAGCATTTTTAGTAGAAAAACCAAATTCTTTAATGAAGTCATTATCAAATTTTGCCAAAGCATAGCCTATGAGATTTAAAATTTCATAGTTCTTGTGTTTTGTCATAGAAGCTAAACGCCCTAATCAATCTTTAATATCGCTAAAAACGCTTCTTGGGGAAGCTCCACCTTGCCGATAGCCTTCATGCGTTTTTTGCCCTCTTTTTGCTTTTCTAAGAGTTTTCTTTTTCGTGTAATATCGCCCCCATAGCACTTAGCCGTTACATTCTTACCGACAGATTTAATCGTCTCCCTAGCGATGATTTTATTCCCCACGCTCGCTTGGATAGCGACTTCAAAAAGCTGTCTTGGGATAAGCTCTTTCATCGTTTCCACTAAAGCGCGCCCCTTTTCATACGCCTTATTCTTATCTATAATGATAGAAAGTGCATCCACCACATCGCCTGCCACCCTCACATCTAGTTTCACCAAATGAGCCTCTCTGTTTTCTATAGGCTCATAATCAAAGCTCGCATACCCTTTCGTGCAAGATTTGAGCTTGTCATAAAAATCCATCACAATTTCATTGCTCGGCAAGGAATAAGTGAGCATGACACGAGACTGATTCAAATATTCCATTTTTTCTTGAATGCCTCTTTTATTGTTCAATAACTGCATTAAATTACCCAAAAATTCGCTCGGCGTGATGATCGTCGCCCTAACAAAAGGCTCTTTGATGCAAGCAATATGATTTTCAGGGGGCAATTCGCTAGGGTTTTGGACGTATTTGATGCTATTATCCGTTAAATGCACTTCATACACCACCGTGGGAGCGGTAGCGATTAAGTTAAGACCAAATTCTCTCTCTAGCCTTTCTCTGATCACTTCCATGTGCAATAACCCTAAAAAGCCCACTCTAAAGCCAAAGCCAAGCGCCACAGAGCTTTCAGGCTCAAAATTTAAAGCGCAATCGTTAAGCTGGAGTTTCAATAGCGCTTCTCTTAAATCTTCAAACCTATCCGTTTCTATAGGGTAAAGCCCCGCAAAAACAAAGGGTTTGGCCGGCATAAAGCCTTCAATGGGTTTAGGGGTAGGGTTTTTAGCGTCTGTGAGCGTATCACCCACCGCAATATCAGTAACGCTTTTTAACCCCAAACTCACAATGCCAATCTCGCCGCATTCTAAACTCTTGGTGGGGATTTTTTTCAAAGGGTTAGGGTAGTATAGCCCTAAAACGCCATGTTTTTTACCCGTCCCCATCACTAAAATTTCTTGCTCGGTGTTGATGCTCCCATCCATGATACGCACCAGCGCTAGCGCCCCTAAATAATTGTCAAACCATGAATCATAAATGAGCGCTTTTAAGGGAGCGTTAGGATCACCGCTAGGGGCAGGAATGGTCGTAATGATTTTTTCTAACAAATCTTTAATGCCTAGCTTAGCTTTAGCGCTCACTTCATTAGCGTTAGAACAATCAATCCCTATCGTGTCTTCTATGTCCTGCTTAACCTCTAAAACATTCGCATTAGGCAAATCAATTTTATTGATCACCGGTAAAATTTCTAAATTGTTATCTAAAGCGATATAAGTGTTTGCAATGGTTTGCGCTTCCACGCCTTGAGTGGCATCCACCACCAATAACGCCCCTTCGCATGAACACAAAGAGCGAGACACTTCATAGCTAAAATCCACATGCCCTGGGGTGTCAATGAGGTTTAAAACATAATCCTCCCCCTTAAAAGTGTAATTCAGGCGCACGCTTTGAGCCTTAATCGTAATGCCCCTTTCTTTTTCAATATCCATAGTGTCCATCACTTGGCTCTTCATTTCTCTGTTACTGATAGCGTTGCATTCAAAAATCAAACAATCCGCTAAAGTGCTTTTACCATGGTCAATGTGAGCGATAATGGAAAAATTGCGGATATTCTTCATTGGCGTAGGCGTCTTTTCTTTCATCTCTCTTGTCCTAAATCTTTTAAAATAGCGTCAGTCAAACTCTCTGTATCTAAACCTAAGGATTTTTCCACTAAAGCGGTGTTCCCATGCATGATAAATTCATCCATGATTTCAAAGCTTTTAACAGGCTTTAAAATATTTTGTTCGCTCAAAAATTCTAAAATCGCGCTAGCCACCCCCCCAAGCTTGTAATTATCGCTAAAAACATAGAGCTTTTGATAAGGGGCAACGATCGCGCTTAAATTTGGATCTAAAGGTTTAAGGAATCTCAAATCCAAAAGCGCGCACTCAATGTTTTTTTCTTTTAAAGCCAGTTGGACCAAATGCGCCCGCCCCACACCATTACCATAGCCTATGAGTAAAATTTCGCCCTCTTTTTTCAACAATTCGCTTTGCCCTAAAACAAAACCGCTAGGCTCAAAAACCCCCTCTTTTAACGCAAACGACCCTCTAGGGTAGCGGAACGCGCAAGGGCTTGAATCGTATTCATTAGCAAAATACACGGCGTTTTTTAAAGTCTCATTGTCTCGTGGGGCAAAAATAACCATGTTAGGGATAGAGCGCAAATACGACACGTCTAAAAGCCCTTGGTGCGTCTCGCCATCTTCGCCCACAATCCCAGCCCTGTCAATGGCCAATTTAATCGGTAGGCTAGAAATGCAAGCGTCATGCACAATGGAATCATAAGCCCTTTGCAAAAAAGTAGAATAGATACTCACAAAAGGTTTAAACCCCTCTTTAGCCATAGCGCTGCTGGAAGTTAAGGCGTGTTGTTCAGCGATAGCGACATCAAAAAAGCGCAAAGGGTAAGCGTCAATGAGTTTGTCTAACCCTGTGCCGCTAGGCATCGCCGCGGTTACGCCTACGATTTTTTCATCTTTTTTGGCTAATTCTAAAAGGGTGTTAGAATACGCTTCAGTGGGCGATAGAATCGCGCTTTTGGATTTTTTAGACAAGCCGGTATCCAAATCAAAAGGCCCCACCCCATGCCATTTTTCATAGCGCCCTTCAGCGATCTTATAGCCTTTACCTTTTAAGGTTTGCGCATGGATTAGCACCGGTTCTTTAAGCTCTTTGGCTAATTTCAAGGTTTCAATAATCGCACCTAAATCATGCCCATTAATAGGCCCTATATAATTAATGCCCAATTCTTCAAAAAACACGCCCGGGGTGATGAGCTTAAAAGATTCTTCAAAACGACTCGCTAAGTAATTCACGCTTTCAGGTAAGGTGCTTAAAATTTTTTTGACTTTAGAGCGGAAAGACTGATAAAACGGGCCTTTCATCAGCTGGCTAAGGGCTTTGGATAAGGCTCCAATAGGCGTGCTGATACTCATTTCATTATCGTTCAAAATCATGATCATGGGGTATTTCCTATCGCCTAGTTCGTTTAAGGCTTCATAAAAAATCCCTGCACTAATACTCCCATCGCCTAATAAAGCTATAGGCATGCCTAGCGCTTGTTTCAAACAAAAAGCTTTAGCCACCCCCACGCCTATAGACACCGAAGTGGAGCTATGCCCGGCGATGAAATAATCGTATGCGCTCTCGCTGGGTTTAGTAAAGCCGCTCAAACCCTTGAATTGCCTTAGAGTGCTAAAGCTTTCAAAACGCCCGGTTAAGAGCTTATGGGCGTAAGCTTGGTGCGAAGTGTCAAAAATAAAAGGGTTTTTCTGGCAATCAAATAAGGCATGCATGCTTACAATCAGCTCCACAGCCCCTAAAGAAGAGCTTAAATGCCCCCCATTAGCGCTCACCACTTCTAAAATACGATTCCTTAGCGTTTGACACACCAACTCCAAGCCTGCAATATCATTAGGGTTTAAATCAAAAGTTTTATTTTGCAAAATCACACCTTAAAATTTTCCAACACGCTTTCTTTGAGCGTTTTAAAGCGCTCCATTAAATTCCCATCAAGGCTCCCGTTAGAGCTAGTGATCATAACGCCTCCTTTAGAAATAGCCTCATTGCTCTCTAATTTGATTTTAGAAGCGTTTTGCAAACGCTCGTTTAAATAAGGGTAATCCAAGGGATTGACTTTTAAATGAATATCCGTTGCGTCTAAAACGTTTTTTAAAAGCTCTTCAGCCAAAGCAAGGGCCACTTTTTGGCTGTTGTCTTCCACTTCTTTAAGGATCACTTCTTTAGCTATATCTATCGCAATCGCGCTCAACTCCTTTTCTAAAGCCGTTAAATGATTTTCTGAGCTTTTCATTTTTTCATCTAAAGCCGTGATTGCATGCAAAAGCTGGTTCTTTTCTTCATTCACGCTGTGGGTGAGCTCGTTACGCATTTTTTCTTCGCCCTCTTTAAAGCCGATTTTATAGCCGTCGTTTTTAGCGTTTTCAATCAAAGCTTTGCTCTCTTCTTGGGCTTTTTCAAATTGCATTTGCAATTTCACCAAATGGCTTGAAAGCTCATCGGTTTTTTTCAATAAACAATCAATCAAATCGTTTTCTATCGCTTTTTTTTCCAAAGGCTCTTCTGGGTTAGGCGTTTCTAAAGACATGCCATTAGGATTAGTTTTAGGGGGTAAATTTGCCATGCTCTTAAATTCGTATTTTTGAATGTCATGCTTATTCAAATGGTCTTTTTGGATCAAGTTTTTGCGGCTATTCAATGACATCTTCCTCTTCACCGGTTTGGATCACGCCTTTTTCTTGCAAGCTCTGCACGATTTCAATGATTTTCCTTTGAGCCACATCCACATCTTTGATTTTGACCGCCCCTAAATATTGCATTTCTTCTACAAACTGCTCTGCAGCCCTACTGCTCATGTTGTTTAAGAATTTATCGGTTAAATCCTTCGTGGAAGTTTTTAAGGCTAAAGACAAGTCTTTTTTATCCGCTACTTTTAAAATCTCTCTGATAGCGAAATTGTCCAATTTCACAATGTCTTCAAAAGTGAACATCATTTCTTTAATCGCGCCGGCGAGCTTGTTATCCACGCTTTCAATGCGAGCGAGCGTGGTTTTAGCGCTCTTTTGGCCTAAGCGGTTAAAGATTTCAGCCACCGCTCTTAAACCACCCACTTCAATTTTATAGCTAGTGAGCGATTCTAGTTTGTTTTCTAACACCGTGGAAACCCTTTTAACCACTTGGGGCGATATTTCGCCTAAATTCGCCATTCTAATAGAAATCTCAGCTTTCATTTCATCAGGGAAATAGCTCAAAGTCTCAGCCGCATTAGGGGCTTCCATGTGGGCTAAAATCAAGGCAATGGTTTGAGGGTGTTCGTTAATGATGAAATCAGCGAGTTGTTGGGGCTTGATTTTGCCTAAATAAGCGAAGTTTTTTTGCGTTTGCAAACTTTTAGTGAGTTTGTCCATCACTTTTCTGGCTTCTTCGCTCCCTAAAGTCCTGGTTAAAAGCTCTCTAGCATATTCTAAACCGCCGGTATTGATGTATTGGTTAGACTGAAAAATCGCAAAAAATTCCTCTAAAACCGCCGCACCGATTTGCTTGTCTGTGCCGTTTAATTGCACGATTTGCTTAGAAATCTCTGTAATAGAGTCAATGTCTAAATGCCTTAAAATCTCGCCTGTGGTGTCTTCGCCCACTTGAATGAGTAAAATAGCGATTTTTTCACTCATGGAAAGTTCGTCTAATTGAGCCTTTTGTTTGGGGGTAAGCTTGGTTGCCATTTTTAACCTTCTATCTTTTAACCTTTCGCGCTGTCTGAAGAGATTTCATCTTTGATTAGGAGTTTAAAGAGCGTGGCGATTTCATCAGGACGCTCTTTAAGGGTCCCTCTAATCTTTTCTAAAATAATTTCGTATCTTACTTCTTCTTCGCTAAAGGTTGCATTAAGCCCTAATTGATCTTCTACTTTTTTCCTCAAATCGCCGAGTTTGTTCAATTCATCTTCTTCTTCATCCATTTCTTCAAACATGGATTTCACTTCCTTATCTTCATCAGGCACCACTTCCAGCATGCGTTCGCTGAAAGGCACAATCACTTTTTTATAGAAAATAAACAGCACTATAAACACCAAAACATACTTGATTAAAGGCGTGAATGAGCCTAAGATTTTTTGAGTTTTGTGCATGATTTTTTCGCTCAAAGTGGCGTTATCAAGCATGGGTGCCATAGGGTTAAACTCAAAATTGCTCACCGCCACATCATCGCCTCTATTTTGGTTATAGCCAATGGCTTGTTTCACTAGAGCGTTGATTTTTTGAAGCGATTCATCGCTCAAAGGCTCGTATTCTAAAGCGTTTGCCCCGTCTTTAAGCGCGATTTTATACCTGCCATCCACCACAACCGCCGCATTCAAACGCACTAAAGTGCCAAACTCGCCCTTAATCTCGCTAATGGTTTTACCCACTTCATAATTGGTCGTGTTTTGAGACTTTTCGTATTTTTCTGGCTCTTTATTGTCTTTCAATCCTTGCACAGGCCCGATATTGCTCACAACCCCCGGCACACCGCCGACTTGTTTTTTAGAAGCGCCTTCTTTTTTTTCTTCTAAATTTTGCTCACTCCTTACGACATTATTTGGGTCAAAAGTCTCTTTGGTGCTTTTCTTTTGGCTGAAATCAAACTCCGCATTAACCCTTGCGACCACCTTGTTTTTACCCCCCACAATAGGGGCTAAGATATTGACGATCTTATTTTCTAAAATGTTTTCAAAATTTTGTTTGTAGTGCAATTGCTCTAGGGCTAATTCTTTGGAGTTTTCTAATATATCGCCTTCGCCTATTGATTCGCCGTTTTCATTCACGATTTTCACATTTTCTATCGTGAGTTTAGGCACAGCTGCAGCGATTAAATTTTTAATCCCTAAAATTTGAGTGGGTGAAAGCTTCATGTCGGGCTTGAGTTTAAGCATCACCGAAGCGCTAGGAGGGACTTCTTTAGCCACGAACACGCTGTCTTTAGGGATTGCAATATGCACATTGGCTTTCAAAATAGGGTTTAAACTTTCAATCGTGCGCGACAATTCCCCCTCAATGGCGCGAATGAGTTTGATATTTTGATCAAAATCAGTCGCCCCAAAGTCTTTAGTGTCAAAGATTTCAAAGCCCACTTTACTCGTTTTAGGGATCCCTTGAGAAGCCAGAGTGATCCTTTCTTCATACACTTTATCTTTAGGGATAAGAATGGTGTCGTCTTTGGAGACTTTATAAGGGATTTGGTTTTGCTGGAGGTGCTGCAAGATTAAAGCGTTATCGCTAGAGTCTAAGCCTTCAAATAAAACCCCATAACCTCCTTGCGCGTAGTCTTTTTCTTTAAAAGGATAGAGCAATAAAAACACAAGCAAGGCGGTGATCAAAACCCCCGCTGCGATCAGGGCGATTTTTTGCTTTTTATTGAGCTTGATGAAAAAATCAACAATCCGTTGCAATAATACCTTTAAATCCAATATTAAAACCTTGATAAAATTTTCATTCTTTTAAGCCGTTCGCTTAGATCTTTTGGAACACGCTCAAATAAATCCCTATGGAAAAACAAGCCCCTAACGCCCCTAAACAAAACCCTCCTAAAACACTGCTAAAAGACACCCCTAAAACAATCAGCGCTAAGCCTATTAAAAAAATCAAACCAAGCAAACTATAAGAAAGAATGTTTTGAAATATTTGATGCGTGATCAAATGGGGTATTAATAAAACAAGCAACCCATAAAAAAGGGCTAAAGAAAGCGCAATAGCGCTAGGGAAATTAGCACTGTGCGAAAGCCATTGAATGGAGTGTGTAAAAAGGTGTTTTAAAGATTCTAAAAGGGCTTCAAATATAACCACGCTTAACACAAACCACACCCCAAGCGCTAAATTTCTGCGATAAAGGCTTAAAAACACCCCCACTAACAAACTCAAAGGCAACACGAATTGAGAAGAGCCTAAAAAAACAATGCGTTGGAGCGTTTGATCTAAAATAGAGTTAGAAGAATTTGAACGCATCAAGCTAAAAATCGCATGGTCCATTGAATTAGTATAATCAAAAAAAACCAAGCCAGCAATAAGGATAAAAAATGCGCTAAAAATACCCCCTAAAAGAAACAGGGTTTTAACTGGTAATAAGAAAAATACTTTGGGTTGTGTGGAAACATTTTTGAAAGAATTTTCAGCCATTATTTAAAACCCTTACTAGTAGTTAATTCAAAACTTATATTATACGCCAACGAACTTTAAAATCGCTCTTAAAAAATTTAAGACAATGAAGTTTAAACACATAAAAGCTTTTTATTTTAATCAAACCTAGTTAATAAGAAACTGAAATTGTTTTTTTTTTTTTGAAATCGCTTTAATTTTTGCCCTTTTTTAAAGCTTTTTAACCCTTTTTAGACTACAATTTAAGAAGCAAAAATTAAAGGAACGCAATAACTTATGGATAGAGCCAAATTTATATTCGTTACAGGGGGCGTGTTAAGCTCTCTAGGGAAAGGGATTTCATCTTCTTCAATCGCTACGCTTTTGCAGCATTGCAATTACCAGGTTTCTATTTTGAAGATTGACCCTTATATCAATATTGATCCAGGCACCATGAGCCCTTTAGAGCATGGGGAAGTGTTTGTAACTAGCGATGGTGCTGAAACGGATTTAGACATCGGGCATTATGAACGCTTTTTGAACAGGAATTTAACAAGGTTGAATAATTTCACTACCGGGCAGATTTTTTCAAGCGTGATAGAAAACGAAAGGAAAGGGGAATATTTAGGCAAAACCATTCAAATCGTCCCCCATGTAACCGATGAAATCAAAAGACGCATTAAAAGCGCGGCTAAGGGGTTGGATTTTTTAATCGTGGAAGTGGGCGGAACCGTGGGCGATATGGAGGGCATGTTTTATTTGGAAGCGATCCGCCAGCTTAAATTGGAATTAGGGAATGAAAAAGTCATCAATGTGCATGTAACCTTGATCCCCTATATCCAAACCACTAACGAATTAAAAACCAAACCCACGCAACACTCCGTCCAAGAATTACGGCGTCTTGGCGTAACCCCTCAAATTATTTTGGCGCGATCGCCTAAGCCTTTGGATAAAGAATTGAAAAAGAAAATCGCTTTGAGTTGCGATGTGGAGCAAGACAGCGTGATTGTAGCCACAGACACTAAAAGCATTTACGCATGCCCTATTCTTTTCTTGCAAGAAGGCATTTTAACCCCCATTGCCAGACGCTTTAATTTGAATAAGTTGCACCCCAAAATGGCGGCTTGGAACACTTTAGTAGAAAAGATTATCGCTCCTAAACACAAAGTCAAAATTGGTTTTGTGGGCAAGTATTTAAGCTTAAAAGAATCTTATAAATCCTTAATTGAAGCCCTAATCCATGCGGGGGCGCATTTGGATACGCAAGTCAATATTGAATGGCTGGATAGCGAGAATTTTAATGAAAAGACGGATTTAGAAGGCGTTGATGCAATTTTAGTGCCTGGGGGCTTTGGAGAAAGGGGGATTGAGGGCAAAATTTGCGCCATTCAAAGGACTAGGTTAGAAAAACTCCCCTTTTTAGGGATTTGTTTGGGCATGCAATTAGCGATCGTGGAGTTTTGCCGCAATGTTTTAGGCTTGAAAGGGGCTAACTCTACGGAGTTTAACCAACGCTGCGAATACCCTGTGGTGTATTTGATTGAAGATTTTATGGATCAAAACCACCAAAAACAGGTGCGCACCTATAATTCGCCATTGGGTGGCACCATGCGATTAGGCGAATACGAATGCGAAATCATGCCCAACAGCTTGCTAGAAAAAGCTTATAAAAAGCCTAGCATTAAAGAAAGGCACCGCCATCGTTATGAAATCAACCCCAAATACCGCCAAGAGTGGGAAAATAAGGGCTTGAAAGTGGTGGGTTTTGGAGCGAATCATTTGATTGAAGCGATTGAGTTAGAAGATCATCCGTTCTTTGTGGGGGTGCAATTCCACCCGGAATTTACCTCTAGGTTGCAAAGCCCTAACCCTATTATTTTGGATTTCATTAAGAGCGCTCTTTCTAAATCCTAATCTAACAAATGAAACAAAAGCTTAAAGCTCAAATCAAAGAGCGAGTGGCTTCTATCGCTTATAATGAAAAAGGGTTTCCTAGCCCCTTTTTATTTAAAGACTTGAAAAAAGCCGCACTCAAAATCATAGAAGCCATGCGCGCAAACACAGAAATTTTAGTGGTGGGCGATTATGACGCTGACGGCGTGATTAGCTCTGCTATCATGGCAAAATTTTTTGAAAGCCTGAACTATAAGCATGTTCGCATTGCAATCCCTAATCGCTTCATGGATGGCTATGGGATTTCTAAAAAATTTTTAGAAAAACACCACGCCCCTTTAATCATCACGGTGGATAACGGGATTAACGCCTTTGAAGCCGCGCGATTTTGCAAAGAAAAAAATTACACCCTTATCATTACGGATCACCATTGCTTAAATAATGATGAAGTCCCAGACGCTTATGCGGTGATCAACCCCAAGCAACCGGATTGTGATTTTATCCAAAAGGAAGTGTGCGGGGCGTTGGTGGCGTTTTATTTGTGCTATGGAATCCACAAGCTTTTAGGAAAAGAAAAAAGCCATTCTAGTGAATTGTTGTGTTTAGCGGGCGTGGCGACTATCGCTGATATGATGCCTTTGACTTTTTTTAACCGCTTTTTAGTTTCTAAAGCCTTGTATTTTTTGCAAAAAGAATCCTTAGGGGCGATGGGGTTTTTACGCCAAAGAGAAGTTTTTAGAAAACGCTCTTTAAAAGCGAGCGATATTTCTTTTAATATCGCCCCCTTAATCAACTCCGCAGGGCGCATGCAAGACGCTAAAATGGCTTTAGATTTTTTAAGCGCGAATAATTTTCAAGATGGCTATTCTTTGTATGAACGCTTGAAAGCATGCAATTTGAAACGTAAAATGATCCAACAGCAGGTTTTTGAAGAAGCCTTTAAGCATGCGATGGTTGGAGAAAAAATCATCATCGCTTTTAAGGATAATTGGCATGAGGGCGTGCTGGGGATTGTGGCTTCAAAATTAGTGGAAGCCACTCAAAAGCCAAGCCTGGTTTTTACCTTTAAAGAAGGGGTGTATAAGGGGAGCGCTCGTAGCTCTCCAAATATTGACTTGATTGACGCTTTGAATGGGGTTTCTTCTTTATTACTCGGCTATGGAGGGCATAGGCAAGCGTGCGGGTTGAGCGTTGGAAAAAACAATATCGTCTCGCTCTTTGAAACTTTAGAAAATTTTGATTTTAAAGTCTTGCCTTTTTGTGAAGAAGAACCCCCTTTAACGCTCAAATTAAAAGACATTGACAGAGAGCTTTTAGAGATTATAGAAGCGGGCGAACCTTATGGGCAAGAAAACCCTGAACCCCTATTCCAAGCAAAAAATTTAGAAGTCATAGAAGAAAAAATCATTAAAGAAAGCCACCAAATTCTGCGTTTTAAGGATAAAGAATGCGTTAAAGAGGCTATTTATTTTAACGCTGATCGGTTTTTGAAAGCGGGCGAAAAGGTGAGCGTGCTTTTTAGCGTGGAATTAGATGAGTGTTCTAATGAGCCTAAAATGTTTGTTAAAAGTTTGTTGTAGTGCCTTTTGTTGAAGAAGAATTTGAAATTTTAAAACCCACCAAAGCCTTGTTTTTGGTGCGCGATGTTTTAAAATGCTCTTTAAAAGAAGCCCAACGGCACCTTGACAAGCAACGCTTAAAACAAAACCAACAAGCCGTGCGTAAATCTCAAATGATTCAAGGGGTCGTTCGCTTGATTTATTTCAAGCCTAATGAAAAACAAGAAAAGCTTGTTTTTGAGACTAAAGATTTTGGCGTGTTTGACAAACCCGCTCAAGTCTATACCCACCCTAAAGGCTATTTTTACCATGAAAGCTTATTAGATTGCATCCAATCGCATTTTAGCAAAAACGCCCACCCAGCCCACAGGCTAGATTATGAAACGAGCGGGTTGGTTTTGGCGGGTAAAACCTTACAAAGCGTTAAGGATTTAAAAGCGCTTTTCATGCAAAAAAAAGTAAAAAAAACTTATTTGGCGCTAGCGCATGGGTTGGTGGATAAAAGTATCATAATAGATAAGCCCATTCTAACGCCAGAAAACATTCAAAAAGACTTGCACATTCGATCTCAAATTTCTCCTTTAGGCAAGCCTTCAATCACGCTTGTTGAGCCTTTAAGTTATAACCCTTTTTTGGATATAAGCTTACTCAAAATCACCCCACTCACCGGGCGCACGCACCAGATCCGCTTGCATTTAAGCAGTATAAATCACAGGATCGTGGGCGAGGGGCTTTATGGGGTGGCTGATGAAGAAGCGAGAGAATACCTTCAATTAAAGCGTGAAAATAACGCCCCAACCCTCATGCTCCATGCCGCTAGTTTAGAATTTGAATTTAAAGGGGCGATCTATAAAATCGCTTCTCCCATGCCCGAACGCTTCATGCCGTTTTTAAAAGATCTATCCTTTTTTTATTGATTGTTCTTTTGGTTGTCCTCTTCTGGGGTTTGTTTGAGGTCGCCTATATGTTCTTTGATGGTTTTTTTCTCCACCACAGGAGCGTTTTTGTAACTCTCTTGAAGTTCTTGGCTGATCTTAATAAAGCTATCGTTAAATTGCTGTTTGTAGCTGTTTTTGAGGTTTTCCTTCACTTCATTGATGTTGTTCAAAATTTCTTTTTTGAATTTGTCTCTGTGGAGCCGTTCATCAATAAAATTGATCGCCGCATCGCTTCCAAACCAAAGTGTAATAGTGCAAGCAGGAGCGAAAGGCCCGCAAGTCCAAGAACCGCTCAAAGTTGTGCCAATCTTTGCGAGGAATTTACCCCCTACTTTCGCCCCGAGTTTAGCGCCAATTTTTGCCACAAGCTTTGGGGTTAACTTTGCCGCAATAGCCAAGCCACTCACGCCAGCCGTTGCCCCTATTGCTCCTGTAAAATTGGCTTTCAATTTCCTTGCCACTCCATCGCCAAGAGTGTCTAAAATTTTTGCGTTTTGAGAAAGATCGGTATCCACTCCTTTTAGAGCGGTCTCACTCACAAATTTTTCGTTTTGGTTTAACAAACTCCCATAAGTTTTAGAAAGCTTCTTGGTTATAGCGTCCAATCTTTGCTTGTAATCTTTCCCTAAAAGTTTTTCCTGCAACACATTAGCCACCGCATCTTCGGCACTCAAGCCGGTCTTTTTAGCTGCAAAAAGGGCAAGCTCGCTATAATCCCCCTTGATAGAATAATGCCAGTCCAAGAACTTATCCACATTGTTTTCTACTTGATCAAAAAACCCATCTATTTGAGTGTTTATCTTGCCATTCATTTCCTCTATGCCACTATTGAGAGCGGCGTTGATCTCTGCTTGATGGCTATCAATATTATCTTTTATAATATCGGTAGGTAAAAATTTTTCAACATACTTAAAGAGTTTTTTTGGTTTGTCTGCTTTTGCCTCCTGACTGGGTTCGCTATACGCAAAGAATTTGACGCTAAAATAGACGACAAATAAAACAATAAGACATCCCCAAAAAATATAGCTATATCTCTTTTGTTTTTTGATTTCTTCTTGTTCCTTGCTATCTGGACATTCTTTTTCTTGTGTTAGCTTTTCTAGCTCTTGCTTTTGCTTTTTTAGTTCTAGCTTTGGTCTTGCTTGCTCTAGATCTTCTTTAACATCATTTTCCACACTCACCCCTAATACATTTTGATAAACAATAAATGATTTGAGCGCTCAGCCTGCTGATGGCTATCCCGCTAAGAGCGTTATAGATGATAAACGCTACCCAGCCCGCAACCATAAATCCCTTATTTATGCCCATGCTCTCCGCTTTGAACATGCCCCACCAAGCAAACCCCTCTAACATCTTTCTAGCCTTCAAAAAATAATCCATGTAGTCGCAGATGGAATAGATGGAATCACTCGCTGCCTTAATAGTGTCTATCAAAGCTGGTTTCAAATAATCGGGCATGTTGCCATGATAGATCACATAGCAACTCAAGCCAATGAAGAAAAGAGCCCCCACAAGAGCGCTCACTTCTCTAGACATCAGCATCAAATAATCTTCTTTGATGATACTCTTGAGCATTTTTTCAAACACGCCAAACACCGCAGCGCAAACAACGATAGTGCAAAAAACAATCCCCCCACATCATCCAATTATAGTCCAGCACGCTATAAGCGATGGATATGGATGTAAAAATTGAAAAAATAAAATAAAAGCAAGACACCATTATTGGGGAGTGTAGCATCTTGGATAAGAAGGATTCGCTATTCACGAAACACTTGGCGAAGCACTTCCTCTGATGCATTTTTAAAGAAATATAGCTGTAAGCGACAATCCCTAGTATCAGCAGCACAAAGACCAACGAGAAACAGGACTTATCGTAAGTCCAACGCCATAAGCCCAACAACACCCTAACGATCACGCTTGTGCCCAGAATGATTTTAAAAAAATAAGACATTATCTTTTATCCCTCTTGTTGTTTTTGAAGCGTTTGTTAGGGTTGTCTTTAAGGAGGAAGATCTTAAGCGCTACCAGTATCAAAGATAGTGAGAATATCGTTAGCGCTACTATCCAAAAAAGATCCTTGCTGACAAAGTAAAGGATCGCGCTCTCTATCAAGCAAATGAGCGAAACGCCGTATTTAAACTTAAGCTTTAAGATCTTATGGCGGGACACAACCATAGCGACCAAAAACCCGACAGACCCGCCAAGGAGCGATAAAACCCACAAAGCTTTTTCAGGAATACGCCACATTTTTTGCTCAATTTTTATCCACCAGCATGAGAATAAAAATCAGAATATTGACTATGAGCAACCAAACGATAGAAACAAATTCCATGCTCACCCTTTCAAGAGCGTTTTAACAACCCAAACGCTACCACTTGGCTTTTTAGAGAGAGAGAGAGAAAAAGAAAGCAAAATTTTAAGATTGTTTCTCAAATCCATTCCTTTACAAAAGTTAAGACTGGGTGTTTTAACATGATTTTTGGCCTACTCGCATCAAGCCCTTACTTTTTAACATTTCCGCTCCCTTGCTTTTTTAAAGCCTCCCTAAATTACTACACCACTCCCCCAATAAACACAACGCACCCAAGCACAAAGCCCTAAAAAAAGGCCTTTTTGAAATTCTTTAGCATGACACCCCTCCTTATTCCCCAAGCAAAATACAGCCCTCGTTCAAATATTCTTTCAAAATCTCTCGCCCCTTAGGGGTTTTCATCAAAATAGATATTATTTGGCTTCTCAACCTCTCAGGCTCTTCTCTGTTGGCGTTTTTGGTCAGATCGTATTCGTTGAAAAAATACGGCATGACTGACTTTGATTTGAGCTCAAGCCCCACCTCTTTGATCACCTTTTCTATCGTGTATTTTTTCTTACAATGTTTTTCGCAACCCCCCAATTTCAAAATCTCATTGCGTCCAAATTTTTATACCACCCATAAGAGAGGAGGGCCTTATGATTCTCTTTTAATATGTCAGTTAAAAGCCCATACGCTTTGGTGATACATTTACCCTCATAAGAATAAACGCTCAAATTATAGCCATAGCCAATCGTGGGATGCTCCGTCTTGTCGGTATAAATAGAAGGCGAAAACCCCTCTAAATCCACTATCAAAAACGACGCCACTAAGATCAATTTGCTAAGACAGAGCGTCCCACACCCTTTCAACTGCCCTTATTATTCTTAGCTTTCAATTCTTCTAGTTTTTTTGAAATGATTTCTTCAGTAACGCTAGAGAGTCTCTCTCCATCATGCTTACCCTCTGGGGTTTCTTTGCTCTGTAATTCTTCTTGTTTTTTTGAAATGATTTCTTCAGCGATATTGGAGAGTTTTTCAAAATTTTTAGTGTCTTTGCGAGTGGAGCGGTTTTTTAAATTCTCTCTGATTTGCCTTTTTCTTTGGATTAACGCAAACATTTTTTGGCTGAATTGGTAGCATTTACGTGCGCTTATAATGATCACGCCCCACTTGATTAGTAAAGCGATTAAAAGCCAAATAAAAGAGCTAGAAGTGTCCAATAAAAACTGGCGCACATCGCTATACACCCAAATATCCACTAAAATAACCAACAGAGTGATCAAAATAGAAAACGCAATGCTTTTAAACCTAAAAAGCCATGCCACGATCACAAACCCTCTCGTGTGCCTGTGGGCTAAGAGCCAGCGCTCATTCTTTTCGCTAAAAAAATTCATTAAACCAGAAATTACGCTATTTTTCTTGTTCATTGTCGCCCTTTCCCCAAACTTCTTTAAAATGCTTGGTGGTTTTTTCTTGTTTTTCTTTCAATTCTTTAGCGTGGATTTGCTCTAACAACCTTTTTTCTTCCGCTTCAAACATGATTTTTAATTCTTCTTCATTAAAATCGCTCAATTGCATGCCCTCTTTTTTCAAGCGTTTTTCCACGATTTTAACCGCTTGCTCCCTAATTTTTTGAGATTTTTCTTTAAAAAGCACTCGCTTGGTTTTTTGAAACGCTTCATTAGAATTTTTGTGGATCGTTTGCTTGCAAAAATCTAAAAAATCCTTGACTTGATGCATAATTTTCATGGTTATCCGTTTTTAAAGAGTTTTTAAGACTAATGACCCCTAAAAGGATACCAAAAAAAGATTAAAACTCTCTAGTAAATGTCTTCTTAAAAGAATAGGTGGCATTTTGGCGATGTTCTAACCCCCAAAAATAGGGCTTTTGTGGGATAGTTTCTAGGTGAGACTATCGCATGCTTTTTGTCCCTTATTTTTCTTTGAGTATCTCGCATGTCTTTTGAAATCCTAATTTGCAGGCTTTAGAGAAATATTGATCGGCTTTTTTTGAGTCCCGTTTCACCCCATCCCCATTATAATATAACCCCCCTAAAGCACCACACCCCATACCTTCTTTTAAATCACACGCTTTAGAGTAAAGTTGAGCGGCTTTTATTAAGTTTTTTTCTACATCATCATACAGATCCCCTAAAGCACCACACCCCCACCATTATTCAAATCGCATGCTTTTTCAAAATATTTTTTAGCTTGAATGTAATCTTTCGCTTCAATACTCTTTACGCCCAAATTAACAAGCTCTTCAGGGTTTGGCTCTGCCATTAACCCCCCCCAATAAACCCAAGCATAAAACCCTAAAAATCGCTTTTTTGAAACTTAGCATGACATTTCTCCCTTTTATTAAAAAATTTAGACTTTATTATAATCAAATTGCAATCAGATCTAATAATTTTTTAAAACCTGCTGGCAATAGCGCTCTAAGATCCTGCAAGCGCTCAAAGAGTCTAGCCGGCCGTCTTTAATAGCGAGCCACTTGTTTTTCCTACCCAAATGCTCTAAATTTTCATAAGCTTCTATGCTAGATCTGTCTTCATTGATAAAAACGATTTCGCCCTTAAAATCTACAAGCTTGATAAAATGCTCAATGCGCGCGTTCGTATCCGCATAGCTTTCATTAGGCTTGCCAACCACCAGCACTTGAATGTCTTTTTTTCTCAATAAATCGCTCAAATCCCTAGAGGCTTGATTCCTGTTGTGGCGTAAAATCGCTTCTAAAGGCAAGATAACGCCGTTTAAAAGCACAGCGATGCCAATGCGTTTTAACCCCACATCGCATGCTAAAATCATGCTAACACCACAATGTGATTGATGCGCCTAATCTTACCCAACAGCTCGTATTCTAAAAGCTTATCCCCAAATTTGAGATACGCTTCTTCATAGCTCGGGTTTTTGGCGCAATATTCTAAAAATTCATCTTTCATTTCAGGCATTTCTTTTAAATGATAATCTTTTAAAAGGGTATTTATAAAATTTTGAATATTAAATATCCCTTGAGCCTGCCCTTTTTCTAAAAGCTCATTAGTGCCATCGCTCTCATTCAGGCGTTGGGGTAAAACAAACAAGGGTTTTTGGTATTTTTGGGCTAATCTCGCGCTGCTCATAGAGCCGCTTTGTAAATCCGCTTGGGGGATAATCACCGCATCGCTTAAAGCGATCACCAGGCGGTTTCTCGCTAAAAAAGAGCCTTTAACGGGCATAAAATCCTTTTCATATTCGCTTAAAATCAAGCCGTTTTGCGCGATTTCTTGGATCACTTTATGGTTATTCGTAGGATAAATCAAATCCAAACTGCAAGGCGAAAGCATGATGGTTTTTGGCAAGGCGTTTTCTTGAGCGATAATATCCACGCCTAACGCTCCCCCGCTCACAATAACCGCGCCATTTTTAGCAAGCTCTCTGGCCAGAGTGATCGTGTGTTGCTTGCTATAAGGGGTGGGTCTTCTTGTGCCTATGATCGCCACTTTTAAAGGCGCGTCCAAAAGCTTTGTATCGCCCACACAATAGAGTTTTTTAGGGGGGTCTTTAAGAATGTCAAAGGCTTTAGGGATATTCTCTAGCGCGCTGTATTGGAAATGGCTTTTCATTTTAAACTATTAAACTATTTAGGCAATATAATTTCCACTTCAATCGTTTCCACGCTCTGGTTGCTGTCAAGGGTTTTGAAATGGATGTCTGAAGATTTAGTGTATTTTTGAATAACAGCAATGATTTCTTTACGCATTTCTTCCATGTAGGGTAAATTTAAGGTGCGCTCTTTGGCTAGAATCAATTTCAATCTATCTGTTGCGGCAGCCGCGCTCCCTTTGTTTTTAAAAAAATCAAACAAACTCATGAAAATATCCCTTTTAACGCGCTAAAAAAGCCTCTTTTAGCCTTAAATTCCACGTATTCCACTTCTTCGCCTAAAATCCTTCTGGTGATGCGCTGGTAAGCCTTCGCGCTCTCGCAGTCCGTGCGAATCACCGGCTCGCCCTTATTGGTCGCTGAAATAATATGGTGATCTTCTGGAATGATCCCAATTAAAGGCAAGCATAAAATTTTAAGCACTTCTTCTATAGGAATCATCTCGCCATTTGCCACTAATTCAGGTTTTAAGCGATTGATTATCAAATGCTTATGCACTTCTTCGCCCCTTTTAGCCCGATTAGACTTTGCGTCAATAATGCCAATCACTCTGTCGCTATCCCTTAAGGAACTCACTTCCGGCGTTACCACCACTAACGCCATGTCCGCATGCAAAATCGCATGCTCAAAGCCGCTTTCAATCCCAGCCGGTGAGTCAATCAAAATATAGTCAAAATCCGCCCTTAAAGCGTTGATTAAAATCGCTACTTTTTCCTTATCTAAAACATTTTTATCCTTGCTTTGTGAGGCCGCTAAAAAAGAAAGGTTTTTCGTCTTTTTATCCGTGATCAAAGCCTGCGAAAGGTTGCAATTTTTTTCCATCACATCCACCACATCATAAACAATGCGATTTTCTAAGCCTAAAATCATGTCCAAGTTCCTAAGGCCTATGTCAAAATCAACCGCTACGACTTTTTTACCGCTCTCAGCCAAGCCGATCGCTAAATTAGCCGTGGTGGTGCTTTTACCCACGCCCCCCTTACCTGAAGTGATAGTAACTACTATTGCCATATAATTCCTTTTATTTTAATGATTTATTTTTTATGATTGAATGGGGTGCGTAAAATTTCCCCAATTTGTTCTATTTTCGTCTCTTTAAGGGCTTTCCTCTCTGTGTTTAACCTAGGGTAATTCAAGCTCTTTTCTAGTAAAAAATCCTTAGCGAATGCGCCGTTTTGAATCTTTTTTAAGATTTTTTGCATGCGTTTTTCTAACAGATTTCCCATAGGCTCTCTAGCTTTAATCGCCCCGAATTCAGCGGTGTTAGAAATGTGCTTTCTTAAACCCTCTACCCCCTTATAATGCAATAAATCCGCGACTAATTTCACTTCATGCACGCATTCAAAATAGGCTAATTCTTCAGGGTATCCTGCCTTAAGTAAAGTTTCAAACCCCATTCTCACAATCGCTTCTAACCCTCCGCACAAAACCGCTTGCTCGCCGAATAAATCGCTCTCGCATTCTTCTTTAAAGCTCGTTTCTAAAACCCCCATTCTCCCCCCACCCATCGCTTTAGCATAACTTAAAGCCACCGCTTTAGCGTTATTTTTTGAGCTTTCTTGCTCTATGGCGATTAAATGGTATAAGCCCCTATTTTTAAGGTATTCTTCTCTTAAAGTGCTCCCGGGCCCTTTTGGCGCGACTAAAATCGCGCCCACGCCTTTTGGAATAATGACTTGATTGAAATGCACGCTAAAACCATGAGCAAAGCCTATAATTTGCCCCTCTTTTAAAAAAGGGATCACTTCTTTTTCTAACACTTCCTTATGCAATTCATCCGGGAGTAGTGCCATGATCACATCAGATTGTTGGACTAATTCCTTGACTTCTAGCACCTCAAAACCCTCTTTTTTTGCTTTTGAAACGCTCAAACTCCCTTGATACAAGCCAATACGCACCTTCACTTTAGAATCCCTCAAATTGAGCGCTTGGGCTTCTCCTTGAGCGCCATAACCAATAATGCCCACTTGTAAGGATTGGATAACGCCTAAATCAATGTCTTTATCATAATAAATGGGTAATGCCAAAATCAAATCTCCTAGCGTGTTTAAGCAAGTATTTATTTTACCATAATGGGAGCGATAATGTTTAAAAACATGCAGAATGTTAAAAAATGGTGTGCTCGGAGGGATTCAAACCCCCGACCTACAGGACCGCAACCTGTTGCTCTATTCAGCTGAGCTACGAGCACTTTTAAAGAAGTGAAACAAAGATTATAGCAAGAAAAGCTAATTTTTCACTTAAACGATGCGTTTTTTCTATTATAATTTAAGGCATGCAAAAAGATTACCAAAAACTCATCGTTTATTTATGCGATTTTTTAGAAAAAGAAGCACAAAAACGTGGCTTTAAAAAAGTCGTTTACGGGCTGAGCGGGGGGCTAGATAGCGCGGTCGTTGGGGTGCTGTGCCAAAAGGTTTTTAAAGAAAACGCCCATGCCCTTTTAATGCCCTCTTCAGTCTCTATGCCAGAAAGTAAAACAGACGCCCTGAATTTGTGCGAAACATTTTCTATCCCTTATACAGAATATTCTATCGCTCCCTATGACGCCATCTTTGACTCTCACTTTAAAGATGCAAGCCTTACTAGAAAGGGGAATTTTTGTGCAAGATTGCGCATGGCTTTTTTATACGATTATTCTTTAAAAAGCGATTCTTTAGTCGTTGGCACGAGCAATAAAAGCGAAAGAATGCTAGGCTATGGCACTTTATTTGGGGATTTGGCGTGTGCGATTAACCCGATTGGGGAATTATTTAAAACCGAAGTTTATGAACTCGCTTGCCATTTAAATATCCCTAAAAAGATTTTAAATAAGCCCCCTAGTGCAGATTTATTTGTAGGGCAAAGCGATGAACAAGATTTAGGCTATCCTTATAGCGTGATTGATCCTTTATTGAAAGATATTGAAGCGTTGTTTCAAACAAAGCCCATCCATTTAGAAACGCTCACTCAATTAGGCTATGATGAAATTTTAGTGAAAAACATCACAAGCCGTATCCAAAAAAACGCTTTTAAATTAGAATTACCCACCATCGCTAAACGATTTAACCCTGAATGAAAAGCGATAAACCCTTTTTAGAACGCTATTTTTATGACCCAACTCTTTTGCAAAAGGGGTTGATTTTCGCACTCTATCCTTTTTCTTTAATCTATCAAGGCATCGCCACCCTTAAACGAAAAACCGCTAAAAAACATGATTTTAAAATCCCCCTTATCAGCATCGGCAATTTGATCGCTGGGGGAAGCGGTAAAACGCCCTTTATTTTAGAGATCGCTCCAAGATACCAAGAAGTGGCTATTGTTTCTAGGGGGTATCAACGGGATTCTAAAGGCTTAGTAGTGGTAAGCGTTAAAGGAAACATTTTAGTTCCTCAACAAACAGCGGGCGATGAAGCTTATCTTTTGGCCTTAAATTTAAAACAAGCGAGCGTGATTGTGAGCGAAAAAAGAGAGTTAGGTGTTTTAAAAGCCCTTGAATTAGGGGCAAAGATCGTGTTTTTAGACGATGGTTTTAGATTTAATTTCAACCAATTCAATTTGCTTTTAAAGCCTAAAGTCCCCCCCTACTACCCCTTTTGTTTGCCTAGCGGATTGTATAGAGAAAATATTAAAAGCTACAAAAAAGCCCATTTAGTCGTTACAGAAGATAAAGATTATAAAAGAATCACCTCTATCACTAACCCCACCAAACGCATGCTTTTAGTAACGGCTATCGCTAATCCTAGCAGGCTTGATATGTTTTTACCCAAAGAAGTGATTAAAAAATTGTATTTTAGAGACCATGCCCCTTTTGATTTGGAGCTTTTAGAAAAAGAGTTTTATCAAAATAACGCCACTTCCTTATTGGTTACTTCAAAAGATCTCGTCAAATTACAAGATTGTAAATTGCCTTTAAGCGTGCTGGATTTAAAACTAGAAATTTGCCCTAAGGTTTTAGAAGAGATTGATCGTTATATCCTTTCTTATCCTTGTAATACAAAAGAATGTCTATAAACTCCTTATCTTTAGAGATAAAGCCTTTCAAACGCCCCTCTAACTCATAATGGTTTTTTTCATAAAAAGCGATCGCTTTAAAATTATTTTCCATCACTTCCAAGTGCAAAGAATGTAATTGAAGCTCTTCAAAAGCGATGCATTCTAAAGCTTTTAAAATCGTTTCTCCCTTATTTTTCAAAAAAGGGTTTTTATAAATCCCCAAATACCCATGCTTATGAAAAAAATTGATTTTAGTGATAGAGCCAACCCCTAAATAAACGCCCTCTTCTTTAAACAAAAAGTAGCGGTGGTTGGGCGAGTTTTTTAAATCTTCTATGAATTGCAAATGCGTTTTTAAAGAAATAAAAGCGCTATACATCCATAAGGCAGTGTTTGGGTGGTTGCGAAATTCTAAAACCAACAATTTTTCTCCATCGTTTAAATTAGTAAAATCAATCGCTTGGGTATTTTTATAAGAATAATTTTTTTTCAAATTTCTAAAAACTCCCTTAATGTGCCCTCTAGCTCACTCCCAAAGGCCAGGTTTTTTGCCCAGGCTTGATTTTTTTGAATTTGTAATTTTTCAAAATCTTTAGCTAAAGTTTTTAAACTCGTTTGTTTGAATATGCCTGAATTTTCAAATTCTTGGCTTTGAATGATTTGATTAGAAGCAATGGGAATGATAAGAGAGGGCGTTTGAGAAAGGGCTAATTCATAGAGGGTTTGGCCTGCAGCGCTAATGGCGCAAGCGCAAGATTTCATCAAAGAACTGAACTCTAAAGGGCTTAAAGGGCTGTAATAATGCGTGTTTTTGGGAGGATTTTTAGGCGTATAAGGTGAAATGATATGCAAATTCACATTCTTATTTTCTAAAATTTTGACTATCTCTTCAAGTATTTTTTGCTCGCTCCCCCCTAGAGTGATCAGCACTTCTTTATTTTCTGTATTGATAGGGCGCTCATAAACAAAACGAGAATCAACAGGGTAAAACCCCACCCCCAAATAATGATCTTTAGACGCATGGTTATAGTGTTTTAAGGCGTTCAGCGTGAAATTTAGGATCTTGGTGTTTTTAGGGTAAAACCCCTTAGCATGCTCTTTATCTTCTATGACCATAAGGCTTTTGGCTTTTTCTTTTAAAAGGTAAAAATCTTTTGAATTTAAACAATAGCTGTCTGCAATCAAAAAATCATTACCGCCAACGCCCTCTAAAAAAGCGTTTATATTATCTTGCTTGTGTAAATAAAGGCTCGCTTCAACCCCTAATTTTTCTATAAAAGAAAGGATTTTTTCACAACGCCTCACATGCCCTAAACCGCTTGTTAAAAACGAATCGCACAAAATTTTTACTGGCATGCGTTTTTTAAACGGCTGTATTTGAGCTTGGCTAATTCTAAATCTTCTAAAGTGTCAATATCTTGAACTTCTAAGGGCGATAATTCTAAAGCGATAGAATTTGGGCTAAAAATAGGCCGCATTTCTTTGAAGGCTTGAGCCTTCCCCATATAAAGCAACCCTGCGTCATGATAGAGCGTTTTTAAATCTTGCGTGCGCGTGTTTGAATGCTCTTTAAACGCCATTTGAACGCCGTTTTCAAGGCTAAAAGAACGATAGGGCGAAGCGCTAAAGGGAGCGCATGTGAAAACATAATCCGTATTTTCTTTTAAAATTTCAAAAGCGTTTTGCAAATGCTTTTCTTGTAAAAATACTGAAACGCCATACAAACAACACGCAATATCTTCATCTTTTAACTCTAATTCTTTCATGTGATAGGCCATCACCTCTAAAGTCGTGGCCCTGTCGTCTGCTAAATTTTTAGGGCGCAAATTCAAAAAACTCGCCCCATAATTTTTAGCTAAATTCACATAATCCATGCTATCGCTAGAGATAAACACCTTTTCAAAGAGCTTGGAATTTAGTGCTGTTTCAATAGGGTAAGCGAGCATGGGTTTATTGAAAAAATCAATAATGTTTTTATTCTTGATCCTTTTACTGGAACTTCTGGCTAAAACAATAGCGATCGCTCTCATGCTAGGCTTTGCTCTTTTTAATAAGGCATTTGGGTTTCCATCGCATCAGCAGCGAATTTCTTTTTATTAGAATCGCTCAAATGCCCTAAATTCGTGTATTCAATCTTAGCGTCGGCTAAAAACTTGGATTGGATAGTGTTATTCCTTTCAATATCATAAGGGCGGATCACCCCGCTCACCTTAAGGATTTGCTTTTCCCCATCCACTAACACTTCCTTATTCCCATAGATGAAATAATTCCCGTTTTCTAGCACCTTAATGATGCGAGCGCTCAACACGATCTCTAAATCCTCGCTCTTTTTTTGCGAGCCACCGCCTTTAAAATTCGTGTTGTTGCTGGATTTGGTGAAATTGTAATTATTCTTATCGTCTAAATACTGCGCTTCTTGTTTCTTTCTTTCATCTAGCCCGTTATAAGTGAGTCTTGGGGGCGTGGAATTACCCCCTGAAGCGCTTTTATAATCTTTAGAGCTGGAATAATTCGTGCTCGCTTTTTCAGAAACAATGATTGTGATCAAATCGTTAGGCTTCATCGCCCTCCTGTCCGCAAATAAGGGACGCTCACCCTGCCCAAACAAACTCCCCAACTTGTTCAATTCAGGGATAAATTCTTTAGAGGGGGTTTCTTCTACATAATTAGGAGGGTTAAAATCAATTTTTGGCTCATTGGCTGATGCCATGCTGAATATAACGCCAAACGCAACAGCCCCTAAATAAAGCGCCTTTTTCATCCACTAGCCTTACTTTTGAGTTATTTTAAGCCCTAAATTATACTCTCTTATAAAGAATAAATGCTTAATTTTGAGCAAGTTGTTGTAAAATTTAGATCTTTATAATGAAACTTAACTTGCAGGAGATGAAATTGAGAACCTTGTTAAAAATGTTAGTTGGCACAAGCTTGCTAACACACGCCTTAGTAGCTAAAGAAGAAAGTGCAGCACCTTCTTGGACAAAAAATTTGTATATGGGAGTCAATTACCAAACAGGTTCTATCAATTTAATGACTAATATCCATGAAGTTAGAGAAGTGACTAACTATCAAACCGGTTACACCAATATCATAACTAGCGTTAATAGCGTTAAAAAGCTCACCAACATGGGATCTAATGGGATTGGCTTAGTCATGGGCTATAACCACTTTTTCCATCCGGATAAAATCTTGGGCTTGCGCTATTTCGCTTTTTTAGATTGGCAAGGCTATGGCATGAGATACCCTAAAGGCTATTATGGCGGCAATAACATGATCACTTATGGCGTGGGCGTGGATGCGGTGTGGAATTTCTTCCAAGGGAGTTTCTATCAAGATGATATTAGCGTGGATATTGGCGTTTTTGGGGGGATTGCGATTGCGGGGAATAGCTGGTATATTGGCAGTAAAGGGCAGGAATTGTTAGGCATCACTAATAGCAGTGCGGTTGATAACACCTCCTTTCAATTCCTCTTTAACTTTGGCCTCAAGGCTTTATTTGTAGATGAACATGAATTTGAAATCGGCTTTAAATTCCCCACCATTAATAACAAATACTACACCACTGACGCGCTCAAGGTTCAAATGCGTAGGGTTTTTGCCTTTTATGTGGGGTATAATTACCACTTCTAAAGGGCTTTTAAAACCCAACGCAACTTTCTAGCATCTTTTGATAATAACTCTTGGCTTTGAGAATCGTCTCTGTATCATCGGTTTTTAGAAGCACTTCATAATTGTTTTCAAAAGCGTTTTTGCTCCAATTCGCTGAGCCTAAAAACACGATTTTATCATCAATGATCGCCACTTTTTGGTGCATGATGCCGTAATAATTCCCGTTTTTAGCCTTAAGCCCCTTTAATAAACACACTTTCGTGTTAGGGTATTTGTCTAAATAACCAATAGTGGATTGCTTGTTATTGTGATTGCTTTCATAATCATAAATGATTTGCACCTTAATCCCCCTACTCGCTACGCTTTTAATGGCTCTTGCAATATCTCTATGCGTGAAACTATAAATAGCGATTTTCACGCTCTCTCTAGCACTGCTAATCCCAGAAATTAAAGAATTGAGAGCGTCTCTTTGCTCATAAGGTAAGACAAATAAGCTGTTTTTAGCTTGCAAAACCCCTAAACAGCCCACTAACACGCCCACGCCAACGATTTTTTTAAACTTGTTTAACATCAAATGATCCTTATCAATAACGCAATAAAAATAACCAACCCAGTGGATTTTTGATTGTATTTTTGATTATAATAAAAAATTTAAAAAAAGCGATGAAAATTGATAGGCTTAAAAAGCGTTTCTTGTAAATAAGGAGTCCCTAAAATGAAAATGATTCTATTCAACCAAAACCCCATGATTGAAAAGCTGCTTGAGAGTGTTTCTAAGAAATTAGAATTATCTATAGAAAATTTTAACCACTATCAAGAGTTATCCGCGCGCCTTAAAGGAGATCCAGAATGGCTTTTGATAGCCGATGATGAATGTTTGGAAAAACTAGATCAAGTGGATTGGCTAGAGTTAAAAGAAACCATCTCTCAAAATAAAAACAGCGTGTGCATGTATAAAAAGGGCAATGAAGCGCAGCCCTTTTTAGAGGGCTTTGAGATGAAAATCAAAAAACCTTTTTTACCCACTGAAATGTTGAAAGTCCTTCAAAAAAAGCTTGGTTCTAACGCAAGCGAGCTAGAGCCTAGCCAGAATTTAGACCCAACTCAAGAAATTTTAGAAACCAATTGGGATGAGTTGGAAAATCTAGGCGATTTAGAACCCCTAGCCAAAGAAGAGTCTAACAACGAAGAGCAATTGCTCCCCACTTTAAACGCCCAAGAAGTAGAAACCCCTAAAGAAGAAGCACAAGAAGAGGTTAAAAAAGAAGAAGTTAAAGAAATGCAAAAAGAAATTAAAGAAAAAGAAAAACAAGAAGTTGCAGAAAACCCCCAAGATGAAGAAAAGCCCAAAGATGATGAAACGCAAGGGAGCGTTGAAACCCCCAAAGATGAAGAAGTTTCTAAAGAATTAGAAACGCAAGAAGAAGTTAAGGAAGAGATCAAAGAAGAAGCGCAAGAAGAAGTTAAAGAAGAAACGCAAGAAATTAAGGAGGAAAAACAAGAAGAAACACAAGATTCCCCAAGCGCACAAGAATTAGAAGCCATGCAAGAATTAGTCAAAGAAATCCAAGAAAACTCTAACGGCCAAGAGGATAAAGAAGAAATGCAAGAAAACGCAGAAATTCCACAAGATAAAGAAATCCAAGAAGTTGTTACCGAAAAAACCCAAGTGCAAGAATTAGAAATCCCCCAATCACAAGAAAAAGAAACACCGCAAGAAGAAAAACAAGAAATCGCAGAAACACCGCAAGAAGAAAAACAAGAAATCGCAGAAACACCACAAGAAAAAGAAACGCCACAAACCCAAGATGAAAAACCCCAAGAAGACCATTACGAAAGCATTGAAGACATTCCTGAGCCGGTGATGGCTAAAGCGATGGGGGAAGAATTGCCCTTTTTGAATGAAGCCGTTGCAAAAACCCCTAATAATGAGAACGACACAGAAACCCCTAAAGAGAGCGTTGCAAAAACCCCTAATAATGAGAACGCCACAGAAATCTCCAAGAATGAGAACGCCACAGAAACCCCGCAAAAAAAAGAAGAAAGCGACAAAACTTCCAGCCCCCTAGAATTGCGCTTAAACTTACAGGATTTATTAAAAAGCCTGAATCAAGAGTCCTTAAAAAGCCTTTTAGAAAACAAAACCTTAAGCATTAAAATCACTTTAGAGGATAAAAAACCTAATGCATAACGATTTTAATTTACTCATCCTTTCAGGCCCTAGCGGAGCGGGTAAAAGCACCCTTACAAAGTATTTGCAAGAAAAAATCCCCAAAACCCATTTTTCCCTTTCTACCACCACGAGAAAACCCAGAGAGGGCGAAGTTGATGGCTTGCATTACAATTTTGTCAGCGAAGAAGAATTCAAGCAAGGCATAGAAAAAGGGCAGTTTTTAGAATGGGCGATCGTGCATAACCACTATTATGGCACTTCTAAAATCCCTGTAGAAAAAGCCTTAAAAGAGGGCAAAATCGTCATTTTTGATATTGATGTGCAAGGGCATGAGATCCTTAAAAAGCATTACCCTAACGCATGTTCAGTGTTTATTAGCACCAAAAACCAAGAGATTTTAAAAGAGCGCTTGCTTTTAAGGGGGACGGATTCTAAAGAGACGATAGAAAAACGCTTGATCAACGCTTATAAAGAAATGCAGTGCTTGGAGAGCTTTGATTACCTCATCATCAATGAAGATTTAGAAAAATCCAAAGAAATCATCTTAAGCATCGCAAAAACTTTAGTCTATCGCTTAAAAGCGTTTAATTTTGAAAAAATATGCAAGGCTTGGAAAAACGAAACCTTATAAAATCTATCAATTATTTTTTAAAAAAGCTATAATTCAAATAAAAACCAACCAATAAATTAAGGAGTAAAATATGGGCGGATTCACAAGCATATGGCATTGGGTCATTGTTTTATTAGTGATTGTGTTGTTGTTTGGGGCTAAAAAGATCCCAGAGTTGGCTAAGGGTTTAGGCAGTGGGATTAAAAATTTCAAAAAAGCCGTGAAAGACGATGAAGAAGAGGCTAAAAACGAGCCAAAAACCCTAGACGCTCAAGCAACGCAAACCAAAGTGCATGAGAGTAGCGAGATTAAAAGCAAACAAGAAAGTTAAACATGCACACTCTCATTAAGGGCGTTTTAGAAGAGATTTTAGAAGAAGAAGTCATTATTGAATACCCTAAAGACAGAGAGCATGGGCATTACGCTACGCCCATTGCTTTCAATCTCGCCAAAGTCTTTAAAAAATCGCCCCTAGTTATCGCTGAAGAGTTAGCCCTTAAAATCAGCACGCACGAAAAAACTCAAGGGCTTTTTGACAGCGTAGTGGCTTGTAAGGGCTATATCAATTTCACGCTTTCTTTAGATTTTTTGGAGTGTTTCACCCAAAAGGCTTTAGAATTAAAAGAACAATTTGGCTCTCAAATTAAAAGCGAGCGTTCTCAAAAAATCTTTTTAGAATTTGTGAGCGCTAACCCCACAGGGCCTTTACACATAGGGCATGCTAGGGGAGCGGTGTTTGGCGATAGTCTGGCTAAAATCGCTCGTTTTTTAGGGCATGAAGTTTTGTGCGAATATTATGTCAATGACATGGGTTCTCAAATCCGCTTGTTAGGGGTTTCGGTATGGCTCGCTTACAGAGAACATGTTTTAAAAGAAAGCGTAACTTATCCGGAAGTTTTTTACAAGGGCGAATACATCATTGAAATTGCTAAAAAGGCGAATAACGATTTAGAACCGAGCCTTTTTAAAGAAAATGAAGAGACTATCATTGGAGTTTTAAGCGGCTACGCTAAAGATTTAATGCTTTTAGAAATTAAGGGTAATTTAGACGCTTTAGGCATTCATTTTGATTCCTATGCGAGCGAAAGAGAAATTTTTAAACAAAAAGATGCGGTGTTTGAGCGATTAGAAAAAGCGAACGCCCTTTATGAAAAGGATTCTAAAATCTGGCTCAAATCTTCCCTATACCAAGATGAAAGCGATCGGGTGCTGATTAAAGAAGATAAGAGCTACACCTATTTAGCCGGCGATATTGTCTATCATGATGAAAAATTCCAACAAAATTACACCAAATACATCAACATTTGGGGAGCAGACCACCACGGCTATATCGCTAGAGTGAAAGCTAGCCTTGAGTTTTTGGGCTATGATTCCAACAAACTTGAAGTCTTACTCGCTCAAATGGTGCGCTTGCTCAAAGATAACGAGCCTTACAAAATGAGTAAAAGAGCGGGTAATTTTATTTTGATTAAAGACGTGATTGATGATGTGGGTAAAGACGCTTTGAGGTTTATTTTTTTGAGCAAACGGCTTGACACCCATTTAGAATTTGATGTCAATACTTTAAAAAAGCAAGACAGCTCAAACCCCATTTACTATATCCATTACGCTAATTCGCGCATCCACACCATGCTAGAAAAATCGCCTTTCTCTAAAGAAGAGATCTTGCAAACCCCTTTAAAAAATTTAAACGCTGAGGAAAAATACCTGCTTTTTAGCGCTTTAAGCTTGCCTAAAGCGGTTGAATCTTCTTTTGAAGAATACGGCTTGCAAAAAATGTGCGAATACGCAAAAACCCTCGCTTCAGAATTCCACCGCTTCTATAACGCTGGCAAAATCTTAGACACCCCTAAAGCTAAGGAGCTTTTAAAAATTTGTTTAATGGTGAGCTTGAGTTTAACTAACGCCTTTAAACTTTTAGGCATAGAAATCAAAACCAAAATTTCCGCTAAGGATTAAGCTAATATTTAATTTTTTGTTATAACATTCCCCTTATTTTTTGAAACTAAGGAGAATATTTTGCTTAATCGTATTATAGAGCACATGAACGCTCACCATGTAGAAGACATGAAAGGTTTATTGAAAAAATTCGGGCAAGTCCATCACGCTGAAAATGTCGCTTTTAAAAGCGTGGATCCTCAAGGCATTGTGATTGGTTATAACCACAATCAAACCTTAAGAATTGAATTTAACCACGAAGTTAAAGACCCCAAAGACTACAAAAATGCGATCATTGAATTGTGCCAAAGCGTGGAAAAAACCCATGATTTAAAAGGCGTGGAAGAAGAGGTTAAGGCTTTTAAAGAAAGCTTTGATTCTGTTTGTTTAGCGACCTTACACCCCAATGGGCATGTAGTATGCTCTTATGCGCCTTTAATGACAGATGGCAAACAATACTACATTTATGTGAGCGAAGTGGCTGAGCATTTTGCAGGCCTTAAAAACAACCCCCACAATGTGGAAGTGATGTTTTTAGAAGATGAGAGCAAGGCTAAATCAGCTATTTTGAGGAAACGCTTGCGTTATAAAACCAACGCAAGATTTATTGAAAGAGGGGCAGAGTTTGACAAAGCGTTTGATTCTTTCATTGAAAAAACCGGCGGTGCTGGGGGCATTAAAACCATTCGTGCCATGCAAGATTTCCATTTAATCGCATTGGATTTCAAAGAAGGGCGTTTTGTGAAAGGCTTTGGTCAAGCTTATGACATTTTAGGCGACAAAATCGCTTATGTTGGGGATAAAGGCAACCCACACAATTTCGCTCACAAGAAATAAACTTCCTCACTCATAAGGGGCAAACGCCCCAAAAGAGTGCTTTTTAAAGAGGTTATGGCAAAATCAAGCTCTTTAGTATTTAATCTTAAAAAAAGCTAAAAGCCTTTTTATGGGCTAACACCACACAAAAAGCATCAAAATCAAAAAAATGACAAAATTTTTAAGAAAATGACAAAAAAAAAAAAACGCTTTATGCTATAATACTCCAAATACATTCCAATGCAAATGCATTCTAATACAAATGCGTTCCAATGTATGAAATCCCTAATACTAATCCAATTTAATCCAAAAAGGAGAAACATGAAAAAAACCCTTTTTCTCTCTCTCTCTCTCGTTTTTGCTCCACGCTGAAGACGACGGCTTTTACATGAGCGCAGGCTATCAAATCGGTGAAGCCGCTCAAATGGTGTCAAACACCAAAGGCATCCAACAGCTTTCAGACAACTATGAAAACTTGAGCAAGCTTTTAACCAGATACAGCAAATTAAACACCTTCATCCAATTGGCCTCTGATCCGAGCGCGATCAATGCGGCGCGTGAAAATCTGGGCGCGAGCGCGAAGAATTTGATCGGCGATAAAACCAACTCCCCGGCGTATCAAGCCGTGCTTTTAGCGATCAATGCGGCGGTAGGGTTTTGGAATGTCTTAGGCTATGTGACGCAATGCGGGGGTAACGCCAATGGTCAAAAAAGCACCTCTTCAACCACCATCTTCAACAACGAGCCAGGGTATCGATCCACTTCCATCACCTGTTCTTTGAACGGGTATACGCCTGGATACTACGGTCCTATGAGCATTGAGAATTTCAAAAAACTTAACGAAGCCTACCAAATCCTCCAAACGGCTTTAAAAAAAGGCTTGCCAGCGCTCAAAGAAAACAACGGAAAGGTTGATGTAACCTATACTTACACATGCTCAGGGGAGGGGAATAACAACTGCAGTCCCGAAGCAACAGGAGCGAACCAACAAAATAACAGAACCGCGACTAAAACCCAAACCATAGACGGCAAAAGCGTAACCACCACGATCAGTTCAAAAGTGGTTGATAGCACAGCGAGTGGTAACACATCACATGTCTCCTACACCGAAATCACTAACAAATTAGAGGGTGTGCCTGATAGCGCTCAAGCGCTCTTAGCGCAAGCGAGCACGCTCATCAACACCATCAACGAAGCATGCCCGTATTTCCATGCTAATAATAGTAATGAGGCTAATGCCCCAAAATTCTCTACTACTACTGGGAAAATATGCGGTGCTTTTTCACAAGAGATCAGCGCGATCCAAAAGATGATCACGGACGCGCAAGAGCTTGTCAATCAAACGAGCGTTATTAACAGCAATGAACAATCCGCTCAAGTGGGTGGTAATAATGGCAAGCCTTTCAACCCTTTCACAGACGCTAGCTTTGCGCAAGGCATGCTCGCTAACGCTAGCGCGCAAGCCAAAATGCTTGATTTATCCCATCAAGTGGGGCAAGCCATTAACCCAGAAAATCTTAGCGGGAATTTTAAAAATTTTGTTACAGGCTTTTTAGCCACATGCAACAACCCCTCAACAGCTGGCACTAGTGGCACACAAGGTTCAGCTCCTGGCACAGTTACCACTCAAACTTTCGCTTCCGGTTGCGCCTATGTGGAACAAACCATAACGAACTTGAACAACAGCATCGCTCATTTTGGCACTCAAGAACAGCAGATACAGCAAGCCGAAAACATCGCTGACACTTTGGTGAATTTCAAATCCAGATACAGCGAATTGGGCAACACCTATAACAGCATCACTACTGCGCTCTCTAGCATCCCTAACGCGCAAAGCTTGCAAAATGCGGTGAGCAAAAGAATAACCCCTATAGCCCGCAAGGCATAGAAACCAACTACTACTTGAATCAAAATTCTTACAACCAAATCCAAACCATCAACCAAGAGTTAGGGCGTAACCCCTTTAGGAAAGTGGGCATCGTCAGCTCTCAAACCAACAACGGCGCGATGAATGGGATCGGTATTCAAGTGGGCTACAAACAATTTTTTGGCCAAAAAAGAAAGTGGGGCGCAAGATACTACGGCTTTTCTGATTACAACCATGCGTTTATTAAATCCAGCTTTTTCAACTCAGCTTCTGATGTGTGGACTTATGGCTTTGGAGCGGACGCCCTCTATAACTTCATCAACGATAAAGCCACCAATTTCTTAGGCAAAAACAACAAGCTTTCTGTGGGGCTTTTTGGAGGCATTGCGTTAGCCGGCACTTCATGGCTTAATTCTGAGTATGTGAATTTAGCCACCGTGAATAATGTCTATAACGCTAAACTGAATGTGGCGAATTTCCAATTCTTATTCAACATGGGAGTGAGGATGAATTTAGCCAGATCTAAGAAAAAAGGCAGCGATCATGTGGCTCAGCATGGGATTGAGTTAGGGCTTAAAATCCCCACCATTAACACGAACTACTATTCCTTCATGGGGGCCGAACTCAAATACCGCAGACTCTATAGCGTGTATTTGAATTACGTGTTCGCTTACTAAAAGCTCGCATTAAACCCCTTTGTGAAACTCCCTTTTTAAGGGGTTTCTTTTTAAACCCTTTGTTTTGGTAGGGGTTTAATTTTTTGTAAGTCCTTTGTTTTGTAATTCTTCTTTTTAATTGGGTTTCTTTTTAAATTCTTCTTTTTAAGGGTATTTCTTTTTTAAACTTTCTTTTTTTTTGGGGGGTTTGATCTTTTTCTTTTTGCTGATCCCCACTGCTTTCGCTTTTTAATCTTTGAGTTTTTTGGGGATTTTGATGAAAAATCCTTTTTAGCGTTTTTAGTGATTATTTAGTAGAAAACTTGACGCTAAGTTAAGGTTTTTAAAAAAGCGTTCTTTAGGGGGATTTAGTAGGGTTAAAAGGGGGAGAATGATTTCAAATGCTTCCTATCTCTTTAATAAAATAAAACTCAATAAAATGAGTTTATTATAAAATCAAATCTAAAACGATTATTTTTCACTCACAGAACTTTTATTCTTTTAAACTTTTTTAAAATTTTTTACTAAAAGATCTTTTAATCTTTTCACTGATTTTTCAATCCGCTTCTTTTTAATCTTTTGATCTTTAATTTTTTCATTAACTTCCCAATCCGCTTTTCAATCTTTAAGTTTTGATTTCTAGTTTATCCCACTCTATCGCTTGTGCTATAATGAACTGATCTTATATTTTAAAAGGAATAAATATGCCAAACACCACCAACAAAGATTACACCCAATACAGCGAAAAACAGCTTTTTAATTTAATCCATCAATTAGAGCAAAAAATCAAAAAGATGCAAAATGATAGAGTTTCTTTTAAAGAAAAAATGGCTAAAGAATTGGAAAAAAGGGATCAAAACTTTAAGGATAAAATAGACGCATTAAATGAACTCTTGCAAAAATCAGCCAAGCTTTTGATGAT